>CAZTED010000001.1:0-2277 GCA_964612175.1 uncultured Sphingomonadaceae bacterium
AACCCGGCGTTGCTGGTCACCGCGCCGCCGCTTTCAACGGTCAGGCGGCCGGTGCCCAGCGTGCCCAGCTCGATATTCAGTGCATTGGCCCACAGGCTGCCTTCGCCGGTAACCAGAACAGTGCCGGTGGCGCTTGCCGCATCGCCTACGCGGGCGAAACGGTTGCTCACCCTGCCGCCACTGCTGATGGTCAGGGTGCCGGTTCCGCCGTTACCGACTTCAAGGTCGCCGGTGCTGGCCCAATTGCTGCCGGCGCCGGTGACGACTGCGGTTCCGCTGGTCCCGGCGATGGTCGCAATCGTGCCGGTGCTGCCGCTGAGCGTACCGCCATTCTCCAGACGCAGGGTGCCATCGACGATCACCGGACCGGCCTGGTTGGTACCCCTCAACGCCAACGTGCCAGCTTCCACGGTGACAGCGCCGCCCAGGACCATGCCACCGGTAAGCGACAGCGTGCCGGTGCCTTGCTTGACCAGGCTGCCCGAACCACTGACCGCGCCCGAAAGGGTCCGGCTGGTATTGTCGCGACCGGTCGCCAGCGCCGCGTCGAGCTGGAGGCCGCCGCTGCCGAAGATGGACCCGATCGTCTCGTTGCCGGTGATGCGGAAGAGGCCGCTGTTGTTGACCACCGCAGTGTTCGCCAGCGCGCCGCCATCGGTCCGCAAGGTACCGCCGCTGCCGGTGGAAAGGGTGGTGGAGGCCAGGCTCCCGCTGCCTGTCAGCGCGAGCACGCCCGCGTTGACCGCGGTGGCCCCGGTATAGGTGTTGGCGCCCGTCAGGGTCAGCGTCCCGGTGCCTTGCTTGGTCAGGCTGCGCGACCCGGAGATGATGCCCGAGATGGTGGACGAGGCGTTGCTGCCACCGGTGGTGAGGTCACCTTCGAGGACGATGTTGCCGCTGCCACCGACGCTGCCGATCGTCTCGTTGCCGGTGATGCGGAAGAGGCCGCTGTTGTTGACCGCCGCAGTGTTCGCCAGCGCGCCGCCATCTGTCTGCAAGGTACCGCCGCTGCCGACCAGTTCGATGTAGGTCGATGCGAGGCTTCCGGAACGGGCCAGCTGCATGGTCGCGCCGTTGCTCAAGGTGGTGCTGCCGGAGTAGGTGTTGGCGCCGGTGAAGGTGTGGACGCCGCCGGTCAGCGCCAGGTTGCCACTGCCTGCGATGCTGCCGGACAGGCCCGAAAATCCGGTCGCGTTAAAGCGGCTGGTCTTGCCGGTCAGCGTCAGGGTCGTACCCGCACCTTCCAGCGTGATGATGCCGCTTGACGAGCCAGTCCCAAGTTCGTTGGCGATGGTGCCGACCGTTTCAGATCCGGTAAACTCCATGGTGCCGCCCAGCCGCAAGACTAGCTTGGCATTGTCCAGCAGCGCGCCGCCATCCGTGCTGAATTTCCCATCGTTCAAGGCAATCAACGACTGAGCGCCGGTAACGCCATCACCGGTGATGGCAATCTCGGCATTCGGTGTGCCGGCGAGGATAAAGTTGCTGAAGGCACTGCCATCCCCGGTCAGGGTCAACACCCCAGATCCGTTATTGACCAGTGCACCTTCGGCTCCGCTGTAGGCACCGGCATAGGTGCTATCGACGGCACCAATGATGACCAGGTCGGCATCGTCGAGATCCAGCATCAGCCCCACGGCATCCGGATCCGCCCCCGATGCCAGGGAATTGATGAAGATACGGCTATCGACATCGACCGTGGCCGAAGTAACCGTGCCGGCGCTGCCGATCACCAGATCGACCGCCGAATCAAGCGCGCGGCCCGTCGCCGCAAGCCGCAGCGTGCCTTCGGTCACAGTAAGGTCGCCGGTGAAGGTGTTGGCTTCGGTCAGGCTCAGCGTGCCCGCGCCGATCTTCTCCAGCGGCCGCGCGCCGCCGGTTTCGGAAATCACGCCCGATTGGGTCGCGCTGCCGGTCAGCACCTGCAGCTGCGTGGTGTTGGAATTGAGCGTGATCGGCGTGGCCATGGTCACGCCGTTGGCATAGTCGATCACCGATCCGGTGGTGGTGATCCGCCCTGCCGCGCCGCCCGCAGCGTTGTTGCTGGCAAGCCGCAGGGTTCCGCCCGCCACGGTAATGCCGCCATCAATCGTGTTGTTGCCAGACAGCGCCAGCGTGCCGCCGTTGACGCCGATCGCCCCGTCGAGGTCGAGGTTGCCGGTGACGGTGAAGGTGCCCGTCCCGGTCTTCACCAGACCGCCGGTGCCGGTGATGGCGCCATCCACCGTGGTCGAGGTGTTGTTGCCGCCGGTGGTCAGCAATGCGTTCAAGGTCAGG
>CAZTED010000001.1:2377-62232 GCA_964612175.1 uncultured Sphingomonadaceae bacterium
CACCGTGGTCGAGGTGTTGTTGCCGCCGGTGGTCAGCAATGCGTTCAAGGTCAGGGTGCCGGCACCGGCGAGCGAGCCGATTGTCTCGTTGCCGCTGATCGTCAAAAGGCCGTTGTTGGTGATCGCGGGGTTGGCGGTAAAGGTGCCGCCATCCAGCACAAGGGTCCCGTCCTCGCCAATACTCACCACCGACGAGGCCAGGGTGGCCGTAAAGAAGCCCGGTGTATCCAGCAGCGTCAGCGAACCGCCGTTGATGGTGGTCGAACCAGTGTAGTCATAAAGCCCGCGGAAGGTATGCGCCCCTCCCTCGATCACTAGGCTACCCTGGCCACTGATGCCGCCCCGGTTCAGATATGACGGGATCGCGTCGTATTCGCCGGTCAGCGTCAGCACGGTGCCTGTACCGGTCAGCCGCAGAACGGACTCGCGCCGCGCGCCGCCAAGGAAGGCGACTGTTTCCGATCCGGTAAACTCGACCAGCGATGGCTGGGATTCGCTCCCCCGGTAGAAGACCAGCGCATTGCGCGACAAGGCGCCGCCATCGGTTGTGAATGTGCCCAGGAAGTCGGCCCCGACCACGCTGGCTCCCGTAACGGCGTCGCCCGTCAGGCTGAGCGCGCCATTGCTGCCGAACATCTGTCCGGTGAAGCCCGACCAGTCACCCGTCAGGTTCAGCGATCCGCCGCCTTGCACATTCAGTTGGCCCGCCCCGGTGCCCTTGCCGGAATAGGTTGTGTCGACATCACCAGTCACGGCCAGATATTCTTCGATCGTGACGGTCATCTTGTCAGCCGCAGCGCCGCCCGAAAGGGAGCGCACAAATGCAAAGCCGCCAACCTTGAACGTAGCCTCGTTCAAGGTGTTGCTGCTGCCAACGATGACATCGATTTCGCCGAGTGAGCAACAGGTGGTCGACGTCCGAACCGTCAGTGTGCCTTCGGTTATCGTCAGATCGCCGGTAAAGGATGGGTTGCTGGTCAGCACCAGTTCGCCCGCGCCGATCTTCTCCAGCGGCCGCGCGCCGCCGGTTTCGGAAATCACGCCCGATTGGGTCGCGCTGCCGGTCAGCACCTGCAGCTGCGTGGTGTTGGAATTGAGCGTGATCGGCGTGGCCATGGTCACGCCGTTGGCATAGTCGATCACCGATCCGGTGGTGGTGATCCGCCCTGCCGCGCCGCCCGCAGCGTTGTTGCTGGCAAGGCGCAGGGTTCCGCCCGCCACGGTGATGCCGCCATCGATCGTATTGTTGCCCGACAGCGTCAGCGTTCCCGTACCCTGCATGGTCAGCGTTCCGCTGCCGCTGATGACGTTGCCGACAGTGAAAACATCCGACCGGTCGAACACCAGCGCGCCATTGTTGATAACCTCGCCGCTGCCCAGCGTGCCGGTTGTGCCGCCATTGCCGATCTGCAGCGTGCCGCCGCTGATCGTGGTGGTGCCGGTGTAGCCGTTGTTACCCGTGAGGGTGAACGTACCTGTGCCGGTCTTGACGAGGCTGCCGGTAGAAAGGATCTGGCCGGAATAGCTGGTGTTCGAATTGTTGCCCCCGGTCGTCAGGGTCGAATTGTTGAACAGGGCAATCGAACCTTCGCCCGCGATCGAGCCGATGGTCTCGCTGGCGTCCAGCGAGAAGCGACCCAACCCGACTCCCGTGATTGCCACGGAATCCTCGATCGCACTTCCGCCCGTCACCTGCAGGACACCCGCGTTGATCGTGACCGGGCCGGTAAAAGTATTTTTGCCGGCGAGCTGGACCTGCCCGGTGCCATTCTTGATCAGGCCGCCGATCCCGCTCAGCGCGGAATTCAGGAAGATCGTGGAGTTACCGAGGGTATTGAGGGTCAGCACGGCATTGCCGAGCGCCCCGAAGGTCGCCCCCCGGAAACGGATCAGCTGTAAGTTCTGGACGCTGACCGACCCGTCTGCCTCGAGGACCATATTGCCATCGAGGTTAACCGACGCGAGCGCATTCAACGCGCCAACGCCGCCCGCCCCGGTTCCTCTGAAATTGATGGCTTCGGCAATGGTTGCACCCGTGCCGAACGCCAGCGTTGCGCCGTCTGCGACCGTGGTCCCGCCGACAGTGTTGCCCAATGCGCCACCAGCGGTGATGGTCAGCGTGCCTCCCGAAACGGTCGTCACCCCCGAATAGGTGTTCGCGCCACTCAGCGTCAGATTTCCCGCACCCTGCTTGGTCAGCGTTCCGCTGCCGCTGATGACGTTGCCGACAGTGAAAACATCCGACCGGTCGAACACCAGCGCGCCATTGTTGATAACCTCGCCGCTGCCCAGCGTGCCGGTTGTGCCGCCATTGCCGATCTGCAGCGTGCCGCCGCTGATCGTGGTGGTGCCGGTGTAGCCGTTGTTACCCGTGAGGGTGAACGTGCCTGTGCCGGTCTTTGCCAGGTTCCCACTGCCGACAATGCTGTTCGGACCGGTCCCTGCATAGATAGTCGACGTGTTGTTGGTCCCGGTCGTCAACGTGACACCGCTCGTCAAGATCACCCGACCGCTGCCCGCCAGCGATCCGATGGTTTCGGTGCCTGAGACACCGAGCACGGCGCCATCAGCCACGGTCACCGCGACTGAATCGGCCAGTGCCGCCCCGTTCCTGAGCGAGATATCTCCGCCATTGAGCGTTACAGGCCCTGTGAACAGGTTTGTCCCGGCCAGATCGAGCAGGCCAGGACCGTTCTTGATGAGGCCGCCGGTCCCGGAAATCCCGACTCCGACGCGTGTCGTGGAATTGCCGGTCTCTTCCGAATTGAAGGTGAGCGTGGAGCCGCCCAGCTGGATGCCAGAACCGGTAAAGCTCAGCAGCATGCGGTCGGTGTTCGTGATCGTCGCATCGGCTGTCAGCGTGACGCCGCCCGCCAGATTGACCCCCTGAAAGCCCGGATTGGCATCGGGTTCCACTCGGATCGCGCCGATGCCGCCTTGGCCAGTGCCGCTGATTGTCAGCGCGTCAGTAATATTACGCGTCGCCGATGATGACCCGGTGATCAGCAGGCTCGCCCCACTGCTTACAGTCGTCCCGCCTGCGCTGCTGCCGAGCGCGTCCGAGCTGGCGACCCTGAGCGTCCCGGCAGAAACAAGCGTATTGCCAGTATAAGTGTTCGCGCCCGACAGCGTCAGCGTGCCCGTGCCCGCCTTGTTGAGGCTGAGCGGCCCCAGACTGTCGTTGAGGGTGCCTGTATAAGGGGGCAGAACCGCCGCGGTGTCGACCGTCAAGGTGCCATTGGTAATGACCGTTGCATTGTCGATCGGCAGTGCGCTCAAATCGTCGACAACGAGTTCGCCGCCGCCGATGTCGAAAGTCTGCGCCTGGACCGGAACCGCAGCGATCGCTGCCACCAGTGAAGTTGAAACCAGCAGGTTGCGGGCAAAGCGGGTGCGGGCGCAGGTGTGCACCGGGTCGGCGACGTGAAGCATGCAGTAGTGATCCCCAAGAAACCGGGGCGCCACCGCAACTGGCGAAAGCAGGCCCTGGTTAACCTATGTTAAAGGCGGGCCTCTTCCGCGCAAGTCTTTGTTGCGCGGGCAAGTATGGGACTTTCGGCCAAGGTCATCCGGCCAAGGTCATCCGGCCGAGGCAAGGGTCACGAAGGGATGCCGAGACGGGCCACGGATCATGGAAAAGTGCTGGAGCGGGTGAGGGGAATCGAACCCCCGTCGTCAGCTTGGGAAGCTGCTGCTCTACCATTGAGCTACACCCGCAGGGTGGCTGGCGATTGCCATGGGCGGTGCAGGCGGTCAATCCCCCGCGCGCCCTGCCTGACCCCACCCGGCGAAGGAACCACAGCCACCATCTGTGCGTTTTTTGCAGCACTTCGTAATTGTCCCGCATTGACGGGTGGCACCCTTGGCCGAGTCTGGTTATGGAGCCGATTCGATGGGCCCTTTGCTGGGGAGCTTTGAGCGGGCCCGCTGGATCTAAAGGAGCTTGATCATGCCTCTGGTGAACATGAAGCCGCTGCTGCGCCACGCAATGGACAACCATTACGCCGTCGCCGCATTCAACCTGGTGGACTACAACACCACCAAGGCCATGGTGAAGGCCGCAGAAGGCCTCAACGCGCCGGTGATCTGCCAGACCTCGTCGAAGACCATCAAGTACTACAGCCACAAGGAAATCGTCTCCTGGGTGCGCACCGTGGCTGAAGATTCGCCGGTGCCCGTGGTGCTCCACCTCGACCACTGCCATGACATCGCCATGATCGAGGAATGCGCCCGCGCTGGCTGGACCTCGATCATGATCGATGCGTCCGAACTGCCGTTCGAGGAGAACCTGGCGCAGTCCAAGAAGGTGCGTGACATCGCCGAGAAGTATGGCGTGGGCATGGAAGCCGAACTGGGCCAGATCATGGGCGTGGAAGACGACATGGTGGTTGCAGAGGACGACAGCGTCCTGACCGACCCGGAAGACGCCAAGCGCTTCTGCGATGCGCTGGACCTGTCCGCCTTCGCCTGCGCCGTGGGCACCGCACACGGCTACTACAAGGGCGAACCCAAGGTCGATTTCGACCGCATTGCCGCGATCAACACCCTGACCCGTACGCCGATGGCCCTGCACGGCGGCACCGGCCTGTCGGACGAGACCTTCGCCAAGGCGATCGCCCGCGGCGCGGCCAAGATCAACATCTCGACCAACCTCAAGCACGTGTGGGTCAAGAGCTTCGTCGACTATCACCTGGCCAACCCCAAGGATTTCGAGCCGCTGCGTGTGGGCGATGCCCAGTACCAGGCATGCAAGGCGATGTTCGCCGGCTTCATCGAGAAGTTCGGCGGCAAGGATCAGGGTGCCGCCTTCCTCCAGAGCCAGCTGCAGGCGGCCTGAGGGGAGCGACGGGGAACATGATCAAGGCACTGATCTTCGATTGCGACGGCGTTCTCGTCGATACCGAGCGTGACGCGCACCGCGTGGGCTTCAACCTGGCGTTCAGGGAATTCGGCATCGATGCCGAATGGAGCGTGGAGCTTTATGCAAGGCTCCTGCTCACCGCCGGCGGCAAGGAGCGGATGACGGTCTATTTCGACGAGTTCGGCTGGCCCGAGGCGCAGGTTGCCCGGTTCGGCGGGCAGCAGGAACTGATCCTTGCGCTGCACAAGGAGAAGACCCGCCTTACTGCCGAGATCGTGGCGGACTTGCCGGTTCGCCCCGGCATCCTGCGGATCATCGACGAGGCGATGGCAGCGGGCGTACGGCTGGGCGTTTGCACCACGTCGAACCCCAAGTTCATCGATGCCGTACTCGACCTGTTCGGACCGGAGCGCAAGGCCGCCTTCGAGTTCGTCCATGCCGGGGACTGCGTGCCGAAGAAGAAGCCCGCACCCGACATCTACCTGCTGGCGCTGGAAACGCTGGGCCTGCCCGCATCAGACTGCATGGTGGTGGAGGACAGCCGCAACGGCCTGCTCGCCGCCACCGGCGCGGGCATTCCCACGCTGATCACCACCAGCACCTATACCACGGACGAGGATTTTGCCGGGGCGGCGAAAGTGGTACCCGAACTGGGCGACGATCCCGTCCTTATTACCATTGCAGACCTGAACGCGCTCAACGCGGCTGCCAAGGCAGCCTGAAGAAGCGCGAGGGAGAGGAAAACCACATGACTGCCCTGACACTGGCCGACATAGAACAGGCGATCGACGTCACCTGCGACACCGTGATCCGCAACGAGAAATACTTCTCGGATCTCGACGGCCTTGCCGGCGACGGCGATTTCGGCACCTCGCTCGCCACCGGCTTCCGGGTGATCAAGGCTGACCTGCCGACGATCGACAAGAGCGCGATCGGCGCCATGCTGCTGAAGATCTCGATGATCTGCTCCAAGCACGTCGGCGGCTCCTCAGGCCCGATCTGGGGCACCGGCTTCATGCGCGCGGGGATGGTGTCCAAGGGGCTGACCGAAGTGACCCACCAGCAGTTGACCGACATGGTCGGATCGGCGCTGGAAGGGATCATGGCCCGTGGCGGCGCCAAGCGCGGCGACAAGACGCTGCTCGATGCGCTGATCCCGATCCATGAGACGATGCAGGCGATGGACGGCAGCGACATGCGGGCCGTGCTCGCCGCCGTTGCCAGGGTGGCCGACGAGGCGATCGACGAGACCCGCAAGCTGGTGGCCCACCGCGGCCGCGCCAGCCAGGTGGGCGAGCGCAGTTCCAACACCCCCGATCCGGGCATCGTGGGCATTGCCACCATCCTTGCCGACTGGTGCAAGCACTACGGTGTTGACTTTGTCCCGAATGCCCCTGAATTGAAGCGCTAGGTTACCCAACCGCCGCAGTTTACCGGGAGAGAGAGACTCGCCATGAAGAAATTCGTCAACAATCCTGCCGATTTCGTGCCTGAATTCATGTCCGGCGTGCTGGCCGCAAACGCGGACCTGCTCGAAGGCAACCTCGAATTCCAGATGATCAAGCGCAAGAATGTCGATGCCAGCAAGGTGGCGATCGTGCAGGGTTCGGGCTCGGGTCACGAACCGGCCCACGTCATGGCCGTCGGCCCGGGCATGCTGACCGCAGCCTGCCAGGGCCCGGTTTTCGCCGCCCCGCCGGTCGACGCCTGCTACGAGACGATCAAGGCGGTGGCCACCGATGCCGGCGTGCTGGTGCTGGTCAACAACTACCAGGGCGATCGCATGGCCTGGGACATGGCCTGCGAAATGGCGGAAGCAGAAGGCATCCGCCTCAAGCAGTTCATCATCAACGATGACGTGGCGGTGCAGGATTCGCTCTACACCGTCGGCCGCCGCGGCGTGGCCGGCAACTTCTTCGTGATGAAGGCCGCCGGCGCCGCAGCCGAAGCCGGTGCCGATCTCGACGCGGTCTATGCCGTGGCGGACAAGGTCAACAAGAACGTGCGCACCATGGGCGTGGCGCTGACCAGCTGCATCCCGCCGGCCAAGGGCGACGTGATCTTCGAGATCGGCGATGACGAGATGGAAGTGGGCGTGGGCATCCACGGCGAACCGGGCCGCGAGCGCACCAAGATCAAGTCCGCCGACGAGATCACCCAGATCCTCTACTCCGCCGTGCAGAGCGACCTGCCGTTCCAGTCGGGCGACCGCGTGGCCCTGATGGTCAACGGCCTCGGCGGCACCCCGCCGGCGGAACTCTACGTGGTCTACAACAAGGCCGCCAAGCTGGCCGCCGAAACCGGCCTGACGATCGCCCGCAACTATGTCGGCGAATACTGCACCGCCATCGAGATGGCCGGTGTCTCGCTGACCATGCTGAAGCTGGATGCCGAGCTCGAGAAGCTGCTCGCCGCCCCGGCAGAGACTGCCTGCCGCATCTTCTGATCGCGCCGGCTGGCCACGAAAAAGGCCCGGTCCCCATGCGGGGGCCGGGCCTTTTTCATGGCCGGACCAAAGGCCGGGCGCTTACACGGCTCAGCGCCCGCCAACCCGCGCGTCGGCGATGTCGACCACCTTCGGCGCCTGGGCGAAAAGCACGGCATAGGGATCGTCACCGGTTTCCATCTGGTGCGGTTCGGTCCCTTCCCGCACCGTGGTGCGGCGCATGTCGCGCTTGAGGTTGGCGTAATCGAATTCGCCGCCCCTGTGCATGGAGCACAGGTTATCCCAGATCACCATGTCGCCGGGATTCCAGCTGACGCTGAAGATGTACTGGGGCTGCGTGCAGTGGGCAATCAGGTCCCGGATCAGCTTGCGCCCCTCGGCCTTGTCCATGCCTTCCACGTCCATCGTGTGCGCGGCAATGAACAGCGCCTTGCGGCCCGATCCCTTGTGCACGTGGACCAGCGGGTGGCGGGCCTTGGGCCGCGCGTCGATCTCCTCCTCGGCAATGTCGGCACCGGCCTGCTTGCGGCTCCACCACAGCGAATTGATGCCGACCTTCACGCCATCCGGGCCTTCGAGGAAATCCTTTGTTTCCTGCGGCAGGTCTTCATAGGCGCTGCGGGTATCGGCAAACCAGGTCTGCCCGCCTTCCGCAGGAACCTGGTGCGCCAGCAGCAGCGAATAGCTGGTGCGCTTTTCCATGAAGGCGCTGTCGGTGTGCCACAGGCGGTCGCCCTTGCGGTATTCGATCGCGGCGGGATCGCGCGTGATCTCGCCATCGACGTTGAGGTTGGAGGCATCGAACAGCTCGCGGAACGGCAGACGCATCTTCATGCCCTCGCGCGCCGGCACCCGCTCCAGGTAGCCGAAGTTCCGGCTGAACTGGACGTGCTGTTCGTCGTTCATGCCGGTATTGCGCCACACGGTGACGCCCCAGGTATCCATCGCGTCCGTCACCTGCCGCACCTCTGCAGGAGAGAGCGGCCTGGTCAGGTCCAGGCCCGAACATTCGGCCCCGAATCGCGGCAATATGGGCGTAACCTTGAGCACCTGGCAGATCCTTGCGTTGCTAACTATTGACCTCATACCATCGTCGGATCGACATTGCGAGAGGGAGCGTTAGGATGGCGCGACGGGGGCCATGAAGGAGCAAGGCGATGAGAATTCCCAGCTTGACCTGCGCCGGCGCACTGCTGCTGGCCGCCTGTGCCACCACAACGCCAGCCGGCGGGCGCGAGCCACCGCTTGCCGGCCCTGCGGGCGAATGCGATGCCAGCGGCGTGCAGGACCATGTGGGCCATCGTGCCAGTGCCGAGGCCGGGGCCACGCTGCTGCGCCTGACGGGTGCGCGCACCCTGCGCTGGGTGCCGCCGAATACCGCCGTCACGATGGACTTCCGGCCCGATCGCCTTACTGTCTCCTATGACGAGAACATGGTGATCGAGAGGATATCCTGTGGCTGACGATATTGGTCCGCATGACGGCCGCCAGCGCATCCCGCCGCTCAGCGCCTTCGAGGAAAGCGCCAGGTTCACCCGCGCCATCCGCGTGGGCGAGCGCATTATCGTCGCCGGCAATATCGGGGTGGAAGCGGACGGATCGATCAGCCCCGATGCCGGGCGGCAGGCGGAACGCTGCTTCGAACAGATCATCGACTACATCCAGCAACTGGGCGGCCGGTCGGACGATATCGTGCGTGTGCGCATGTTCGTGACCGACATTGCCGATGCCATGGCGGTCACCGATGCCTTCACCGCTGCCTGCGGCCACGCCCGCCCCGCCGGAACGCTGGTGGCGATCAGCGCGCTGGCAGGCCCCGCCTTCAAGGTGGAAATCGAGGCCGAAGCCATCGTGGGCGCGGGGCAGTGACATAGTGAACCTTGGCGACACTTTGCATGAGCGAAGGTGGCGGACCGTGGTGTCCGCCGCTCTGCTGGCGGCCTGGGCAGCTTCCCTCCCCCTGCTGGTGGCAGTCGTCGACCATCGCGACCGGATCGACGAATACCACGGGTGGGCTATCCTGCTGCTTGGGATCCTGGGGACGCTGATCGCCCAGGTGGGCTGGTGGGGGAACCCGATCCTGCTGGGTGCCTGCACGTTCCTCATGTTCAGCCGCAGGACACCGCGCAAGCGCACGCTGCTGGCGCTGGCGGTAGGGTTGCTGGTCTGCCTGGTCTCCAGCCTGCTCTGGCGTTCTGTCGTGGACGACAGCGGCATCTATCCCATTATCCGCTATGGCCCGGGTTATGTCCTGTGGTTGGCGACCGTTGCCATCTGTGCAGCGTGGCTGGCGCTGCTGGCCCTGACCAGGAAGGCACCGGAACCGACATGATGGCATCGATCCCGCCCTTCCGCAGGAAGCTGCAACACCCATGAAAGCCGAACTGGATATTCGCCGCCAGGGCCCTCTTGGCATCGTCACCCTCAACCGCCCGAAAGCGCTGCATTCGCTGAACCTTGCCATGTGCGAGGCGATGGCCGCAGCGCTGCTGGAATGGCGGGGCGATCCGGCGGTCGAAGTGGTGCTGATCGAGCACGCCCATGGCACGCGTGGTTTCTGCGCCGGGGGTGACGTGGTTTCCGTGCGCAAATCCGCGCTGGAGGATGGCGGTGCCGGGGGCCGCGCCTTCTTCATGGCCGAATACCGCCTCAACCACCTGCTCTACACCTATCCCAAGCCCGTCGTTGCTTTCATGGACGGGGTGACCATGGGCGGCGGCGTGGGGATTGCCATGCCGGCGCGCTATCGCGTGGCGACGGAGAACACCCTTTTCGCCATGCCCGAGGGCGCGATCGGATTGTTCCCCGATGTCGGCGCGGGGCTGTACCTGTCGCGCCTGCCGGGACAGCTCGGCAAGTTCCTGGCACTGACCGCGGCGCGGCTCGACGGGGCGGAGTGTTTGTGGGCAGGCCTTGCCACCCACTACCTCGCCGCCGATGACCTCGCCGAAGCAAAGGAGGCCATTGCGCGCGAGCCGCAGGCCTGCGCCGACATCCTGAAGGACCTGTCCTCTCCGCCCCCGCCTGCGCGGCTGGAAAGGAATGCTCAGCGGATCGACCGGCTGTTCGCGCCCGAAACGCTGGAAGGCGTGCTGGCCGCACTGAAGGCCGACCCTTCGGACTGGGCCGGCAAGGAGTTCAAGGCGGTTGCCGCCAAGTGCCCGGCCAGCAGCAAGGTGGCCCTGCGCCAGATCGCGCTGGCCGCTGCGCAACCCGATTTCGCCGCCGAGATGGCGCTGGAATACCGCCTCGCCGCCCGCATGATCGCACGGCCTGACTTTGCCGAAGGCGTGCGGGCCGTACTGGTGGACAAGGACAACAGGCCGCACTGGCGCCCGGCAACACCCGAAGGCGTGACCCACGCCATGCTGGATGCGATCTTCGCGCCATTGCCGGTCGGGGAGGAATGGACCCCTTTTGCAGAAGATTGAGAGGGTGAAAGAATTTCTCGCAGGAAGTTTTGCACCACATGGGGCATGGCGCACACCGCCATGAAAAGCCTGACCCACCTCCAGCGGCTGGAAGCCGAAGCCATCCACATCATGCGCGAGGTTGCTGCCGAAGCGCAGAAGCCGGTGATGCTCTATTCGATTGGCAAGGACAGCGCCGTGATGCTGCACCTTGCCAAGAAGGCGTTCTACCCCGCGCCCCCGCCGTTCCCGCTGCTGCACGTGGACACCACCTGGAAGTTCAGGGACATGTACGCCCTGCGCGAGAAGAGCGCGCGCGATGCGGGGATGGAGCTGCTGGTCCACCAGAACCCGGAAGCCAAGGAACTGGGCATCAACCCGTTCGACCACGGGCCGCTGCACACCGACATGTGGAAGACGCAAGGGCTCAAGCAGGCGCTGGACCTCTACGGCTTCGACGCGGCCTTCGGCGGTGCCCGCCGCGATGAGGAAAAGAGCCGCGCCAAGGAACGCATCTTCTCCTTCCGCACCGCCAGCCACGGCTGGGACCCCAAGAACCAGCGGCCGGAACTCTGGAACGTCTACAACACGCGCAAGAACAAGGGCGAAAGCATCCGCGTGTTCCCGATCTCCAACTGGACCGAACTCGACATCTGGCAGTACATCATGGCCGAGAACATCGAGATCGTGCCGCTCTATTTCTCCGCCCTGCGCCCGACCTACGAATACGAAGGCGGCCTGTTCATGGCCGACGATATCGAGCGGCTGGAGCGCGTGATGGGCAGGAAGCCCGAGATCACCATGAAGTCGGTCCGCTTCCGCACGCTGGGCTGTTTCCCGCTGACCGGCGCAGTCGAGAGCACGGCCTCCAACCTTTCCGAAGTGGTCCAGGAAATGCTGCTGACCACCACCAGCGAACGGCAGGGCCGCGTGATCGACAAGGATGCCGGTGACGGCTCGATGGAAAAGAAGAAGCAGGAGGGGTACTTCTGATGACCGAGCAGGTTTACCAGACCGATGCCCTCATCGCCGAGGACATCGACGCCTACCTGGCGCAGCACCAGAACAAGACGCTGCTGCGCTTCATCACCTGCGGCAGCGTGGATGACGGCAAGAGCACCCTGATCGGGCGCCTGCTGTATGATTCCAAGATGATCTTCGAAGACCAGCTTGCCGCGCTGGAGGCGGACAGCAAACGCGTGGGCACGCAAGGTGGCGAGATCGACTTTGCCCTGCTGGTCGACGGCCTGACTGCCGAGCGCGAACAGGGCATCACCATCGATGTCGCCTACCGCTTCTTCGCCACGGAAAAGCGCAAGTTCATCGTCGCCGATACGCCGGGCCACGAACAGTACACCCGCAACATGGTGACCGGCGCCTCCACCGCCGACCTGGCCGTTATCCTGATCGATGCGCGCAAGGGCGTGCTGACGCAGACCCGGCGGCACAGCTTCCTGGCGCACCTGGTGGGCATCCGCCACATCGTGCTGGCGGTGAACAAGATGGACCTGGTCGGATACGACCAGTCGACATTCGAGCATATCGTGGCCGACTATCGCAGCTTCGCGAAGGGCATCGGCATAACCGAATTCACCGCGATCCCGATCTCCGGCTTCAAGGGCGACAACATCACCAATGCGCCCTCGGACAACACGCCCTGGTACGATGGCCCCAGCCTGATCCACCACCTAGAAACGGTGGAAGTGGACAACACCACCGCGCAAGCCGCCGCCTTCCGCATGCCGGTCCAGTGGGTCAACCGCCCCAATCTCGATTTCCGCGGCTTCTCGGGCCTGATCACCAGCGGTTCGGTCAAGCCGGGCGACGCGGTGCGGATCGTGCCTTCGGGCAAGACCAGCACGGTCGCCTCGATCGTGACCATGAACGGCAACCTCGACGAAGCGGTGGCCGGTGAAGCCGTCACCATCACCCTGGCGGACGAGGTCGATTGCAGCCGCGGCAACGTGATCGCCGCTGCCGGCGATCCGCCCGAAAGCGCCGACCAGTTCGAAGCAAACCTGGTTTGGATGAGCGACGAGGACCTGATCCCCGGCCGCGCCTACTGGATGAAGCTGGCCACGCAGACCGTGTCTGCCACGATCGCCCAGCCCAAGTACGAGATTGACGTCAACAGCCTCGAACACCTCGCCGCCAAGACGCTGAAGCTCAACGCCATCGGCGTGGCCGAAGTGACCACCGACAAGCCGATCACCTTCGAATCCTACGAAACCAGCAAGGCGCTGGGCGGGTTCATCCTGATCGACAAGCTGACCAATGCAACGGTCGGTGCGGGCACGATCAACTTCAGCCTCCGCCGTGCGCAGAACGTGCACTGGCAGGCGCTCGAGATCACCCGCGAACAGCACGCGGCAATGAAGAACCAGAGGCCCGCCGTGCTGTGGTTCACCGGCCTGTCGGGCAGCGGCAAGTCGACGATCGCCAACATGGTCGAGAAGAAGCTGCACCGGATGAACCGGCACACGTTCCTGCTCGATGGTGACAACGTACGCCATGGCCTCAACAAGGACCTCGGCTTCACCGAAGCCGACCGGATCGAGAACATCCGCCGCGTGGGCGAGGTGGCAAGGCTGATGGCCGATGCCGGGCTGATCGTCATCACCGCCTTCATCAGCCCGTTCCGGGCCGAGCGGCAGATGGTGCGCGAAATGCTGCCCGAGGGCGAGTTCATCGAGGTCCATGTCGACACCCCGCTCGCCGTGGCCGAGGCGCGCGACGTGAAGGGCTTGTACAAGAAGGCCCGCGAAGGCACTCTGAAGAACTTCACCGGGATCGACAGCGCCTATGAAGAGCCAGAGACCCCCGAAATCCGCATCGATACAACGGCCATGACTGTGGAACAGGCAGCGGACATCATCATCGACCGGCTGCTCGGCTGATGGTGATGACCGACGGCGAACTGGCTGCCCACCTGGCCCAGGTTGCCGGGCGCATCCTGCTGGATGTGCGCGACAGCGGCGTGTTTGCCATGGATCCCACGGGCAAGGCACTGGGCAAGGCGGGGGACCAGACCGCCAACCAGTTCCTGGTCCATGCCCTGCGCCACCAGCGCCCGGACGATGGCCTGCTGTCCGAAGAAAGCAAGGACACGGCCGAGCGCCTGTCCAAGGGCCGGGTGTGGATCATCGATCCGGTCGACGGCACCCGCGAATATGGCGAAGCGCGCAGCGACTGGGCGGTGCACGTTGGTCTCGCGATCGATGGCGTGGCAACGGTGGGCGCGGTGGCGCTGCCTGGTCTTGCCAATGAAACGGGGACCGGCGGAGTGGTGCTGCGCAGCGACCAGCCCCGCGCCTTGCCACCGGCGCCCGAACGCCCGCGCCTCGTCGTCAGCCGCACGCGCCCGGCGGCCGAAGCCATTGCCGTGGCAGAAGCGCTGGATGGCGAGCTGGTCGGCATGGGCAGCGCCGGGGCCAAGGCCATGGCCGTGGTGCTGGGCGATGCCGAAATCTACCTCCATTCGGGCGGGCAGTACGAATGGGACAGCTGCGCCCCGGTGGCCGTGGCTGCCGCCCATGGCCTCCATTGCAGCCGTATCGACGGCAGCCCGATGCGCTACAACCAGCCGGACACCTACTTGCCGGACCTGCTGATCTGCCGCCCCGAATGGGCCGAGCCGGTGCTGGCGCGCCTGCGCGACGGGTTCTGACCCGCCTCAGCTGGTCAGGACCACTTCCACGGTCCGGTAATCGCCAGGGTGCGGGTGGGCGAGAAGGCATTGACGAACAGCGTGCGACCATCGGGCGAGAAGCAGGCGCCGGCAAGTTCGGTGGGCAGATTCAGCCGGGCGAAGGCATAGGCCCGGCCATCCGGCGTGATGCCGCGCAAATGGTTGACCGCACCATCGGTATACTGGTCCTCGCACACGATCAGGTGGCCGTCGGGCGCGATGGTCAGGTTGTCGCCGAAGCTGTATTCCGCGCGCGAGCCACTTTCGTAGAACAGGTCGAGCATGTCGGGTCCATGCAGGGTCGGTCGCAGTCGGAAGATCTGCCCTTCACGCGCCGCGCCACCTGAAGTGGCGGTGAAGTAGAACTCGCCCTCGCCCATCCAGATGCCCTCGCCCCGGGCAAAGACCGCCGCGCCCAATGCCGCGCCGCGCACCCGCAGGTCGTCTTCCGGCGCTTCTGGGTTGTCGAGCGTGACCCAGCGGCCCGCCACCATTTGCCCCGGCACCAGAACCACGCCATCGCGGTTGCGGGTGTCTGAAATCCCGTCAAGCACCAGCGCCTGCAAGGTACCGCCATCGACCAGCCGTCCCGGTCGGGTGGGGATGAAGCGGTAGAGCAGCCCGTCGTCGCGGTCCTCGGTCAGGTAGGCGATGCCGGTCGCCGGATCGATCACCACAGCCTCATGGTTGAAGCGGCCCATCGCCGTGAGCGGCACGGGATCGACCTGCCGCTCGGCATTGGCAGGCACTTCGAATACCCAGCCATGATCGCGGTTGGCGGTGCGGCCATCGGCGCGGGCGACGTTCTCCTCGCAGGTGAGCCAGCTCCCCCAGGGCGTGACCCCACCAGCGCAGTTGCGGATGGTGCCGGCCAGGCTGCGGTACTGCCGCTTCACTGCCAGCGTCTGCGCATCCATCACGATCGTGGTGGTGCCACCGGGCAGCGGCACCAGGCTGCGCGCCACGGTATCGAAGGCCGGGCCACTGGCGCCGCCGTTGTCCTGCCCGGGCGAAAGCTCATGGTTCCTTACCAGCGCCCATTCGCCGTTGCCGATATCGAAACATCCCATACCGTCGGCATAGTCCGGCACAGTACCGCCATCGCCCATCACATCGCCAAGCGAAGAGAGCACGCGGTAGGAAAAGCCCTGCGGCAGGTCGATCAGGCCGGCAGCATCGGGCACCAGCGCGCCATAGTCCGCACCAACCTCAAGCGCCGCAAGCCCGCCGGACCTGGCAGCGCAGCCGGCTGCAGCCAGTGCGGCAAAGGCGCTGCCGGTGGCGCGCAGGAACTGGCGGCGATCGGCCTGGACGACGGTCATCCTTAGTCTCCCGGATAGGTTTGCCGACAATAGCCTGCCTGCGTGACAAGTGCATGTCTTCTCGTGCCGCAAGCCAACCGCGAGTTACAGGGGCTTGTCGAACACCCGCCGCTCGATCACCCCAAGAACGGTGACCATCAGCAGGGACCCTGCCACGGCAACCGCCACCAGCGGCCATTGCCCCGCCCCGCAGGCTATGCCCACGACAGATGTCAGCCAGATATGCGCCGCCGTGGTAAGGTTCTTCACCTCCCCGCCCGAGAACACCACCAGCCCCGCGCCGACCAGCCCGACAAAGGCCCCCACCGCCTCGAACAGCCGCAAGGGATCGATCCGTTCGCCACCCAGCTGCAGGTAAAGCGCGATCATCGATACCGTCGTGCCGGCGCTGGCAAAGCAGATCAGGCCGTGGGTGCGCAGGCCCGCCGGGTTGCGGTGCAGTTCACGGTCGAGCCCCAGCAGCAGGCCGATGACCCCTGCCGCCGCCAGCCGCAACAGCAGCTCGCCATCAAGGGCATCGATCGGCACCGGTTGGTTGAGCAGCATGTCTCGTCCTCCCCTCTTGTCGGCAGGGAGGTAGCGCAGACCGCCCCTTCCCCGCAATCGCAAGGAAGGGTGCCGGTTCCCTCAAAGACCGAGCGCTGCCACCACGTCGGCCCAGCTGACCAGCTTGAAGTTCTGCGCGGCGGGCGGATTGATGCCATCCTGCGCCACGAACAGGCCTTGCGGGTAAAGCGGCCCGAAGTCACCCAGGACAAGGTCGATCCCGTCGGTTTCCTGCGTTGCGCCGAAAGTCCCTGCCGCAATGGCGAAGCGGCCCACCGGGGTCACGCCGGGCAGCGCGAACACGGCATAGGCATTGTCGCCCTGGCTGGATGCCACGAGATAGCCGCCATCGGTGCCGGCCGGCGCAATGGCCAGCCCTTCGAGGTCGGCGACGATGTACTGGTTGTCGATTGTCGCCACCAGATCGCCGGTGGTGGCGCCGGCGGCAAAGCGCCACAGCCCGCCCACTTCCTCGCCCACATAGAGCGTGCCGTTGCGGTTATCGACCACGCAGCCTTCCGGCTGGGTGGCAACGGTCAGCGTGCGCTCCGTGGTGAAGGCGGGCTGCGCACCCGAAAGGTCGATCCGCACCTCGTGGGTTTGGCCTTGCTTGAGCACCGAATAGGCCTTCAAGACGCCGCCATGGGTGCCCAGGCACAGGCCATAGCCCTCGCCCGCCCCGCCCGGGCCATTGGCCAGCAGTTCGAGCGTGGCGGTGGACGTGTCCAGCCGGTAGACCTGCAGCACGGCCCGGGTCAGGTCGTTGCGGTCGCTCGCCACCACGATCACGCCCTGCGGCCCGAGGTCGACCAGGTCGACATTGTTGACCATGCCGCTGTTGGTGAAGCTGCGGATCTCGCCGTCGAGGCCATAGACATAGAGCCCGGCCTTCTTGTCGGTGGCGACGATCAGGCTGCCCGCCGGGTTCGCCGCATTGCGCCAGATCGCCGGATCGTCGGCCGCGTCCTGGTTGCTGGTGCCGACCGGCACGGTCTCGGCAAGCGCCGTGACCGATACCGGGGGCAGGCCCTGCGGCAGTGTGGTGCAGGCGGCAAGGGCCAAGGCCCCCGCCGCTGCGATGAGAAGCCGCGCGCCCATCAGAAGTTGATTCTCACGCCGCCGGTGAAGCGACGCCCGAACTGCTCCCACTCGATCGTGTGGCTATCGGTAAACGGTGTGGGCGTGCCCGTGGCCGTAAGCAGGTTGCCCGGTTCCGAGAAGCGCCTGCCCGGATTATTGAGCAGGTTGGCCGCATCGAAATAAACCTCGAAGTTCGGGGTAAAGGCATACCGGGCGGAAAAATCGAGCGAGTCAGCCGAATCCCAATAGGTATCCCCGGCATCGGTCAGGTCATCGGCAACGCCATCCAGCCATGCGCTGCGGCGCTGATACTGCAGGCGCAACGAGACGCCATACTTCTCGTAGTATCCGCCAACATTGTAGATCAGGTCGGACGTACCCGGCAGGCGCACCCGGCGATCCGGCACGAGCCCGATAGCGGGCTTCGTCACCGCGCTGTCGTTCAGCGTCACGTTGCTGCTGATACCGAAGCCACCCATCCATTCGGGCAGGCCAAGGCTGTCGGTCCACGGCTCAAGCTGCAGCTGGGCTGCAGCCTCAAGGCCGAAGATCCGACCGTTGCCGCCATTGGTGATGCCGGAGAAGGCATAGGCCGAACGGTCGATCCCGTTGCTGTTAAGCGCATCGGAGCCGAAAGTGCGGCGCTGGATGTACAGGACGTCTTCCACCCGCTTGTAGAAAGCGCCGAACATCAGATAGCCCTGCGGACGAACATACCATTCGAAATAGGCGTCCACGCCCATGGCCCGTTCCGGATCCACGGCGGGATTGCCACCAGAGATGGTCTCGTTGGCATCGTCCACCACCACGTTCGGACGAAGCTGGTCGTAATCTGCGCGAGCCGCACCGGTGTTGAACGACAGGCGCAGGCGCTTGTCGTCATCAAGGTCGTAATTGAAGTGCAGGCTGGGGAAGATCAGCGTCTTGTCACTGATGGCAGTGACCGGCCCGGTCACGCCGCCAACGGTAGCGACAGCTTCGCCCCGGTTGCGCAGGTGCTCAACGCGGGCACCGCCCACGATCGAACCCCAGTCGTACCGCAGCGTGCCCATCAGGAACCCGGCATAGACCTGCTCACGCACTTCATAGATGTTGCCGGTGTTGCTCACGAAGGGGAACAGGCGGGCTGCAGTCTCGCCGGCCTCAAGCAGACGTTCGATGTCGTAGTAGCCGAAGGTATAGCCCATCGGCAGGCGGCCCTGGAACGGCAGGTCGATGGTGAGGTCATTGTAGTTGGTCGACAGGCCGGTAGCGGCCAGATCGGTCGCGCTCGTCAGCGTGATCGACTGGTCGAAAACCGACTTGGTTCGCTGGTCGAACTGGAACCCGGCACGAAGGATCGCGTCTGCACCCAGCAGGCTGGTCTCGCGGTTGAGGAACAGGCGGCCGGTGTAGGCCTCGGTCGTGTCGAGTGCCTCGGTCACGCCGAACTGGCTGAGCGGTTTGGTAAAGGTGTCGACATCCGTCACCGCCGTGCCGCGCTGGAAACGCGTCGGGCTGGACAATTGCAGCGTGGTGAACAGCTGCGGGGTATTCACATTCACGTTAGTGAAGTCATAGGCCACGGTCGGTCGCAGCGTGCGGGTGGAAGGACTGTTCCAGCGCGCCTCACCCTGGATCGAGCGATCATCAAGGCTCTCGGTGTAGTTGCCGAGCCACTCGAGTTGCCAGCCGTCGGCAAATCCGTGCTGCCCTTCCAGCGTGGTAGTGAAGATCGACTGGTAGCGGTTACGCTGGGTCGAGCGCTGGTTTATGTCGATGCCGTAGACCGTGCCAGCAAACGGAGTGTTGCCGATACACACATCGGCATATCCGGTGTTGGTCGGTGTGGAATTGACCGCGGTCTGGCACTCAGCAGAACTGTTCGACAAGTCTCCCTGGCGGTCATCGAGGTCGAAGATGTAGTTATCGCGCGCTTCGTCATCCTGGAAGCGGGTGTAGACCGAACGCAGCGAAACCAGGTTATCGGGGTCGAGACGCCAGTCGAGCCGGCCGGATACCGACCAGTTATAGCGCGTGAGGCGATAGAGCTTGTTTTCAGTCTCACGCGCCCAGAACCGCGTTGCATTGCCCGGGCGCTGGTCCTGGCTGACCCGTTCCCAGTCAATCTCGTAGTTGTCGGTGATCATGTTGCGTTCGTAGTAGCTGCCCGACACGAGCAGGCCGAAGTCGCCTGCCCCCGTTTCGAACCGGTCCGACACCACGATCGAGCCTTCATACTGGTTCCTGTCGCCCAGTTCGGCGATGCCGTAACCAAGCTTTCCAGCCAGGTGGAACCCTGAATAGTCGAATGCCGACCGCGTCACGATGTTGATGTTGCCCGCCACTGTTTCACCCGGCATGTCGGGGGTCACGGCCTTGTTCACGACAATGAGCGAAGCAATAGCAGAGGGGATCGAATCAAACCGGGCATCGCGGCCTTCGGGGCTGACCACGTTGATCCCGTCGAAGCTGAGCGTGGTCCAGTAGTTGGGCGCGCCGCGCAGGCTCACATAGCGCGCCTGGCCCTGATCGCTTTCCACGGCTACGCCGGGGAGGCGGCTTGCGGCTTGGGCAATGTTCTGGTCGGGCAGGCGGCCCACGCTGTCGGCAGCAGCGACCGTCACCAGAGAGTCAGAAGCGCGCTGAACGGCCAGGGCCGCAGCCTCGGACTCGGCAATCGGGCGCAAGCCGCTGACGATGATGACATCGTCGGCCGGTGCGGCATCCTGTGCAAATGCCGGCGCGGCAAGGGCCATAGCGATCGCGGCGGTGCAGGCGGAAAGGGTGTAGCGGGTGCGAGCCATCGGGATACCGTCCTTGTTGTTGACGGCTGCCCGATGGCGACATGATGTTTCAGCGACGCGACAGAAATGTTGCGCTTTGCGGACTCGGGAGATGGGTGGCGGATCTGCAACAGGTCTCCGCCGCCTGGGGGTCAGTCCTGATCAGCCTCCGCCAGCGCCTGCGAATGCCGCCAGCGATAGAGCGTCTTTTCCGTGATGCCGTATTCGCGGCAGCTTTCGGTCACGCCCCGGCCCGAGGCGATGAGCGCCTCGATTGCGCGGCACTTCGCGTCCTTGTCGGGGATGCGGGTCATCAGATAAGTCCCCTTGCCATGGTATAATCGGGCGGTTCCGGAGCGGTCCCGTCATCATTGACGAGCGCTCCCCAGGCCTGGTCCTGCGACAGGAACACGCGGCCGCTCAGTTCGGACAGGAAATGGCTGCCGTTCAGGCGGTCCATCACCGGCCCCTTCACTTCGGACAGGTGCAGCGAGATGCCGGTAGCAGCGAGGCGATGGTTGATCGCCTCCAGGCTTTCCAGCCCGGTCGCATCGATCGCGTTGACCGCGCTGCACATCAGCACGACGTGGCGCAGGGCGGGCCGTTCGGCCACGCGCTCCAGCACGTATTCCTCCAGCCAGCGGGCGTTGAGGTAGCTCAGGCTTTCGTCGATGCGGATCGACAGCAGGTGCGGCAGGGTCAGCACCTTGTGCCGCTCGACATTGCGGAAATGCTCGGTCCCCGGCACCCGGCCAACAATCGCCGCATGGGGGCGCGAAGCCTTCCACAGGTACAGCATCAGGCCCACCACAACGCCCGCGATCACACCCATCTCCACGCCAGCCAGCAGGGTCGTGCCGATGGTCGCGGCATGGGCGGCGAAGTCCGCTTTCGAATAGCGCCACAGGCGGCCGGGTGTCTTGAGATCGACCAGGCTCAGCACTGCCACAACGATGGTTGCCGCAAGGGTTGCCACCGGCAGGCTGGCGAGCAGCGGGGTGAGGAACAGCGAGGCAAGCGCTATGCCCGCCGCGGTATAGGCCCCGGCGGCCGGCGTCTGCGCGCCGGCATCGAAATTGACCACCGAACGGGCAAAGCCGCCGGTCACCGGATAGCCGCCGGAAAAGGCCGAGGCGAGGTTTGCCGCGCCCAGCCCCACCAGTTCCTGGTCCGGCGAAATGCGCTGACGGCGCTTGGCCGCAAGCGTCTGGGCGACAGACACGCTTTCGACAAAGCCGATCACCGAGATCAGCAGCGCAGGCACCCACAGCTGCGCGATCAGGCCCGGGTCGGTGCTCGGCACTGCAAAGGGCGGCAGTCCCTGTGGTACTTCGCCAACCAGCTTCACGCCGGCTGCACCCAGGTCCAGCACCACCACGGCAAGGATCGTCAGCGCCACGGCAACCACCGGGCCGGCCTTGGCGGCCATGCCGGCGCTCTTGCTGGCCAGCCCCAGCTTCTCCAGCATCGGCGCGCCGCCCTTGCGCACCCAGAAAAGGAACGCGGTGACACCTGCGCCCAGCACCAGCGTCGGCAGGTTGGTATCGGCCACGTTGGCGGCAAGGCCGGACAGCATCTGCGGCCATGTCTCGCCGCCGCCACCGATGCCGAGCAGGTGGCGCAACTGGCTTGTGGCAATCAGCACACCGCTGGCGCTGATGAACCCGGCGATGACCGGGTGCGACAGCAGGTTGGCAAGGAAGCCCAGCCGCAGGATGCCGAGCACCACCAGCATCACGCCGGAAAGCGCCGCCAGCGTGATTGCCGCTTCCATGTATTGCACCGTGCCCTGGGCAGCCACGGCGCCGGCAGCGCTGGCCGTCATCAGGCTGACCACGGCCACCGGCCCCACCGCCAGTGTGCGGCTGGTGCCGAACAGGGCATAGGCCACCAGCGGCAGGATCGAGGCATAGAGCCCCACCACCGGCGGCAGGCCCGCCAGCATGGCATAGGCCAGGCTCTGCGGGATGAGCATGATGGTCACGATCACCGCCGCCAGCAGGTCTGCCCCCAGCGTGTCGCGATTGTAGGTCGCACCCCATTCGAGGATCGGGAAATAGCGCCGCAGCATGGCCGTTACCTGCCCCTGGCGTCAGGCCGCGTGACTTGCGCCAGCGATCGGGGGGTCACGGGATCGGCGAAAGCGCAACCGCTGCCGGTGATGCCCTCGTGCGCGCTTGCTGCCATGGGACCGTTCCTCTCTCGCTGGTCGCTAGATCCGGTCCGCGACCAGCCGGTGCATAACCATGCCTGCCAGCAAGGCGATCAGGAATGTGCCGATCGGCATGACCGGTGCGGTGCCGATCGAGGCAACGGCCGGACCGGGACACAGGCCGGCGATGCCCCAGCCAACGCCGAACAGCGCAGCACCTGTCAGGAGCTTGCCGTCGAGGTGCCGTGTGGCTGGCAGGTGGAACATGCTGTCGGCAAGCGGGCGTTTCATGCGCGGCTGGAACAGCCAGGCCACCGCCATGACCAGCAGCGCGCCGCCCATCACGAAGGCAAGCGTCGGATCCCAGGCACCGAACAGGTCCAGGAAGCCGCGCACCCGCGCCGGGTCCATCATGCCGGACAAGGCCAGCCCGATGCCGAACAGAACGCCGGAGAGAAGGGCGAGAAAGTGCTTCATCACCAGCCGAGCCCCACTGCATTCATGATCGCAACCGTGGCGATGCCGCTCGCCATGAAGGACAGCGTTGCCGCTATCGACCGGGGAGACATTCGCGACATGCCGCAGACTCCGTGGCCGCTCGTGCAGCCGGAACCAAGGCGCGTGCCGAAGCCGACCAGCAGCCCGGCCACGGCGAGCAGGGGAAGGGATGGGAGAAAGCTTGCCGGGATCGGACCAGCCGCCAGCGCAAAGGCAAGACCGCCCAGCATCAGCCCGACAATGAAGGTGAAGGCCAGGCCGCGCGGCGGACCGCTCTCGGCCAGTCCCGTTGCCCGCGCCAACAGGCCGCTGACGCCGGCAATCCGGCCATTGCCCAGCAGCATCACCGCCGCCGCAAGGCCGATCAGCAACCCGCCGATGAACCCTTCCACCGGCTGCGCATCAGGAAAGCCCGGGAGCATCATACGGCATTCACCGGGATCTTGATGTAGCTGATGCCGTTGGGTTCCGGCTCGGGCATGTGGCCGGCGCGGATGTTCACCTGGACCGCTGGCAGGATCAGTTCAGGCAGGTCGAGCGTGGCATCGCGCGCCGTGCGCATGGCCACGAATTCATCCTCGGTCACGCCGTGGTGGACATGGACGTTGCGGTCATGCTGCTCGCCCACGGTCGATTCCCAGGCATAGGTATCGCGGCCCGGGGCCTTGTAATCGTGGCACATGAACAGCCGCGCATCGCGCGGGAGCTGCAAGAGCCGCCGGATCGACCGGAACAGCTGGCGCGCATCACCTCCAGGGAAATCCGCCCGCGCCGTGCCATAGTCGGGCATGAACATGGTATCGCCCAGGAACACCGCATCGCCAATGACATAGGCCATGTCGGCCGGAGTGTGGCCGGGAACGTGCAGCGAGATCGCCGGGATCGCGCCGAGGGCAAAGGTGTGCCCGTCCTCGAACAGGTGATCGAATTGCGACCCGTCACGCGCGAAATCGCTGCCGGCGTTGAACAGCTTGCCGAAGACCTGCTGGACCTCGGTGATCGCCTGGCCGATGGCCAGCTTGCCGCCGAGTTTTTCCTGCAGGTATGGCGCTGCCGACAGGTGATCGGCGTGGGCATGGGTCTCCAGCAGCCAGGTCACTTTCAGATTTTCCGAAGTAACGTGGGCAAGGATCTGGTCTGCGGAGGCATGCGAGGTGCGCCCCGAATTGGGCCGGTAGTCGAGCACCGGGTCGATCACTATCGCCTCGCGAGTCGCCGGATCATGGACGACGTAGGAAATCGTATAGGTCACCGGGTCGAAAAATCCTGTGACTACTGGCCGTTGCGCCGGATCGGCAAGGGCATCCTCCACCTGGACACTGGCCTGCCGGAGGAACTGGTCAGTCATCAGGGCACCCTCATAAATTACGCTTACACATATTATGTATATGTCTTGCGTCATGGATGTCAAGATGGTAGCAGCCCGGCCATGAGTGAGAGCAATTCCCACGGCGAGTTCCGCCCTTGCCTGCGGATCGGTGACATGGCCCCTGATTTCACCGCACGCAGCACCTGTGGCCCGGTGAGCCTGTCGGACTATCGCGGGCGGTGGCTGGTGCTCTTCTCGCACCCGGCCGATTTCACACCGGTATGCACCAGCGAATTCGTTGCCCTTGCCCGCGCGGCAGACAGGTTTGCTGCACTCGACTGCGCGCTGCTGGCTCTGTCTGTGGACAGCCTCTACGCCCATTTCGCCTGGGTACGTGCCATCCACGAACGCTTCGGCGTGGAAGTCCGCTTCCCGATCATCGAGGATCCCACCATGGTGGTGGGCCGAGCCTATGGCATGGTCGGCCCGGACGCGACCGACAGCTCCACCGTCCGCACCATTTTCTTCATCGACCCCGATGGCGTGATCCGCGCGCTGGCCTCCTACCCCCTCAACGTCGGCCGGTCGGTGGAAGAGATGCTGCGCACGCTGGCCGCGCTCAAAGTAGCGGATGCGACGGGCAACCTTGCGCCCGAAGGCTGGCAGCCCGGACGACCACTACTGGTGCAGCCCGATCCCGATCTCGACAAGGTCTTTGCCTCTCCCAGTGCCTCGGCCTGGTTCCTGAATGAAGGCGCGCAGGAATGACCGTTGCGCAGGTGGAACTGTTCAAGGCACTGGGCCATCCCCTGCGCTTCCGCATTCTCGCCACACTGTCAGACGGCGAGCACAATGTCGGCGAGATCGAGGAGGCGAGCGGCATTAGCCAGCCTGCCCTGTCACAGCAACTGGCCGTGCTGCGCGGCGCGGGCCTTGTAACCACCCGGCGTGATGCCAAGCAGGTGTTTTATGCGATCGTCCCGGCCGAATTGGAAAAGCTGGCCGCTGCCGTAGCCGGGCTGATGCCTCGCTCATCGGCGCCAGCAGCGCCCGTACCCAGCGCAGGGCGAACGGTGCAGACCAGCGCTGCGGTGTTTGCGAAGCTCAACCGCTGATCGTCACCGGCGAGCTGCCATAGGCCACAGGCTCTGCGCGGGGATCGGGCGCGGTGTCGATCTCGCCATTGGCGATGAATACCGGCACATCGATTGCAGCAGCTTCACGGGTGACAACGCCGGGCCCCAAAGGGCCACGCTCGGGAGCGAAGTTCAGCCCGCCTGGCATGAAGGGCGTTCCCCATGCCGGGACGGGCAAGCCGCTGCGCGCGGGACAACCCAGCAGATCCTCGGCCACGATGTCTTCGGGGGCGACAGCGATTGCCTGTTCGGAACGAAGTATGTGTTTCCCTCAAAAAGAAAGGGGGCAGCGATTGGCGCTGCCCCCTGACCTTTTGTCCTTCATGGTGATCAGGACCCGGTCGTTTCGCTTTCACCCGAAGGGTTTGCGGAACGTCCGGCCCTGACCGCCCTGGCCGGGTGCCTGGCCTTACCGGCCCGAGCCCGGACCGTAGGTGATTTCCACGCGGCGGTTCTGCAGTTCGCGAACACCGTCGGCGGTCGGCACCCGGTTCTGGCTTTCACCGAAAGCCTCGCTCGAGATGCGTGCGGCCGGAATGCCCTTGCCGGTCAGGTATGCCTGGACCGAGGCGTTGCGACGCTCCGACAGGCCGATGTTGTAGGTCACCGGGCCCGAACGGTCGGCGTGACCTGCCAGCATCACCGAAGCGCGGCCGCAGTTGCCGTAAGCCGTGACGGCCGAGTCAAGCACGGTAGCCGCTTCCGGCGTGATCGCCGACTGATCCCAGTCGAAGAACACGATGTACGGACCCTGGTTGCACTGCACCACCGGCGGCGGCGGAGGAGGCGGCGGCGGAGGCGGCGGAGGCGGCGGCGGCGGGGGAGGAGGCGGCGGCGGCGGCGGCGGCGGCGGCGGAGGCGGCGTGGGCGAACCACCACCAAACCGCATCGTTGCACTTACGCCATAGGTCCGCGGA
Source organism: uncultured Sphingomonadaceae bacterium (assembly GCA_964612175.1). Taxonomy (GTDB): domain Bacteria; phylum Pseudomonadota; class Alphaproteobacteria; order Sphingomonadales; family Sphingomonadaceae; genus Alteraurantiacibacter. Next base: position 28,508 of record CAZTED010000001.1, read on the forward strand.
TCACCCGGCATGTAGCTGGTGAAGCCGAGCGGCGTTCCCTGCACCGCCAGGAAGCGCGTGAAATACTGCTTCTTGGTTATGTTGCGCGCATAGAAGCCGATTTCGAGATCGGGATTGTCGAACTGGTAAGCAATGCGGCCGTTCAGCAAACCGTAGGCCGGGATGCGCGATGTATCCTGGAGCCTGGTATTGAGCGCGGCGATCTCTGCAGCCGTCCGGCCGACACGTTGCGGCGCGGATGCAGCAACAGGCGCCGTGAACGTATCAGACCGCCACGAATAGTCTGCATTGAGCTTCAGGCTGCCCGGCCCCATCTCGACCGTGTAAGCGCCGAAGACCCCCACAGTGTATTCGGGCGTGTAGGGGAAAGCGGCACCAGACCAGTCGGACCCGTCGAGGTTGAAGTACTCGTCATACTCTGCATCGATATAGCCAAAGTTCCCGCCGAGGGTCAGCCCGCGAACAGGTGCAATGGTCAGTTCGGCTTCAAGCCCGCGGATAGTTCCCTCAGCCGCGTTCTCGATACCACCGACAAGGCGCCCCTGGGCAATGCCCACCTGGTTGCGCTGAATATTGGTGATGTCGGAGTTGAAGGCGGCGAGGTTCAGGCGGACGCGGCGATCCAGCAGATCGATCTTTGCGCCGATTTCATAGTCGGTCACAACCTCAGGATCGAACCCGACAGCAGGAACACCGCCGGCAATCGCGCGGGTATTGAGGCCCCCCGAACGCTGCGAACGGCTGGTCTTGGCATAAAGGAACAGGTCACTGGTAACCTCAAGGTCGGCACTCAGCAGATATGACCAGTAGCTGTAGTCACGCTGGAACGACGCACGGAAGGGATCGTTGGGATCGCCATCGCGCAAATCGTCAACGACCACGTTGTTGACCGTCAGGACCAATGAGGAGGTCACAGCACCCGTGAGTACGTTGCGATCGCGGTTGCGAATGACCAGGTTGCGCCGGTCTTCGGTGTAGCGCAGGCCGCCGGTCAGCCGGAAGCTGTCCGTCACCTGGAAGATCAGTTGCCCGAATCCTGCCAAGCTGCGGTTGCGCACTTCGGAATCGATGATCCCGACGCTGGGGTTGAGCGGGAAAAGGCTGGCGCTTTCCGAGTTATCAGTCCCGTTTTCAGTGAAATAGAATGCGCCCAGAATGTATTCGACCGGCCCCAATTGCCCTGTGAGCTGGAATTCCTGCGAGAACTGGTCCTGATTGATGTTGTTGGCGGAGATGCCGGCGAATCCGCCACTAATGCCGTAGGGTGTCCCATCATTGTCGGTAAGCGAATCAAGCAGCACGCCGCGCCAGGCGGTGGTCGATTTCAGCGTTGCGGCTTCCGAGAATTCATATTCAAGGATGCTTGAAACGCCATAAGTGTCGCTGCGGCCATAGGCCGGGACGTTACCAGCCTGGTTATAGAATCCGGGATTGTTGACACCGCCAAGGGCGTAGGTCCCGATCGGGCCGGGGCGCGGGTTGTTGACCGTGCACAAGGGAATGGCACCTGACTTCAGCCCAGCAAGGTAGCCTGCCGTCTGCGCCTGGGATGGCGGGAACGGCGGAAGAGCCTGGGTGCCGCATGCAGCTGCCAGAAGCTCTGTCGGCAAATAGGGGAACGCCTGCGGGCTGGCCGCTGCCGCCGGATCAACCTGCGAAAGGGTCGGATCGTAGGAGCGCAGGCCAACCAGTTCACCGGAATTGCGGAAGCTGGAGTAGTCGCCCGAGAACAGGGCGGAAAAACCACTGCCGACCGGCGCAAAGCTGAGCGAAAGGCGGCCGTATTCGGAATTCCGGTCACCCAGCGGGCGATCCAGGGTAACGTTCTGGCCGTACCCATCATGCTGTCGGTGCTGCATTGCACCGCGGATCGCGATGGAATCGGTGATCGGAACGTTGACCACGCCCTGGAGAAGGACCGAATCATAGTTGCCGTAGTCGACGCGGAAGGAGCCTTCGAATTCATCGGTCGGCCGGTTCGGGATGATGTTGATCGCACCACCGGTGGTATTGCGTCCGAACAGGGTGCCCTGTGGACCGCGCAGCACTTCAACGCGCTGGACGTCGAACAGGTCGGTCGCGCCGCCGGTCGAACGGGCGGCATAGACGCCGTCAATGTAGACGCCGATCGCCTGGTCGATCGCGATCAGGCCGTCACTGGCACCCTGGCCACGCAGGAACACGGCGGACGACCCCGGCTGGGCAACAGCGGCGGTAAAGGTGAGGTTCGGCGTGGTCGCCTGCAACTGCTGGATACCCACGATCTGCCGGTCGGCCAGATCCTCACCCGTGATGGCGGTGACTGCGACTGGCGTGATCTGCAGGCTTTCACTCGTCCTGCGGGCCGTGACGATGATCTCGCTCACGCCGCCTTCCGAGGCGTTCTCTTCAGTATCTTGCGCCCACACAGGCACCGCAAACGTCATCGCGGACGCAAGAACGGTACCAGCCAGCAAGTGGTGAATCTGCATCGCCATCTCCCATGTGTTATTTATTGTTGAACATAGTTAGATGATTGGGATCATCCGATGTCAAGCGCTTTCTCGCCCGGCGCAAGTTTTGCTGACGCGGGTGTCCGGACTGCATACAACTACGGCGATCAGCGCACTCCGGGCGCTATCCGGCCCCAGGCCAGCCACGCCATTCGTGCAACCGGCGGCGGGACAAGCAATTCAGCTGCAATCAACCCGCGGCAGGGTCACTCGCACTGGAATGGACCCGCATGATCATCGACTGGCTGGCGGCCGCCATCAGCACGCCATCAGGCGAGAACAGGTTCATCCGGCCATGGACGAGGCCATGGACCAGCATGTCGAGCTGGACATCGCACAGGATCCATTCGCACGGCGTGATCCGGCCATAGCGAATGGTGTTGTCGAGGCTGTTCCCGCCGGCATGCAGGCCCGTGGCTGACGCGATGGCAGAGGCGACATAGTCGGCCGCGATCGCCAGCAGCCGTGCATCGGCCAGGCAGCCTTCCCTTGACCGCAGCCAGAACACCAGCCGGCCATCGCCGCGCCCCCTGATCAGCGGATCACCATGAAAACGCCCTTCGGCCACGCGGATCTCGAACCGGGCATTCAGCCCGGTGCCGTCACCGCGCCAGTAGTTGGCCGGGCGGCAATCTTCAGGTGGCGCAACCGCGGGCATGGCCACCCACTGGTCACCCGCCCGGTCTTCGCGCGCGCCAAGGGCGGCCTGGACGGTAATGATCGACTGGTCGGCCACATGCAGCAGCACATTGGCCTGGGTCGTCATGCGGCCGGTCACCGGGACCTGAACGTCCAGGTCAACCGTCGTCCCCGGATGGACAAAGGAAAGGTATTGCGCCGTCGCCCAGATCACCGGGCGCTGGCAGACCCGCTCCATCGCCTCGATCGAGGCCGCCATGCCGACGCCGCCGAACAGGAACTGGCGTTCGGCCGCGCCGGTGCAGAGATTTCTTTCCACCGTCAGTGACCAGCGGCGCGGATTATCTGTGGGCTTCAGTTCGAACATGGCAATATCTGTCACTCGCTCCTGGTCACGTTGCTCTGCTGGTGATGCCAGTGCCAGTCTGGCAAGCGTGGTCACCTTGCTTGATGTCTTGCACCCCTAGGCTGCAATCGTATATATCATAAATACGAAAATCCATATGGTGAGGGAAGAGAGATGACCAACGAGGAGTACGCCGCGCTCGGCCTCCAGCCACCACCTTCGCGCATTGACCCTCCTCACGGCCCTCGCGACGTCGCTTCCCTGATCGATCGGGCCGCCGCAAAGTGCCCCGACGACGAAGCCCTGGATGATGGCAAGGCAAGCTACACCTTCCGGCAACTGGCCGATCGCGTGGCAGCCGCTGCCGCGCTGCTCGATTCTGCCGGCATAAGGACCGGCGATCGCGTGGCTGCCTCGCTTGGCAATGAGGCAAACCTCGTCATCGCCTTTTTTGCAGCGATGCGGCTGGGCGCCATGTGGGTGGGGATCAACAAGATCCTGCCGGCCGATGACAAGCGGTACATCCTCAACCACAGCGGCACCCGCCTGCTGCTGACAGATTCGTCCCTGCGCCAGCAGGTGGATGCCCTTCGCCCCGATGTCCCATCGCTCGAAGCGGTCTGGTACCTCGACACCCGGGACGCCGATGGCGGCTGGAACAGCGCCCTGGACAATCCCCAGGCAGCCACGGCACCAAGTCCCGAAATCGATCCCTTTGCCCCTGCCGCCATCGTCTACACCAGCGGCACCACCGGGGTTCCAAAGGGCGTGGTTCACAGCCAGCACAACATGATCGTCGTGCCCGCTGCACTGTTCGACCATGGCATCCTGTACCCGGACGCCCGCCGCGGTTCATGCCTGCCGCTGACCATCACCAACCTGGTGATCCTGGGGCCGGTTTCGTCATTTCTGTCGTACAAACCCTTCATTTTCGGGGTGTCGCCCAAGATCGAACCTCTGGTCGAATGGTTTCATGAAAAGCGGGTGCAGCAGATCGCTCTTGTACCCACGATGATCTACGACCTGCTGCAGTATGATCGCGACCTTCCGCCAGACATATCGATCGGCAGCGGCGGAGCGCCGTTGCCACAGGTCATCCGCGATGCGTTCTTCAAGCGCTATGGCACGCACATAAACACCAGCTACGGACTGACGGAAGCACCCACACTGGCGGCACACCCGGCGAACAGTGTCGCCCCTGACGGCGCCAGCGGACGGGCCCTGCCGCACCTGGAAATCACCATCCGCGATGCCGATGGCAATGTGCTGCCGACGGGTGAAGTGGGCGAGGTCTGCATCGGGCCGGTGACCACCGGCACCTGGGCCAACGTCTACACTCCCCCGCTGGGCTACTGGCATGATCCGGAAAAGACCGCGGCGCTGCTGCGCGGTGGAGTGGTGCACACCGGCGACCATGGCAGCCTGGACGCCGATGGCTGGCTCACGATTGCCGATCGCAGTTCGGAACTGATCCTGCGCGGCGGCTCCAATGTCTATCCGGCGGAAATCGAGCGCATCCTGCACACTCACGATGGCGTGGCTGACTGCGCCATTGTCGGCAAGCCGGACCTGCGGATGGGCATGCTGACAGTGGCCTGCATCCAGCCAGCCCGCGCCGATACGGACACCGACAAGCTGCGCGACGAGCTGCTGGCCCTTTGCGCACAAAGGCTTGTCCGCTACAAGATTCCGGACGAATGGCGTTTCATGGAGAGCTTCCCGCGCAACGCCATGGGCAAGGCAATCAAGCCCCGGCTGCGCGAGATCGTGCTCGAAACGTCTTGAACCAGCACTAACTTTACCAGAATCAGTCGACGGAGCACGCAATGCCTCAGCCTACACATTTTCATGGCCGGATGGACGGATGGCGGGCGATCGTCACCGGCGCCGGAACGCTTGGCGATGGCGTCGGCACCGGCAAGGCTATCGCCGCGCTGTTTGCTGCCGAGGGCGCCAAGGTTGCCCTGTTCGACCTCGACGAGGCCCGCGCCGCGACCACGCTTGAACTGATAACCGGCATGAACGGCGAGGCCCGCATGTTCATCGGCAACGTCGCCGATGCCGAGGATGCCCAACGCATGACGGCAGAGGCGCTGGACTGGCTTGGCGGGCTGGACGTGCTGGTCAACAACATCGGCATCGCATCGGGCGCGGGCCAGCTGCATACCGTGCCGCAAGCCGATGTCGACAAGCTGATGGCAGTCAATTTCGGTACGGTCGTCAACATGTGCCGGGAAGCCATGCCGGCCTTGCTGGCAGGCCATGGCAAGGCCATCGTCAACATTGCCTCGGTCGCCGGCATCCTGGCGCACGGCAACACCGCATACGGCCCAAGCAAGGCTGCCATGATCCAGCTGACCGCAGAGCTGGCGGTCATGTATGGGCGGGATGGAATCCGGGCCAATTGCGTTGCCCCCGGCCATATCATGACCCCGATGGTGGAAGCACATGTCAAAGGCGAACACCGGCGGGTACGCAGCGCCATCGCACCGATCGGGGTAGAGGGCGATGCCTGGGACATCGCCCAGGCGGCCCTGTTCCTTGCCGGACCGGAAAGCCGCTTCATCACCGGCATCACCTTGCCCGTCGATGGCGGGGTAACGATCGTCGGTCCGCTCGCCGCTTACGAGCGCGTTACAAGGGAAGCCACGCCGCAGGGCTGACCGGGCTACGGGATCTAGGCTGGCAGCCCGGATCCCTGGTCACTTATCATCGCAACATGGGTGCGGATGAGGGCCCGGAATTCTTCCGTGCTGGCCGCCACTTCGCGATAGCCGCGCGCACCATAGAGCAGGACCCGCGCGATCTGTTCCGGCCCTGCTGATGGATGCCCGCCACATCCGGCGATGACCCCGGCAAAGAACGCCTCGAACCTGGCGTATATCTCCCTGACCACGGGAAATGCGAGGTTGTCCATGTCGCGCGCATCCGGCGCGGCTTGCTGCAGCTCGAAGAAGCCCACCAGCAACATCTCGCAGGCGGTCGTCAGCTTTTCCTGCAAGCCCGGGCATGAATGGAGTGCCTTCCGGGTCTCCTCCAACCGCCGGTCAGCCAGGAAGCTCGTGGCTGCGGCAAACAACTGTTCCTTGCCCGGAAACAGCAGGTAGAGCGCCGGGCGCGACATTCCTGCGGCCCTGGCTATGTCGCCCATCGTGGTCCGGGCATAGCCATAGCGCAGGAAGGTGTCGGCCGCCGCCTTGACCGCGCGCGTTGCTTTCTCATCTGTCATGGTGAAATCGCATGGTCTCGCTTTGCTCGCCCTGGCGCCGATGCGAGGCATGAGCGGACATTATGACGAAGCACGTCAAAACGTCAAATCCGCAATGCCGCTCAGAACTCTTCCGGTGGCAGGCTGTCCCAGCGAAACTGTTCCTCAAGTCCATAGGGTGCATTCTTCGGCACCATCCGGACCGCTTCGATCGCGCCGGTACTGCATTCCTCGATGCATGCCCTGCAATCGGCGCACAAGGCCGGATCAACCGCCACCCGCCGGCTGCGGATTTCGATCGCCCCCTTGGGGCAGACCTCGAAACATCCGAAACATGCCGAGCACAGTTCGGGGTCGACAAGGCGCTGCACCACGCGAGGCTGGGTGTCGCTGTTCACACCTGCAAGCCTAGACCGAAATTGACAGGGATCAAGGAGGCCCCCGGAAATCGTCCATATCCTCTACAGGAACGCTGGAAGCACGAGGGCTAGAAGCGATGGCAGCAAATCCGGTCAAGGCCGATTTCGTACCCAAGGAGGACTACATCTGCCGTGAATTCGCCCTGCGCGAGAAGAACAGCCTCTGGCCGAAGGTCTGGCAGGTGGCCTGCCGCGAGCAGGAGCTGGAAAAGGTCGGCGACTTCGTCACCTATGACATCTGCGACCAGTCGATCATCGTCGTGCGCTCGGCACCCGACAGGATCAGCGCCTACTACAACGTCTGCATGCATCGCGGGCGGCGACTGACGCAGGGCTGCGGCAATGCCACCCGCTTCCACTGCAATTACCATGGCTGGCGCTGGAACCTGGATGGCAGCGTACAGCGCATCCTCGATGAAAAGGACTGGGCGGGCTGCCGCAATGCCAGCCACGATGATTTCAGGCTCGCCGAAATCCGTGTCGATACCTGGGGCGGCTTCGTCTTCATCAACATGGACCCCGATTGCGAGCCGCTCGCCACGTTCCTTGATCCAGTGCCCCAGTTCATCGATCCGTTCGAACTGCACAAGGCGAAGTTCCGCTGGTCCTATTCGGTGCGGGTTCCGTGCAACTGGAAAGTCGCACTGGAAGCCTTTGACGAAGGCTATCACGTGGCCGCCACCCATCCGCAGCTGCTGGACGGCTTTGGTGAGGACTACACCTTCAGCAGGGCCATGGGAAAACATGGCATGTTCGGATACGACAAGAGCACGCGCCCGTTCGGTGCGCCATCACCCCGCCAGGCAAAGCCCGTACCCGACGACCTGCGCCCCGGCATGATCGGCTATATCCAGCTGATCAACGATACGCTCCACGCCATTACCACGGAAAAGGATGCGGCGGCGGCCACCCGGCTGATGACCGAAGCAAGCGCGCAAGACAGCCCGATCGAACTGGTCGTGAAGCTGCTGCAGTTCCAGGAGGAAGCGGCGAAGGCTGCCGGCGCGCACTGGCCCCCGCTGACCCTTGCCGAACGCGCCGCCGCCGGGACCGACTGGCATGTCTTCCCCAACCTCATCTTCCTGCCCAGCGGCACCGGGACACTGTGCTACCGATCCCGCCCCTGGGGCGATGGAACCGATCCGGACTGGTGCGTCTACGACATCTGGTCGCTTGAACAATACGCACCTGGTGCCGAACCGCCGATCAGCCACAACACCATCCACACCGAAGAAGGGTGGAAGGCCATCGGCGGGGTCAGCGAGATACTGGAGCAGGACTTCCTCAACATGGAACAGGTCCAGCGCGGCATGAAGCAGGCCGGATTCCCGGGGAGCCGCACCAGCCCTGTCCAGGAAGTGGCCATCTCCAACATGCACCGCGTGCTGCACGATTACCTGGCGTGCTGAACAGGCTGGCAGGGCCAGCCTGCGCGGCAGCGCCGGATCGATGCCCTATTCGCCGGTGAAGGTCGGCCTTTCCTTTGATCCGAACACGCGAATGGCCGCGACATTGTCCTTGGTTCGCGAGGTGCGGGCAACGGCCTGTGCTTCGGTCTCGAATGCGGAATGCAGGTCGATGCGCTGGGCAAGGCCGACAATCTGCTTGATCTCGGACAGCGCGATGGTGGCATCGTTGGCGATTTCCATGGCCACCTCGCGTGCCCGCACCGCAAAGGTCTCGGCCTCGGCAACCTCGCTGACCATGCCCCAGTCAAGCGCGGTCGCAGCATCGATCCGCTCTGCCCGCATGAGGATGCGCTTGGTCCGCAGGATGCCGATGTTGCGTGACAGCAGCCAGCCGAGGCCCGAGTCCGTGGCCGAGGCAAGGTTCTTGAACGGGGCCTGGAACCACGCCTTGTCCGACGCGATCACATAGTCCGCCGCAAGGCACATCCCCAGGCCAATGCCGACGGCAAGCCCGTTGGGAGCGGCGATCACGGGGATGGAGACGGCATGCAGCCGACGCAGAAGGGGGTGGAAGAAGGTCTCGACACCGCTGAGCGCGGGAAGCTTGACGGTTCCGTCCGCCAGCGCCTTGCGACTGCCCATCAGGTTCACGCCAGCACAGAAGGCGCGCCCTTCGCCCGTGATGAGCAGCGCCCGGCACTTGCGCCGCGGCTTGGCGATCTCGTTGAGAACGGTGGCGATGGATTCGCCCATTTCCATGCCCATGGCATTCAGCCGCTCGGGATCGTTCAGGGTCATGATCGCCAGCGGTCCGTCAAACTCCAGGCGGACAAAGGGGTAATCAATCGTTTCGGTCTGACCATCTTCCAAGGCTTCAATCCTTCATCAGTTCAAGTGTCTGGGCCGGTCACTTTTCGGACAGGCCGGCTTCCTGATTGGCCTTCTTCCAGAATTCACCGCCCAGAACGGCATCGATCTCCAGTTCCGCCACCTCGGAAATCCGGGCAAACATCATGTACAGGCCGATGACATGGATCAGCTCGACAATCTGGCGCGGGCTGTAGAACGATGCGATGGCATTGAAGACCAGGTCGTCAACACGCACGGTCTTGACCACTTGCCGGGTGAAGGCGAGCAGGGCCTTCTCGCGGTCATTGAAAACCGGATCGCCGAAGCGGTCGTTGGCGATCGCGGCAACCTTTTCGTCAGGGATGCCCATGGCCTTGGACACCTGCATGTGCTGGGCCCATTCGTACTCGCCGCGATCAAGATGGAGCACGGCCAGCACGCAGATCTGCCGCTCCAGCGGCGGCACCTCGATGCCGGACATCATGCCCTGCACGGCCAGGCCGATACCCGGCTGGATAGAAACAGCATGGGCCATCAGGCGGCTGAGATTGAGCTTGCCACCCGGCGCATTGTCATAGCGCTCGCGCTGTTCGGGCGTCAGGTCCTCAACGGCAACGAGGGGAATTCGGTTCATGGTCGTCCTCTCTCAATCAACGGGCCTGGCGTCGAGCGCCTGGTCCACCAGCCTCGCGACATCGGCATAACTGGGCGTCTCGCAGGCCGCGACATATTCCCGGCGCAGCCGGACAACGAGTTCCGCAACGGTAGGCGTGTCATCGATCAGGTCGATACCCTGCCCCGCCGACCACAGGTTCTTCCAGGGCTTCACGCCCTCTGGCAGGTGCTGCGAGCCCATGCCGTGTCCGGCGGGTTTCGGCAGGTTCTTCGGGTCGAGGCCCAGCCGTTCCATCGAAGGGACCAGCCAGTTGGCGGCCACCCCCGCAATCCGGGGCGTGAACATCAGGTCTTCCGAATGCCCGTCGACCAGCATCTGCGCATAGGCCGGATCCACACCTGCTTCGCGAGTGGCGATGAAGCGCGTCCCCATATACGCAAGGTCGGCGCCAAGGATCTCGGCCGCACGGATGGCCGCGCCGGTGGAAATCGAGCCGGCCATCAGGATGGTGCCATCGAAGATTTTCCGGATACGCGGGACCAGCACAAGATGCCCGATATGGCCGGAATGGCCCCCGCCGCCCGAACCGATACAGGTCAACCCGTCGACACCGGCCTCGATCGCCTTTTCAGCAAAGCGCATCGATACGACATCGTGCCAGATCTTCAGCCCCGCATCGCGGACATGCTTGGCCAGTTCGGTCGGATTGCCCGTCGCACTGATGATCACCTCGACCCCGTAGCGCTTCGCCAGATCGAGATGGCGCGTGATTTCGGCCGGCTCCATCTTCGTCGCCAGGTTGACAGCCAACGGCCCGATCCGGGCAGCCGGGTTTGCATCCTTGTGCCGATCCAGCGCGTCCCGGATCTCGGCAAGCCAGCTTTCGAAAATCTCGAAACTGCGGGCGTTCTGGCGCGGTAATGCACCCATGATGCCTGCCAGGCAGGCCTCGCGCACCAATGCCGGATTGCTGACCAGGAACATCGGCGCGCAAACGGCAGGAAGTGTCAGGCGATCCCGCATGGACTGTTCAAGCGCCATAACCTTCTCCCAACCTCTCTATCCCGGAACTGCACATATAGCGTTTAATGATGTAGATAATTAGGCGCCGTTCTGGCAAGTGGATATGCACCGATCCATCGCATAGGCAGTAAGAGGGAGGTCAGCATTGGGTTCGCAAACGGATGTCGCAAGGGCCTATGAGGAAGTGGTCATGGGGCGCCGCAGCATTCGCGGCTACAAGCCCGATCCGGTCCCCCGGGAGCTGATCTGCGAAGTGCTGGCAATGGCCATGCGCGCGCCATCCTCGCTCAACACACAGCCGTGGAATTTCACGGTGGTGAGCGGCGCTGCGCTGGACGCGATCCGCCGCGGCAATACCGAACGCAACCTTGCCGGTGTTCCATCCTCGCGCGAATTCAAGGCCAGCGAAAGCTATGAAGGCGTGCATCGCGAACGGCAGATCGGTGTTGCCAAGCAACTGTTTGCCGCCATGGACATTGCCCGCGATGACAAGGTGAAGCGCAAGGAATGGGTGCTGCGCGGCTTCCGCCAGTTCGATGCGCCGGTTTCGATCATCATCACCTATGACAAGGTTCTGAAGGGCAATGACATTGCACCCTTTGATTGCGGCGCCGTGATCAATGCGCTGGTCAATGCCGCCTGGTCGCGCGGGCTGGGCTGCGTGATCAACAGCCAGGGAATCATGCAATCACCTGTCGTGCGCGAACATGCCCGCATCCCTGATGACCAGCTCATCATGATGTGCGTGGCCATGGGATGGCCGGATGAGAGCTTTCCGGCCAATGCCGTGGTTTCCACCCGCAAATCTGTCGAAGAGGCCGCCACCTTCATCGGGTTCGACGACTAGGCGCGCCTCATTTCCCGGCCATCCATTCGGCAAAGGCATGCTTGTAGTCGGGATGCCAGCGCGAGAGCGCGGGGCGGTTTTCGGTAATGTCGCCGGCATTCCAGAGCACGCGGGCGTTATCGATCTCGCGCGTTGTTTCATTGTCGAGGCACCAGAGGTAGAAATCCCCCCTCGCCACCCCATCCATCATGACATCGACAACCTGTTCCGGGGTCCAGGCTGCCGGCGGCTTCTCCGTGAAATGCGCCTTCATCATGCCGGTATAGGTGAACCCCGGGATCAGCAGGTGCGCACTGACCCGCCCGCCGGTTTCCTCCCGCAAGGTGTGCGCCAGCCCTTCGGTAAGCGATTTCACGCCTGACTTGCTGACATTGTAGGCGGTGTCGCCCGGCGGCTGGGTAATGCCCTGCTTCGATCCGGTGTTGATGACCAGGCCCGGCGCATCCCCTGCCACCATGGCCGGAACGAAGGCCTGCACGCCATGCAGCACGCCCAGCAGATTGGTGCCGATCACGCGCGCCCAGCCTTCGGGATTGACCAGCGCAGTGCCGCCCCCTCCCCGGCCGGCATTGTTCATCAGCACCGATACCCGGCCAGCCTCGTCCGCCACCCGATCGGCCAGGGCATCAACGGCGGCACGGTCGGAGACATCGGTGACGATAGCCAGCGCCTTGCCGCCAACCGCATCGCGCGCGGCGCTCAGCTTGTCCGCATCGTTATCTGCCAGCACCACGTTCATGCCAAGGCCAGCCAGGCGCCGGGCAGCGGCAAGGCCGATACCATCGGCAGCGCCGGTAATCACGGCAACGTTTCCGGCGGCAATTGCGGGGTGTGTCATCAGCTGGGTATCCCTTGTCAGTTGGCCTGTCTGGTCATTCGGAATGCCTGGAACATACGCGCAGGCGCAGGTCGAGCAGCGGCGCATCGAGGATGGCGCGGCCGACATCCACCGCATCGGCCCCTGCCGCGGCTGCCGGGCCGAGATCCTGCAGCCGCACGCCGCCGCCAAAGGCCAGCCGCACCTGTTCGCGCAGGCCCAGCGCGACCAGCGCGGCATGGACATCGGCAAGGTCGACAAGATCTGCGGTGTCGACCATGATGATCCCCGCCCCGCCATGCACGGCCGAAACCGCCTCGGCCACCGATTTCACCTGTACCGCCACCGGTCCGTGGCCAACGGCAAGCCCGGCTGCAATGGCCTTGTCGACGCCGCCCAGCATGATCACGGCATTCTTGCCGACATAGACGAAATCACCATCGACAAGTCGCGGCAGCACGCCTGCCACCGACAGGCCGGCGCGCAGCAAGGGCTTGAGCGAGACAGGCAGTTTCTTCCACCCGCCACAGGCAACGGAAAGGCCGGCGGGGGCTGCCTGCCTGAAGGCCGCGGCGCGCGCGGCAATGCCCGAGGCAAAGCCCAGCGGCCCAAGGACCACATCTTCCGCCACCCCCAGCCGGGGCGCATCCCCGATAAGTTCCAGCAGCGGCTGGCCGCTCACCACGTGGTCGCCTTCTGCCACCAGCAGACGCCAGGTCCCGGTGGGCCCCAAGGCGGGGGCCGGATCGACAAAACCCGTGCCGGCCACGATCCCCGGCTCGCATGCTTCGATGACGGCGCGGTAGCGCCCCGTGGCGCCGGCCAGCAAACGCTGTGCAATATCCGCCGCTGCTGGTCCCGTGCTCACATGGTCACCAGGAAGAAGTTCGCGCCATTGGGCAGGTTTTCGAACACCTTGCCGCCATAGGCCCGGGCTGACGAAACCACCTGGCATTGCGGCCACTTGCCAAAGCGCGCGCCGGCCGCCTTGAGGAATGCAAGCGCCGTGGGTGTCACCGTCTCGCCCTGGGCATCGGCACCATAGACCGGCACGCCGGCGAGCATTTCCTGGACCGCCGGTGGCGGGCTGGCGAGCAGGCCGTGTTCGCAGCGGATCACCCCGTCACACATCGGCAGCGGGCTGCAATGGAACTCTGCCGGGTCGATCCGGGTGAACAGGGCTGCGGCAACGCAGGTGTCGAGGATCGAATCAAGCGCGCCCACTTCATGGAAGTGCACCTCGTCCACCGAGCAGCCGTGCACCGTCGCCTCGGCCTCGGCCAGGATGGCGAAGGCGCGGCGGGCAAGTGCCTTGGCCGCACCATCAAGGGCGCTGCTGTCGATAATGTCGTAGATGATGGCCGGGGTGCGGTGATGGTGTTCTTGCGGCAGGGTGATGCGCGCCTGCCATCCGGTAATCCAGTTGACGTGGTGCGGTTCGATGGTGACGCAATCGGTCAGCGCCTCCAGGCCGATGGCATCGACAATGGCCGACAGTTCCGCATTGCTGATACTGGCCAACCGGGCAAGACCGGTCAGCAGCATGTCTCCGCTGATCCCCGATGGCGTGCGCAGGACTATGGATTGCCGCTTCACCGGTGGTTTCCTGCCATCATGTTGAGCATCCGGATGGCCCCGCAGGCCGCCCCGAACCCGTTGTCGATATTGGTGACGAGCACGCCCTGCCCGCAACTGGTCAGCATCGAATGGAGGGCGCTGTGCCCGCCTGCGGCCACGCCATAGCCGGTGGATGTCGGCACCGCGATCACCGGCTGGCCGGTCAGCCCGCCCATCACCGATGCCAGCGCCGCATCCCAGCCTGCCACCACGATCACGATGTCAAAGCTGCGGATATGGTCGATCCGCGCCAGCAGCCGGTGAATGCCGGCCACGCCCACATCGGCGATGAGGTCAGTGACAAGGCCGGAAAAGGCGAGCGTCCGCTGTGCTTCCAGCGCGACCCGCAGATCGGATGTGCCCGCCGTTACCACCGCGACCGATCCGGCGCGCGCGGGCAGGTTGCCGTGCAGCGTCGCGGTCCAGCCTTGCGGATCATAATCCAGCGCCGGACAGCCAAGTGCCGCCAGTTCAGCATGGCGGTCCGGGGCAAGCCGGGTAAACAGCACCGGCGCACCGGGCTTGGCGTGCAGTTCGGCGATGATCGCCTGCAACGCGATGGCATCCTTGCCCTCGCAGAAAATCGCCTCGGGCATTCCCAGCCGGGACAATCGCTCTTCGTCATGCACGAAGCCGCTGGTCATTGCGTGCGCTCCTTGTTGCCCACAAAGGCCCGGCCCGGGCGATAGGCCTCGGCATCGAGCACTGCGGTGGTGATCCCCGGCTCCTCCGAGGCGGCCAGCGCACGCAGGTCGGCGAGCAGTTGCGCGGTGATGGCCGGACGATCCGCTTCGGCCACCTCGACGATCAGCATGTCCCCGCGCACCCGGCAGCGCACGACATCCAGCCCGGCCTGCCGCCTGACCAGCGTTTCGCAGGCATGCACGGCGCGCAGCCGCTCGGCGGTGACGCGGGTGCCGGTGTAAAGGCGGCTTGCCAGGCACGGGGAAGACGGCAGTTCGGCAAATGGCACATCCAGCGCGCGCGCCAGCTGCCTGATGTCTTCCTTGGCAAACTGCGCCTCGATCCACGGATGGCGCACGCCGCGCTCTGCCGCTGCATCAAGCCCGGGGCGATATTCTCCAAGGTCATCCACATTGGCTCCGCTGAGGACCGTTCCGCTGTCATGGGCGGAAGCGATCTGCGCAAGGCTGTCGTAGAGGTTCGACTTGCAGAAATAGCAGCGGTTGACCGGGTTGGAGAGGTAGTTCTCATCCTTGAACTCGCCCGAGCGAACAATCGACAAGGTCCAGCCTTCCTGCGCCGCCAGGGCCCGCACCCGATCTGTAGCTTCGGGCGGGACAGCCGGGCTGATGGCGTGGGCGACAGTGACCCTGCCCGGGGCATGGCGATTGGCAACCAGCGCCAGCAGCGTGGAATCGATCCCGCCGCTGCAAGCGATGATCGCATGGTCCACGCTGTCCAGCCGGTCATGGATGCGGGTCAGGAGATCAGGCACAGCTTGGCTCCGGGCAATGACCATAGAGCTGGTGGTGCCGGATGTATTCCGCCACGGGCCGGGGGAGCAGCTCGTCCGGCGGCCACCGTCCTGCTGCCAGCATGGCCCGCACTTGCGTGGATGAAGCGGCAACCTTCGGCAAGTCCAGCCAGATCAGGCGGCTGTCGGCTGACGATGGCCGGTCGCCAGACCGGGGGAGCAGCACAAAGCGCAGCATGGCATGCAGGTCATCGATACCCTTCCAGTGCGGCAGGCGATCGAGGCAGTCATCGCCAAGCAGGAAAAACAGCTCGGCCCCGGCAGCAAGCGATCCGCGCAGTGCGCGAACCGTGTCCACGGTGAAGCTCGGTCCGGCCCGGTCAATCTCGATGCGGCTCACTTCCAGCCGCGCATCGCCGGCAACCGCCAGTTCCAGCATCGCCAGCCGATGAGCGCCTTCCACCAGGCCCGTGTTGCCCTTCAGCGGCGGGCTGCCCGAGGGAATGAACACCAGCCGGTCAAGCCGCAAGGCCCCGCATGCGCCGCGCGCAGCCGCCAGGTGGCCTTCATGGACCGGGTTGAAGCAACCGCCATAAAGGCCGATGCGCATGGTCAGGCACCTATCAGCCAATAGCCGCCAAAGGCCATGACAACTGTGGCAACGGCACCGCGCAAGGGCCTTTCCAGCGCCTGGGCATAATGTCCGACGACATTGGTAAGCCGGTCGAAACCGAACCCGAAGCCCATCATGCCCACCAGCACGCCAAGCGAAAACACCAGGACGTAGACCACGCCCAGCATGGGCGAGAGCAGCGTCATCGGGAGCAGCGCAAAGACCGCTGCACTGCCTGCCGTGCCGTGGACCATGCCGATGACAAACGGCGCCTTGCGCTGCAGGTAAGAGGGCTGCTGCCGGATATCCCGGCCGCGCCACAGTGCCAGCGCAAGGCTCCCCCCTGCGGCGATCATGATGATCCCGACCAGCCGTTCGGCGCCTTGCGGAAGGCTGTCCGGCAAGGGGAACTCGAACAGAAGCAGGGCGAGCGCGGCAATCACCAGGATGCCGCCGTGGCCAATGCCCCACGACAAGGCATATCTGCGTGTCGCATTGCGCGAATCCGGGCGTGATCCCAGCGATGCCATGGTCAGCACGTGATCAGGATCGAAGGCATGCAGCATGCCCATCAGCAGGCCCGCGACCAGGACAGAGGCAAGTTCGAGCGTCATCATGAGTGCGAATGTCCTGTTCGATGGGCCGTCCACAGCTTGCGGATCGGCGCGGCAATTTCCTCGGCGATAACGGCGGGCGGCTGGCCTTCGCCAATGGCCCTGGCCAATTGCGGCAAGGCCGCCAGAACTTCGCGGGTGGGGCCCGGCAAGGCGACCAGCAGGGTCTCGCCGATCCGGCCACAGGCCACCCGGACATGCGGTTTCACATGGCGCCCGTGGCCGACCGTGTACTGCGCCAGCACGGCTGTCGAAAGATCGGGAGCCAACCGCTGCATCGCCTCGATCGTCTGGTCCTTGTCCTCTGCTCCCACGCCGCCGGTGGTGATGATCAGGCCATAGCCCTCGCCCAGCAGATGGCCCAGGCGCGCCGCGATCAGGGCCTGGTCATCATCGACCACGCCGGCGTGATCGACCATGTAGCCCTGTTCGCCCAGCACCGATCTGACGGCTGCGTAATTGGTGTCCTCGATCTCGCCGCGGGCAACCTCGCCCCCGGTAGAAAGGACCACCACCGAACGGGCGACATAGGCCTGCAGGTTGGCTTCCAGCCTTGCCGCATTGGCAATGATCTGCGCGGCCTGTTCGGCAGGGGCACCGATCACGCCGAGCACGCCGTGGCTGTGCACCGAAGCGCGCTGTCCGAGCCTGACCCCGGGAAAGGCCGCCAGCGCCTGCAGCAGTGCCGCTTCCCTGCCGGCAATGGCATCCAGGCTGACCGTTGGCGAAACCACATCGAACACGACCCGCCTATCGCGCACATCGGTGACGAAGATCTGCTCCGCGCCAAGGGCAAGCACTTCCCCGGCACACCGGGCAAGCCGGGTCAGGTCCACCGCGTCGAGCAGGATGTCTTCCACCCACAGCTCGGTCTTGGATAGCAGGTCAAGATCGGTCGCCACGGTTCAGGCAAGCCCGCGCTGCGCCAGCCACTTGGGCAGCAATTCCTCGCCCACGGTCTTGTCGACGGCGGGCGCACGCTCCTTCAGCAGGTCGGCCAGCGCCTGGTTGCAGGTGAGGTGACCGTAGCTGCCATCGAACACGATCAGCTTGTCGGTCTGGCCCTTCTCGCAGGCCATGGCGATGCCCTGTTCCAGGCTGTCGACCACCTTGGCCCGGTCCATCAGCAGGGGGTTGGACGAATCCTCGCGCCACATCCGGGCCTGCTCTTCACCCACGATGTACATCGGCGTCGTGAACGGCATGGTGACATAGGGAATGCCCGCCCCGACCCATGCCTGGTTGACCACGATGCCGCGCAGGTTCTTGTTGCGCGAGAAGTTTACCGGCGCAGTGGGCGATTGCATGAAGCCGGCCACCACCGGCTGATCGAGATCGAACGAATCCGAATGGTTGGTCAGGAGCGTGCCGAAGATCAGCCCGCCGCCGTGCAGGTAGTACCCCCAGCGCCCGCCGTCCCAGATCGCCACGCAGTCCTTGATCTCGGCGAACAGGCGCTGCATCCGGCCGTAGGTTTCCAGGTGGCTCTTGGTTATGCGCCGGTCGATCGCATACAGGTCAGTCGTCGCATCCACCCCGACCACCCCCATCGGGGTCGTGCACAGCACCGAGCTGAAGGTGTAGCGCTGCTGGATGAAGTCGGAATCGAACAGGGCGCGCGGGATCACGCTGCCGCTGCGGTTGCCGAACATGCTGTGATAGACCGAGCGCGTCTCGTAGCGCGCATAGGACATGCAGAACGACTTGAACGACTTGTAGAGCAGGCGGTTGAAATACATCTCGCGCGGGTCGTCGTAATAGGCATGGATGAACTTGGGGGCATCGAATGCACGCTTGATCAGGTACATCGGCCCGATCGCCGTCTCGACCTCTACCCCCTGGTCGAACGGCCCCAATCCCTTGACGCGGCCCTCGAAGGCTTCGTTGAAACCGAAATGCTCGGCCACTTCATCGGCCTCGCGGAAACCGCGATAGATGGCGAGCCGCAGGTTGACCTTGCGGCAGCCCGTCCGCTCGATCACGACTTCGCGGATGGTCTTGATCATCTCGGCATAGGGCCAGCCGCCCATCAGGCCAAATCCGTGCTCGGAAGCCAGGATGTTGACGCTGTCGGTTGCCGAAATGTCCGACATGTCGACATTCGCCAACGAGTCCCGGGTAGCCTGGCGGATCTTCTCCAGGTCGGCCTCCAGCGTCTCCGGAGTGCCAGAGGTGATCGGAGGGGCAAAATCGGGAAAGAACTCGGTCAGCGGCACCGAAACCATCGAATCCAGCGTCTCGCAAACGTGCGGCTGGAGCGCCGGACCATAGTCCGAATGCATGAATGCCGGCGGCTTGATCGCAGCAGATACCGTCATCACACGTTCTCCTTGTGCAGCGGGCCGTACTTGTGGTCCGGATCGAACACGGCGCGATCCTCCGCGATGTAGGCATCGGGATACTTCGCGCAGACTTCATCGCTGAGGTCGTAAAGCGACAGCGTGGACGGGTACCAGCGGTGCTGGCCCGGCGGGGTCATGTCACGCCCGGCCGCTTCCAGCAGGCGCAGCGCAGGGGCAACGCAGTAGATGCCGCAACCCGACCGCATGCCGGTCATGGCGCAGACTTCCTCGAGGTTCATGGCCCCCTTCACCACGGCACCGGCGATTTCCGAAGCCGGCGTAAGTGTGCACACACAAACCGAGACCGCAGCATCGATACCGGCCTTTTCGAGCAGGGCACTGACCGCCGCCTGATCGACTTCCTCGGGCCTGACCGTGGCCACCAGCGGCACTTCGCGCGGCTGCATCCACATGATGTCTTCCGGGCACCGGTCTACGCAGCGGCCACAACCGATGCACAGGTCCTCGTTGATTACCGGCTTGCGCGCCTCCATGGTGATCGCGGCGCTGGGACAGACGATGTCGCACAGCTTGCAGCCGATGCACGGCTCGACTTCATAATCCGCAACGAGCTTTATCGTAGCCATGCCCTGGCCTCCCTTACGATCCGTGAACCGGAGATCTCTGGTCTGTTCGCAGTGCGTCCAGCAGGACACGGATCTGCGTGAACGCGGCGGCAATCGGCCGCCCGCCCTTGGGGTTGGCGAACAAGGCCTGGGCCAGGCCCCAGATCGAGTGGACGTGGAGCACCGCCAGCGCATGACAGTTGCTGCTGGCAGGGATCAGCCCTGCCTTGCGACACAATTCGAACAATCGCTCGATCCGCGCGATAAGGTCTACCGTCAGGGCATGGACCCGCGCCGTCAGCGCAGCATCGGTTCCCATGAGGGCGGCGGCATGCAGGGCCATTTCGCCCCGCACCGCAACGCTGTGCTCGTTCGTGCCGTGAAGGTCGCCATAATAGGCACTGACCGCCTCCAGGTGACGGATCAGGCAGGCCCAGGCTTCCTCTCCGGTTGCATCGGCCCTGCATTGCAGAAGCTCGAGATGGTTGTCGCGCCGGATGCGTTCATCGAGCAGTTCGAGCGCAAGGCTGGCCTTGTCGGGATAATGGTACTGGGCAAGGGTCCGGCTGAACCCTGCCTCCAGGCTGATCGCGGCAAGCGTCGTTCCCTCGAAGCCATCCGAACCGAACAGCGCCAGGGCAGCAGCGCGAATACGCTCCTTGGCCGCTTCTGTCCGCGCTTCCTGCGTGCGCACCGCCACGGCTCCGCCCGCCATCTGGCCTCTCCCCGAATCCTCTTGCCTTGGCGGCTCTACAAACTTACTGTCTAACAGTAAATAAGTTTCGCGGCACTCATGCCGATGTTGGCGAGGCAGCACCAAGGGAGCGGGACATTGCCAAAGCGCGTGCGCATGGTGGCGCAGATCGTTGCCGACAAATGCACAGGCTGCCGCCTCTGCGAACAGGTGTGCCCCACCGTTGCCATCGGCATGCGTCCCCGGCGCGAGGATGAGCCGGGCAAGGGGCGCAACATCGCCGTTCTGGCACCAGAGGCCTGCTACAATGCCCAGGCCTGCGTCGAGATATGCCCCGATGACGCGATCGAGATGGTCGAACTGGCCGAACCGTTCGATGTCGGCTTCACCCTGCCCGAAGTGGACGAAGATGCAGTCAGGGCCCTGTGCCGCAAGGCCGGCTATGGCCGCACCATGCAGATCTGCGTGTGCACCGATACCAAGGCGGGCGAGATCGCCACGGCCATCATTGCCGGGGCCCATTCACCCGAAGCGGTCTCGCTGGCCACGGGAGCGCGCACCGGCTGTGTGGAACTGTGCATGCAGCCGATCCTGCACTTGCTGGCATGCGCCGGCCACGGCGATGCCCCGCGCAATCCGAAGAACGGGTTCCAGTGGTACGGCGAATCGGCAACCCTGTGGCAGCACGTCCAGCCCGACGGGACCCTGCCCGAAGCGATCAGGCAGGCCTTCCCCGAATATCCGATCGACAAGGAATTCGGCGACATGGCGAAACTGAAAAGGCGCTGATCATGGCTACCTTGTCTCCCTTCCTCGATGCGTTGCGGCCGCCGGCCTTCCACCGCACATGGAACAAGCGCGAGCCTGCAAAGGTGGTGGCCAAGCGCGCTGCCGACCTGCCGGGCATGACCGCCCTGCCAATCCGGGCGCTGATGCCCGACCTGCCGCAGACGATCTGGTCGGAAGATGCGCTGCTGGGTCCGACTTCGCTCGACGAGGTGCGCCGCCAGGCTCAGGCCCGCGCCGAGGCCATGGACTGGTCGAAGATCGAGCCGGGCCGCATGGTCAACCTGCTGGCCAATCCGCACGGGCTGCAATTGTGCGGTGAAGCCTATGTCACCATGCTGGAAGTGATCGCTGCCCACGTGAAGGAAACGCGCGGCGCCAGGGTGCGGCTGCGCATCGCCGAATCGATGGGCCACATCGAAAATCCGGACTGGGTGAAGATCTACCGCCTCGAAGAACGGTTCGACGATGTCGAGGAATGCCCTCAGATGGGGGCCGGGACCAAGGTCGATACCAAGCTGGGTGACATGTACGTCACCAAGAAGCTGTTTGACGCGCCCTACTTCATCCACACCCATGTGACCGAGATGCGCGAGGGCTATCTCCATCGCATGCTCGACCGGCTGATGAAGCCGTTCGGCATGGCCTATGCCCGGCTGGAATCGCGCTCCGCCTATCACTTCGGGTTCGGCCCGCGCACCGGCCAGATCGTGTCGCGATGCATTTTCGAGAGCGACTTCATCCAGCAGCGCTATGTCGGGACCATGGTGCTCGATACGACCTCGGAAGGTGTCGTTTCGGTCGAGGCGGATAATGACCTGAAGGCACTCGACCGCCGGCTCGCTGCCGGGATCATGCGCAACTACGGCATGGCCATGAAGATCCTGGGCGAGATCGAGGACTGCGTGGTGGTGTTCGATGACCACGGCTGCGGGGTCTACTGCTATGCCGGCGGCATCGCCTTTGACAACATGCTGTGCGCCGATGTCGATTTCATGGATCTCGACAACCTGTCGCTGCTCGCCGCCGAGCGGCATGACAGCGCCCAGCCCGGCCTGACCATGGGCAAGAACAACGCGATCAAGGCGATCGTCATCAATTACATGGCCGGCGGCGTCCCCCAGCCCTTCCTGTGGGACAACTATCCGGTCCACGTGGTGGGGGACACGGTCAATCGCTGGCTGCTGAACGATCCGTCCAACTATCACTTCGACCGGGCCAAGGCGCCTGTCTGGCCATCGCTGGACGAGGCGGTGGCGGCTGCCTGCCGCGAGGGCGGGACGGACAACGTCATCGTGTTTGACCGCACGCCGGGCGCATTCCGGGTCAGCCGCAAGCTGGGCGAACACCTGCTCTCCCGGGCTCCCAAGGTGCGCGAGATGGTCGAGACCGTCTACCTGCCGAAATGGCTGCGCCAGCGCGGGCTTGCCGCGTGACCTCGGTCCAGCTGCTCGAGAAGACGGAGGTCTGGCTCCACGGCATCACCCTTGACCATGCCAACCTGCCGTTACTGGCAGGTGCGGTGGCCGATGTGCTTGGCCTTCCGGCGGACAAGGTTTTCGTCACCGATGTGCGGCCACAAATGGTCGTGTTCGACATCCTTGTGCCACGTGTCGATCTGGAAAGCATCGTCGGCAAGCAGGATGAACTGCTCGCCGCCATTGCCCGGATTCCCGGGGTCGACGTGGCGGCCAGTGCAACGGTCCATTCCGAAGGGATCCTCGGCGTGATCGGCACGCCCCGGGAGGAAGTCGCCCGCTATCTGGATGACGCGCGCAAGCTGGAAAACCAGATTGCGGACTATGCCTCGCGCCGGGTGGCCGTGGTCAGCACCGGCAGCGAACTGCTGGCAGGCGAGATCGAGGATACCAACTTCGCCGCCATTCGCGCCGCCATGGAGGACGCAGGGTTCGAAGTGGAATTCGGCGGCATAGCCGGAGACAGCGAGGCCGAAATTGCCGGGCTTGTCGCCCGCCTGTCCGGCGAAGGGTTCGGGATCATCGTGACCACCGGCGGGGTGGGCGCTGAAGACAAGGACCATACGGTCGAAGCGCTGGAACGGCTTGACCCGCACCTTTCCACCGCCGTGCTTGCCCAATACAAGCGCGGCCATGGCCGCCATGTGAAGGATGCCGTGCGCATTGCGATCGCCCGCCTCGGCTGGTCCACGATCTTTGCCCTGCCCGGACCGACCCACGAAGTAAAACTGGCGCTGCCGGTCATCATTGACGGCCTGTCGGCAAAGGCAGAGCTGCCGGTCCTGGCAGAAGCCATCGCCGCAAAGCTGCGCACCACCCTGCCGCATTCGCCACATCACCATTGAAGCCAGCACTCCAGAGGTAGCAGACCATGTCATCACCCCTTCTGAACACGCGGGCCGTCGTTACCGGCGCTGCATCGGGCATTGGCCGCGCCATCGCCCGCGAACTGTCCGCGCGCGGCGCCCGGGTGATCATCAGCGACGTCAACGAAGCCGGGCTTGCCGAGACCCTTGCCGGACTGGGTGCCGGGTGCAGCAGCTTTGTCTGCGATGTGTCGGACCACGCCCAGGTGGAGTCGCTGGCTGCCCATGCCACAGGGACGCTTGGCGGATGCGACCTCCTGTTCGCCAATGCCGGTGTGATCGCCGCAGGCCGCTATACCAGGATGACCCCGGCCGAAGCCGACTGGATCCTGGGCGTGAACGTGCGCGGTGCCTGGAGCACGACAGCCGTCTTCGCGCGCCTGATGGAACAGCAGCCGGAAGGCGGCCGGATCTGCTTTACCGGTTCGGAACATTCGCTGGGATTCCAGCACGCCAATGCCGCGCTCTATACAGCATCCAAGCACGCTGTCCTGGGCCTTGCGGAAGTCCTGCGGGCCGAAGTGCCCGAGAAGATTTCGGTCAGCATCTTCTGCCCCGGCCTGGTCGGCACTGCGCTGGGCGGCGGTCCGCGCCCTGCCGGGCTTCCGGTACCCGAACGCAACCTCGACATGAGCGCGCGCATCCAGGCACGGGGCATGCCGGTCGAGGAAGCGGCAAGCGATGCCATCGATGGTACCTTGCGTGGTGATTTCTATGTCATCACCCACAGCCACACGATCCTTGCCGCCGAGCGCCGCCTGGCCGAGATGCAGGCGGCCTTTGCCGCGCAGGCACCGTGGAGCCGCAACGCCGACCGCTATGACGTGAACCAGGTGCTGGCCGCGGTTGCCGCCGAAATGAAGGGCGACAGCAAATGACTACAGCGACGACATCGATCTGGTGGCAGGGCGTGCGGCCTGATCCGGTCACCCTTAACCGGATCGGGGGAAGCTCGATGCAGGCAGCCCTGGGGATCGAACTTGCCGGGGCGGGCGATGACTGGCTGTCGGCGCGCATGCCGGTGGATGATCGGACGCGGCAACCATGGGGACGGCTCCATGGCGGGGCCTCGCTGGTGCTGGCAGAGACCCTCGGCTCGCTGGGCGCGGTGCACACCATTGACCCGGAACGGTTCATGGCCGTGGGCATGGAGATCAACGCCAACCATGTCCGCCCGGTCCGCGAGGGCTGGGTCACCGGCACCGCCCGGCCTGAATCGCGCGGCCGGACAACCCAGATCTGGTCGATCCGCATAACCGATGAAGCCGATCGCCTCGTCTGCATCTCGCGTTTCACGCTCGCGGTCATTCCCATCGAGCGCAATTGAAGGACAGGAACCATGCAATACAGCAATCTGGGAAGGTCAGGCCTGGTCGTTTCGCGCATCTGCCTTGGCTGCATGAGCTTTGGCCGCCCGGGTGTGGGGCGCCACGAATGGACCATCGACGAGGATGCCAGCCGCACCATCATACGGCAGGCGCTGGAGGCGGGGATCAACTTCTTCGATACTGCCAACGAGTATTCCGCCGGGACGTCCGAGGAATTCATCGGCAAGGCGCTGGCCGATTTTGCCCACCGCGACGAGATCGTGCTGGCGACCAAGGCCTTTGCGCCGTGGCGCGCCGCGCCGAATACCGGCGGCCTGTCCCGCAAGGCCCTGTTCAAGGCCATCGACGACAGCCTTGCCCGGCTCGGCACGGACTATGTCGACCTGTTCCAGATCCATCGCTGGGACCAGTCGGTTCCGATCGAGGAAGTGATGGAAGCGCTGCACGACATCGTGAAGGCCGGCAAGGCGCGCTATATCGGTGCCTCGTCGATGTACGCCTGGCAGTTTGCCAAGGCGCAGTACACGGCCGAGCGTAACGGCTGGACCAGGTTCATCTCCATGCAGCCGCAGGTCAACCTGGTCTATCGCGAGGAAGAGCGGGAGATGATCCCGCTGTGCCTTGACCAGGGCGTGGCCGTACTTCCCTGGAGCCCGCTGGCCCGCGGCATGCTGACGCGCGACTGGAACGAGAAGACGGCCCGCTCCGAAACCGACCTGTTCAGCGCCTATCTCTACCGGGCGACGGCAGACAATGATCGCAAGATCGTGGAGGCCGTGGCGCAGGTTGCCAGTGAACGCGGGTTGCCCCGCGCGCAGATCGCCATGGCCTGGTTGCTTGGCAAGCCGGGCATTACCGCCCCGATCGTGGGCGCGACCAAGCCTTCGCACCTGGCAGACGCCATTGCGGCGGTCGACGTCGCCCTGAGTGCGGAAGAGGTCGGCAGGCTGGAAAGCCCATACCTGCCCCACCAGGTCGTGGGACTGGCGGCGCCCCTGCCAATAGGGGGCAAGGTGACCGTGAAAGACCTTCCCGGATGACCGGCGCATCGATCGAAGCGCAGGCGGATGTCGATCTGGACCTGCTGTTCCAGCCCTACACCCTGCGCGGCCTGGAACTGCGCAACCGGATCGTGGTCTCGCCCATGGCGACCTATTCCGCAGTCGATGGCTTTGCCACCGATTGGCACGTGCAGCATATCGGCAAGCTTGCCGCGGGCGGCGCGGGACTGGTGTTTGTCGAGCAAAGCTCGGTCAACATGCAGGGCCGCATCACCCACGGCTGCCTTGGTATCTGGCAGGACGAGCACGTGGCCGGCCTCAGGCGGCTGGCGACCCTGATCCGCGATCTTGGCGCGGCCTCGGCCATCCAGATCGCCCATTCGGGACGCAAGGGAGCTTCGCAGCGACCATGGGAAGGCGGCGGCCCGCTGGGTGCCGCCGATGTGGAAGCCCGTGGGGAAGGCCCGTGGCCTATCTGTGCGCCCAGCGCGATTCCCTTCGACAGCGGCTGCCAGGTACCCGAGGAGATGAGCCTGGAAGCCATCGAGCAGGTCGTGGAGGATTACCGCGCCGCCTTCATCCGCGCGCGGGACGCCGGGTTTGACGCGTGCGAACTGCACTGCGCGCACGGCTACCTGATGCACAGCTTCCTCTCTCCCCTGGGCAACCAGCGGACCGACAGCTACGGCGGCGACCGGGAAGGACGCATGAAGCTGCCCTTGCGCATCGCCGCCATCATGCGCGAGGTGTGGCCCGATCACCTGCCGTGCCTGGTTCGTGTGTCATCGGTCGATGGTGTGGGCGTTGGCTGGCAGCTGGAAGATTCGATCGCCTTTGCGAGGGAACTGAAGAAGCTGGGCATCGACATGATCGACTGTTCTTCCGGGGGTTTCAAACTGCCGGCCGAAAACAATCTGGTGGCGCGCACGACGGGCTTCCAGCTGCCTTTTTCCGAACAGATCCGCCATGAAGCGGGCCTGCCGACAATCGGGGTTGGCCTGATCCGTACCGGTGAGCAGGCCGCCGTTGCCCTGCAGGATGGCCGGGCTGACCTGATTGCCCTTGGCCGGGAATTGCTGTGGAACCCGAACTGGCCCATGCAACTGGCAACCGCACACGATGAAGCCAACGGATGGAAGCTGATGCCGCAGCAATACGGCTGGTGGCTGCGCCGTCGCAAGGCACAGCAGGGCCAGTAGCGGTAGGCAACAAGGGGAGAAAGCGGGCGTGACCAAGCTGGTAGAATATGCATGCGCCGAAGGCATCGCCACGATGACGTTGAACCGTGCAGACAAGCGCAATGCCCTCAACCTTGCCCTCTGGCAGGAGCTTGAGGCGCATCTGGATGTGATCGAAAAGGCCGGCCGGGAAATCGCCGTGGTCGTGCTTCGTTCCACCGGCCCGGTCTTCTGTGCCGGCAATGACCTGAAGGAACGCGGCGTCAAGTTTCCGCGCCCCTTCTACCAGCCGCACATCATCACCCGGCTGGCCAACCTGCCGCAGCCGGTGATCGTGGCGGTGCAGGGCGGGTGCTACACGGGCGGGCTTGAGCTGGCGCTTGCCGGCGACATCATCCTGGCCGGCGAAAGCGCCAGCTTTGCCGATACCCACGGCAAGTTCTCGATGGTGCCGATGTGGGGGATGAGCCAGCGGCTGCCGAGGCGGGTTGGCAGTTTCAAGGCACGCGAAATCAGCTTGACGGGGCTGCCCGTATCCGGACGCGAGGCGGAGCGGATCGGCCTTGCCAACCGCTGCGTGCCGGATGACCAGCTGGAAGCCGCGACCATGGAAATGGCCCGCGCCATTGCCGGCCAGAGCAGGCACTCCATCTTCGCCTACAAGGAATTGTACATGGCGCAGGCCGACCTTCCACTGGCCGCCGGGCTGGCCCACGAAGTGTTCAACACCAGGGGCCGCGGTGCCGACCTGGAAGACCGGGTGGCCGAAGGCTTCGGCAAGAAGTAATCCGCCGGCGCAAGTCCCTTACAACAGGAACGGCACGCCTTCGCGCACCTGCTGCCACTGCTTGCCGTCATGGCCGAACAGGATATGCGTGCCGCTCTTGCGCAGGGCGTCGAGGCGGCGGTAGGTTTCCATGCCCTGTTCCATGTTTGCCGTGGCCCTTGGCAGGACCATCACGTCCAGATTGCGTTCGGTGTAGCAGCAGTCTCCCGCCAGCAGCACCTCGCCGCCCGCCAGCTTCACGATCACGCTCTGGTGCCCGGGCGTATGGCCGAAGGTCGGCACGATCCGCACGGTGCCATCGCCAAACAGGTCATGCTCGCCCGCCACGGTCTTGATCGGCTGGCCGGTATCGTAATCATCGGGCGCATACAGCATGGGCTGGTCGCTGTTGCGTGCCGTATCATACTCGTTGGCCTGGATGATGACGGTGGCATTGGGAAAATGCGAGTTACCGCCGCAATGATCGATATGGAGGTGGGAATTGATGATCCAGTCGATGCTCGCCGGATCGACCTCGATCGCCTTCAGCCGGGAGGCGATGTCCATGCCCTCGAACCATTCGAGACCAAACTTGTCGGCCGGCAGGGCATCGGCCTGTTCCCTGCGGAAGCGGACCCCCATCCCGGTGTCGAACAGGGCTCGACCTCTTGGATGCTCGATCAGGTATGCCGGCACCGGCGAGCGCAGGACTGCACCCTCGTCGCCTTCGACATAGTAGCCCGGCTTGCACTGAAACCAGCCGCAGTTGAATGCGTAGAGCGATACCTGTTCCGTCATCCCATTTCCTTCAGCGATCAACCGCAAGGTCATCGTCAAGATGATCTAGATGTTTACCGCTTCCTTGGCAAAGTTCCAGCCCGCCAGCGTCAGTTCCCGACAGGTCGCGCCCTGCGCCTGGTTGCCCGGAACGCGGCGGGGGCCTGGCCCGTTTCGGCCTGGAAGATGCGACGGAAAGAGGGGATGTCGGCATAGCCGACCAGCTGTGCGATTTCGGTCACCGAACGGTTGGTTTCCACCAGCATGGTCGCCGCCGCATCAACCCGCGTCCGCTGCACGAAATGGCGAGGGGATGGTATCCCGGCAGCCGCAAATCGCCGGATGAGCGTCTGGTGGCTGAGGCCAAGCTCATCGGCGAGATCGGCAATCCTGAATTGACGGGTGAAGCGGTCGCGGATCCACAACTGGGCGCGGGCCACGATGGGATCGACGGGAATCGACAGCGTCCGCGCCGCAGGACCGGGCGGCTCGCGCATCGCCAGGCTTTGCCCCAGTTCAACCGAAAAGCATTCGGCCATCAGGCGGGCAGCCAGTGCAGGATTGTCGGCATCGCGGCTGCAGGACCAGAGATTGCCCTCGCGCCGGATGGCAGCATCGGTATCGATCTCGATCCGCGGCACAAGTGTGCGCAGCAGGCCGACCAGCCGCGGGCTGGCCGCGCAGGTGCCGCGCTCCAGCAGCCCAGCAGCGGCCAGGTGCAGCACGCTGGTTCCGCAGGCGCCGATCAGGATACCGCGCTGGGCCGTGTCCTTCAGCCACTGGTGAAATGGCGCGAGGTCGTCTCGCATGGCCAGGAACCGGCTGGTATCGGGCAACTGGAAACTGGGCAGGTAGACGAAGCGCGGCAAGGCGAGGCCAGACAGCGCAACATCGGGGGCAAGCTCCCGCCCACCGGCAAGCTGGATCATTCCCGGCCCGGTGCCGGCAAGCCGGACCACGGTCTCCATGCGCGAATAATCGCCCAGGGCCGCGTTGGATTCGAAAACCTCCCCCAGCCTGGCATGGGCATCGACCATGGCGCCAAGGCTGGTGAGATAGCAGGGGGATGTCGCAACGATTGCAATGGTGCTCATCACCCTGCCTCCGATGGTAATTATACCCACTTGAAATGTAAATTATACCCCTTGTTGTCCGACCCCGGAAGGCTGAAACCTCTCCCAACAGAACAAGCGCGCCAGCCCTTCCGATGGAGACAGGCGCGGGAGAGCAAAGGAATATCCCATGGTTGTCGAATCCCTGTTCATGCCCGATGCCGAGGACAGCGATGTGCTGGCGGTCAATCCGCAGCGTGAGCTGGAATCCTGCAATCACCTGCTCGACGACCATGAGGCCCTGATGCGGTTCCATGACGAGGAGGGTTACATCCTGCTGCGCAACGTGCTCGACCCCGCATCGGTCGAGGAAGCGCGCAAGGCCATGTTCGCTGTCATGGAACGCCATGGCCTGATCGAACCCGGTGCGACCGAGCCGGTCTGGACCGGCAAGCCGTTCGCGGGCGGCATGGAGGAAAGCGAGGAGTTTGCCGGCATCGCCCGCAAGCTGATCGA
Organism: uncultured Sphingomonadaceae bacterium; assembly: GCA_964612175.1. Classification (GTDB taxonomy): domain Bacteria; phylum Pseudomonadota; class Alphaproteobacteria; order Sphingomonadales; family Sphingomonadaceae; genus Alteraurantiacibacter. The sequence goes on from CAZTED010000001.1 coordinate 58,805, forward strand.
GAACCCCGCCAATGCCAGGGTGATGGAAAAGATCCTGGGCGAGCCAGCCTGCATCATCCCGATCGTGCAGTATCGCACCTATCCGCCGGGCGGCTCGATCACCGGCATCCACCAGGACGGTTTCTACAGCCCCGGCATCAAGAACTACAAGCCGGTCTGGACGCCGCTGGCCAATTGCGAGCGCGAGGTCGGCGGGCTCATGATCGCCGTGCGGCAATGCAACCGCGGCTATCTTCACAACATGGCCAAGTCTCCGCCACATATCCCCGCCGGGGTGATCCCGGACGACAGCTGGGCGACGACCGACTATTTCCCGGGCGATGTGCTGATCATCAATCCCTATGCCCCGCATGCCAGCCGGCCCAACACGTCGAACCGGTGCCGCGTGACGATCGATACGCGGGTGCAGTCCGCTGCCGAGCCGCGCGTGCTCTCAGCCGAAATCCTCGCCGCCGACGAGAATTCGATCCGCGTGCGGACCTCCACCGGCGAGGAGCGGACCTTTGTGGTGGATGACGACAGCTTCATCCGGATCCAGAATCCCGGCATCCGCGAAGACCGCATGGACTATGCCCGGCAGCCGATCGTCGGGCGCCGGATCGCCGTCATATTCGATGGCGACCATGCCGAAACGCTCCGCCGCGCTTCGGAGAACTGACAGGTTCGCCTGAACCCCGCCGGCTGCGCGCTCAGTCGTATCGGCTGAACACGGGCGGATTGCGCTCGGCGCCATAGTTGTGCTGGGCAGACGCGGGATAACGCAGCGAGACCTGGCTGGCGCGATCCAGCACTTCGATCTCCTCGGCGGTCAGGCACCATTGCGCCGCGCCGAGATTGTCGCGCAGCTGGGCTTCGGTGCGGGCCCCCAGCAGGATGGAGGTCACCCCCTTGCGCGCCTTCACCCAGTTGAGCGCCACCTGCGAATGGGTGACGCTCCCGTCCCGCCCTTCGACGATGGTGTCGATTGCCGCCAGCACATCGCGGCAGCGCTGATTGTCGTAGGCTTTCAGGGATCCCATTTTTTCCAGTCGGGTTTCGCCGCCGGTCTGGCCGCGGAACTTGCCGGACAGGAACCCCTGCGCCAGCGGGCTCCAGATGATCGCCCCCACACCGGCGTCCAGCCCGCACGGCAGCAATTCTTCCTCTGCCATGCGCGCCACCAGCGAATACTGGATCTGCTGGCCGACATAGGCGCTCAGCCCTTCCAGCCTGGAAATGCCCAGCGCCTTGGCCAGGTGCCATCCGGAAAAGTTGGAGCAGCCAATATACCGCACCTTGCCCGCACGCACGAGATCATCCAGCGCGCGCAGGGTTTCCTCCTGCGGCACCAGCATGTCGAAGCAGTGCATCTGGTACAGGTCGATCCAGTCGGTCCCCAGGCGGCGGAGCGAGGCATCGCAGGCGTCCACCAGATGCCGGCGCGACAGGCCGACATCATGCGTCCCCTTGCCCATCCGGTGAAAAGCCTTGGTCGCCACTGTGACACGCTTGCGGTTCTTGCCCAGCGCTTCGCCCAGGATCTCTTCCGAACGGCCTGCCGCATAGACATCGGCGGTATCGAAGAAGTCGATCCCGTGTTCGATGCAGATGTCGATCTGGCGCGCCGCATCTTCGCCGCTGGTCGAACCGCTGGCCCCGAAGCGGCCAACCCCGTCCGAAAAGGTCATGCAGCCAAAGCCGAACACCGGCAGCGACAGGCCGCTGTTGCCAAGGTAGCGCTTTTCCAATTCATGCCCTCCGGCAGAGGCCGCCAGATGTCGATCTGGCGGCGACGCAGTTTCCACGCAGGCGTAAGCCGGGAAGCCCGGCTCAGTCGCCGCCCAGTTCGCGGTGGCGCGCCATCATCGTCACGGCCTTTTCCGCCAGTTGTTCGGGCACCGGGGGATAGAGCGGCAGCGGACGGTCCTTGCTGGGCAAGGCGATGGTCGCGGTGGCCTTGACCGTTTCCTCGTCGCGCTGGTTGGTGAAGCGGACCGCCACATCGACCACTTCGTTGCCATGTTCGGTGCGCTTGCCGGTGATCTCGCCGGTCACCTTCTGGACGTCGCCCATGTAGTTGAACTTGCGGATCTCGTCATGGACGTGGGTGATGATGGCATCGTCCCCGGCCCAGTCGTTGAGATAGCTCCACAGGTAGTTCTCGCGCATGACCCCGTAGTCATAGGCCATCGGATTGCCGATCGCCTGGGCCCAGACCGGATCCCAGTGCAGGCGCTGGGCAACGTCAGGCACGCCATATTCGTTCTTCACGTAGAACGGCGCGATACGCTTGCGGTTCTTGTGGGCGCGGCGGCCGACGGTCGGCGCATAGGGAACGAAGCCATAGCCGCCAGCGTGGAAGCAGACCACGTCGGTGACGGTCAGCGGGCCCTTGGCCTGGAGGCCAAGCGAATCGCCCACCGAAACGGAATCGGCCCAGCGCTTCTCGCCGCCCTGGATCGTTTCGGCCGCATAGATGTCCTCGATCGCCTGGAATTCCTCGTCGGTCCAGACCTTGGGCTCGATCGCGGAATACTTGCCCTTCTTGGCGGCGGTCTTGCGCTCGGTCAGCACGCTCAGCACGCGGTAGACCGAAACCACGTCGCCGCGCTGGTTCATGTTCACGTGGCGACGCACGTTGATCACCGAACGGCCGGCAAATTCCGACTGCTTGACCTCGCAGCTTTCCTCGCCGGAGAAGGTGTAGATCGTGTCGCCGGGATAGACCGCGCGGTAGAAATCCCACTTCGAACCCGAAACGAACACGTGGATGCCGCGAAACAGGCTCTTCTTCAGGGCCCGGATGTGATCGGGGGTGGGATCGCCCAGCAGGGGCTTGCCCACCTGGCCAACCATCATGCCCGGCGCGATCACGTCGCCCCAACGGGTCTTCCGGGCATAATTGGGATCGGTGAACAGCGGATTGTCATCGCCGCAGCCATAGGCCCAGTTGCGAATCGAATCGTGGCTCAGCGTCTGGACATACTGGGCCATCTTGCCCGGCTCTTCGAAGCCGATCAGCTGCTTCTGCCGCTCAATATCTGAGTCCTGGATCTCGTAAGCGATGGCTTTCTGCCATTCTTCGCTCTGCTTGATGTCGTCTGCCTTGGCAACCATTCGCCCGCTCCTGCAAAAATCGTATAACTAGTTAATATCTAAAAAGACCGGAATGACAAGCCCGGTCTGCGGCTCATGCAAGAGCCCCCGAAGGGTTGCCGCCGGTCCGGCACCGGATGGTCAGGCAGGGGCCTTCGCCAGATTGACGCGAGGCGGCGAACCCATCACTCGAGCATGCTCTTGTATTTCTGCGTGAAGATGTCGCGCCCGATGATCAGGCGCATGACCTCGCTCGATCCTGCGAGGATCCGGTTGACCCGCGCATCGGTGAACATCCGGCTGATCGGATACTCGTCCATGAACCCGGCCCCGCCGTGCAGCTGGACCCCAAG
>CAZTED010000002.1:0-5096 GCA_964612175.1 uncultured Sphingomonadaceae bacterium
CTGAAGTCCGGAGGAGAAAGCCATGAACGAGCAGAGCAGTCCATCAGCGTGGAGATCGGTGCTTCACGGGATCGAGACGCCCGACCGGATCCCGACACAACGTTACTACGATCCGGAGTTCTTCGAACTGGAGAAGCAGCGCTTGTGGCCCCATGTGTGGCAGATGGCCTGCCGGCTGGAGCAGATCCAGGGCAAGGGCGAGTATTACGTCTACCGTATCCTCGACAAGTCGGTGATCGTCATCCGCACCGGCGAGGGCAAGGACGAGGTGAAGGCCTACCTCAACCATTGCCGCCATCGCGGGGTGGAACTGGTGCAGAAGGCCGGCCGGACCACCGGCGGCTTTGCCTGCCCGTTCCATGGATGGCGCTGGGACGTCGAAGGCAACAACACCTACGTGCACGAGCCGGAGGCCTTCTCGAAAGAGAACATGTGCGAGGCCGACCTGAACCTGATCGAGGTGCGGCACGAGGTCTTCGGCGGCTGCGTGTGGATCAACTTCGACAAGGATGCGCTGGACCTGCGCCCCTCGCTCGGCCGCTTTGGTGACATGCTCGAAGCGTGGAAGGTGGAAGACCTGCGCGCCGAATGGTGGCTGGCCGCGCGCCTGCCGGTGAACTGGAAGCTGGCCATGGAAGCCTTCATGGAAGGCTATCACGTTGCCGCGACCCACCCCCAGCTGCTCCCTCCCGGGGCGACAGGAAAGCCCGGCGAACATCGTTATGTGCCTGCGCCCAAAGGCTATGTGACAACCGCCTACTGGCTCACCACGGCAGCGGCGCAAATGCCGACCGAGGTGGATTCGCAGATGTTCATCGACCTCAACCTGCATTTCATGCGCGTGCTGAACCATGGCATGCAGGGCATGACCCATGAGCAGGAAATCCGGATCATGGAGAGCCTGAAGGGGCTGGAGCTTCCGGCCAATGTCTTCGAAGCGTCGGTGGCCTGGCGCCGGGCCGTGCACAAGGCGGTCATGGAGTATTATCAGGAAATGGGCGTGCCTACCGGCGATCTCGACCAGATCGATGCGGATGAACACGGCATCGCGGTCAATTTCGGCTTCCCGCACTACTTCATCCTGCCGACCTATGGCAGCGCGTCCTCCTACCGGATCCGTCCGACCGGCCCGGAAGAGTGCATCTTCGAGCTGTGGTCGCTGACCCGCTTCAAGCCGGGCGAAGAGCCGACCCCGCCGCGCGAGCCGGAACCCATGGCGCATGACGATGAACGCTGGCCGGATATCCCCAAGCAGGATTACAGCAACCTGCCCAAGCAGCAGCGCGGCCTGCACACCATGGAATACATGCGGCTGTCGAACCAGATGGAAGGGCTGATCAGCAACTACCAGCGGATGATCGACGGCTTCCTCGCCGGGCTCGACAAGGAAACCCTCGCCAAGGGTCTGGCCAAGGCGCAGGGCCCGATTGACGTCCCTATCGTTGATCTCGGCTTCTGATGTTTGACCAATGAAAAACCGCCGCGGCCGGGCTGGCCACGGCGGTTTTTCCTTATCGCCTTGCGAAAACCGGCCCGATCAGGGCTGGGAGCCCATCCGCAACATCGCCAGCCGCTCGCCTTCGCGCACCGCGATCAGGTGCATGCCGGGAACGGTATACTTGGCAAAATCCTCGAACGCCTCGCGCTTGCCGGCGCTGATGGGCCGCAGGTAGCTGTCCTTGTCCACCGTCAGGGTGACTGTCCCGACTACGGGATCGTCGGCTTCCATCGTCAGCGTGGTCGGCGTTACTGCCCGCACCGTGCCGGAAAAGGCGCTGGGATTGGCGGCCGACTGGACGCGCGTGTCGAACGAGATGCGGATACGGTCGGTGGTGTTGGGCATCCCGCCATGGGGTGAACAGGGATGGACAACCAGAAGGTCGCCCGGCTCGTAATCTATGGTTGCCCAGCTGTCCGGATCGATCGTGCCATCGGCGATGGGGAAGGGGTTGGGCTTGCCCACATTGTGGAAATAGCCGCGCTTGTGCTGGCCCACGGCCACCATCAGGCCGCCCATCTCGCGCGGGCAGGAAACCAGCGGAATCCACAGCGGGCGGTAGTCCTGGATGCCCGGGCTGTAGAAGCCATCCTGATGGATCATCGTCACCGGGCCGTGGGGAGGATAGAGGCGGTACTGCACGATCGGGACCATGCACACCTTCTCGCCCAGGATCTTGGCGAGCAGGGCCTGGTTGGCGGGATAGTTGATGAGGCGCGCGGATATGCCTGCAAAGGCGGGCATCTCCTCGCTCCAGGGCTGGTGTTCCTTGCCGGTCCAGTGACCGTCCGGATCGCCCTTTTCAACGAGGCCGAAAGTATCGGCGGCGACTGCCAGCATAGCCTCGCGGGCCTCGGCCACGGACTGCGGATCAAGGGCATTGCGGAAGAACAGGTAGCCATTGTCTTCATAGAACCGGTCGAGCGCGGCGTGATCATCCAGCAGGTGGGTGCAGTCCTCGAAGGTGCGGTTGGGCGAAATGCGGGTGGCATCAAGATCGGCCGCCTCGGGCAGATTGAGCGCTTGAACAGTCATGGCGTCGGTCCTCTCGTCGAGTATCGTGTGGCACCCCCAGCCGTTCATATGATGCCAGTGCCAGCGCATGATCGACAGTGCTTTTTGGGCAACATGGCCCAGATTACAGCGAAAACATGGCCAAATCGCATTTGCGATAATGGATAGGGGTGATTGCTCGCTTACGATGCAGCCGGTAGCCTTTCGCCCCGAGCCCACTTTCTGTGTCAGGACTGCGGGTAGAAAAGAATCCAAGGGGAGGGTCTTATGCGCATTCTGCGATCACTGCTTCTGATTTCCACCGCCGTTGTGCCCACCATGGTCCTGCCCGGTGCCGCCATGGCGCAGGATGCCGAGGCTGCTGACGATGGCGTCATCCTCGTTACCGCCCAGCGGCGCGAGCAGGCACTGCAGCAGGTCCCGCTGGCCGTGACCGCGATTTCCGCCGACCAGCTTGCAGACCGCAACGTCAGCGCCCTGTCCGACTTTGCGACCGGCGCCGTTCCGGGCGTGCAGATCGCGCCTTTCGCGGGCAGCGCCACAACCCTGTCGATCAGTGCCCGCGGTATCGGTGCGCCCGACGCTACGCAGGGCACGCAGGAGCTTCCGGTTCCGCTTTACCTCGACGGTGTCCCCCTTGGCCGTGGCCAGGGCCTTGGCCTGGAGCTGATCGATCCGGAGCGCGTTGAATTCCTGCGCGGTCCGCAGGGACAGCTGTTTGGCCGCAACGCGCAAGGCGGCGCAGTGCAGTTCGTGTCCCGCCGTCCCACTGGTGAAATGGGCTTCGATGCCCGCCTGCAGATCGGCAATTACGGCCTCGACAGCCAGCGGCTGAGCGTCAACCTGCCCGAATTCAACAATATCCGCGTCCAGGGCTCGGTTTCGCGCACGCAGCGTGCCGGCTACACCAAGAACTCCGACGTCATGGTTTACCCGTTGCAGAGCGACTGGAACGAGCTGAATTCGTTCGGCTTCCGCATTGCGGCCGAGTGGAACCCGACCGACAACCTGCGGGTCAACTACGCCTATGACGATGCCGATATCGATGACACGCAGTCTTACCTGACCTGGGTGCCGGTTGATATCAACGGCCGCCCGCCGCGTTCACCGCAGCCGGCGTTCAATGGCCAGTTCCCGGATAATGCCAACAGCCCGACGTTCCACGATGGCTTCAACACACAGTCCAGCGGCCATGCCCTTACCGTCCAGCTCGACCTGAGCGATGCCATCACCCTCAAGTCGATCAGCTCGATGCGCGAGACCAGCCGCAATGGTTCGGGCTCGCTCGGCGACGCGTTGGTTGCAGGTGGCTCGTCTACCGGCATCATCACCACCATCGCGCGTGAGGATGTCGATCAGGAGCAGTCTTATCAGGAATTCCAGTTCCTCGGCAGCTGGGACAACCTGGAACTCACCGTCGGCGGCTCCTACTTCAACGAGCAGGTTGAAGACCAGCGCCGCTCGCTCGTTTCAGGTACCGGCCTGAACCTGCCGGGTCTGGGCATTTCCCCGGCCGGCCTTGCCGGGTGCCGCGGCCTTCTGATCTGCCAGACGTCCCGATCGGAACAGAATGCGGAAACGGATTCCTATGGCATATATTCCCAGGCTACCTACACCATCAATCGCCTGGAGCTGACCGCAGGCATCCGTTACACCGATGACCGCAAGATTGCCGAGCGGACCTACATCCAGCCGCTTGCCCCGCCGCCGCTTGCGGAAACCCTGCCCAGTGGCCCGCTGCCGCCGCTCAGCCTGTTCCGCGAAAAGCGCTGGGATCCGGCCTTTGTCGTCAAGTATAACTTCACCGACGAGGTCAATGCCTACTTCCGCTATGCCACGGGCTACCGTGCGGGTGGTGTGAACGTGCGTTCGTCGACCTTCACGTCCTATGGCGCTGAAGAGGTCGAGGCTTTCGAGCTTGGCATGAAGGGGCGCTTCTTCGACAATCGGGTGCTGTTCAACATTGCGCTTTACCAGAACAACATTGATGGTCGCCAGTTCACGATCCAGGAACAGCCGACCACCAATCCTTCGCTGACCAGCACGTTGAACGGTTTGGATACCTTCAAGGTCAAGGGTATCGAAATCGAATCCTCGATCAGGGTTGCGGACGGCCTGACGGTGTCCGGCTCCTATGCCTATACCGATGCCGTTGACTTTATTGATATCGACAACCCGCTGACGGCGCCGTTCGACCTGACGAGGTTCTATTCGTTCCAGGTGCCGGAGCATTCGGGTAACGTGGCCCTGGATTATTCCACCGATTTCAGGGACGCAGAGCTTCGCTTCCACGTGGATTACAGCTTTGCCAGCTCGCATCACGTAACCTCTGCCGGGCAGCTCGTGGCCTCCTTCGGCCCGACCTATGTCCGGCCTACGGCCAAGACCAGCAAGCTGAATGCGCGTGTTGCTCTGGGCGACATTCCGGTCGGCCCGACCACTGCCGAGTTCGCGATCTTTGGCAACAACCTGACCGATGCGACGAACTTCCTCTTCGGGTTCGATGGTGCGGCATCGGGTGGCGGCTTTGGCCAGTTCATCCAGGCACCGCGCACCTTCGGTGCGGAGCTTCGCCTCCAGATGT
>CAZTED010000002.1:5196-55518 GCA_964612175.1 uncultured Sphingomonadaceae bacterium
CCTATGCGCAGTGGGCCGGCAAGGCGCTGCCGACCGAGGCGGAGTTCGAATATGCTGCCCGCGGCGGACATGAAGGGCGCGAGTTTGCCTGGGGGGACGAACTGGCCCCCGGCGGCCGTATGCTGGCGAATTACTGGCAGGGCGGCTTTCCCCACGGCAATACCCTGGAAGACGGTTGGGAGCGCACTTCGCCGGTAAGGCATTACCCCGCCAATGATTACGGCCTGTGGGACATGATCGGCAACGTCTGGGAATGGACCTGTGACTGGTACGGGCTGCCCACGAAGGCGCAGAAGGCCGATCCATCCGCCTGTTGCACCATTTCCAATCCGCGCGGTGCGGGCATCGGCGAAAGCTATGACCCTTGCATGCCTCAGCTGAAAATCGGCCGCCGCGTCATCAAGGGCGGTTCCCACCTTTGCGCAGAAAGCTATTGCCAGCGCTATCGGCCGGCCGCGCGCCACCCGCAGGCCGTCGACACCTCGACCAGCCACATCGGCTTCCGCTGCGTCGTGCGCGGCTGATCGTCTGGCCTTGCATGCGGGCCTTGCCGCAGTCGGCAGCTTACTCGCCGGTGCCCTTTGATCCGGGCGACCAGTCCTGGCGGCTGGCCCATTCGTGCATGGTTTCGAACCTGATATCGGGCAGGCGGCTCTGCACATAGGCAAAGTCGACTTCGAAAGGCCTGGTCGGCGCGCTGTTGTTGTAGACGTAGAAGTCGCGGATATAGTCGGCGAACACCTGCTTGCGTTCTGCGGGAACCGCGTCGCCCAGACCGGCAGCCAGCATCTGCCCGAATTGTTCCGGCGTGGCCGGATCGTAGCGGATCGTGCGACCGCTGACTTCGCTAAGGATCGCGCAGACCTGCATCGGGCTGAGCCGCTCCGGCCCGCCGATGTTCATCCATGCCCCCTCGAAATCGGGGCGCTCCAGGGCGTGGACCATCACCTTGCCCACGTCATCAAGGCTGATCCAGTTGGCCAGCAGCGACGGACCATGCGGATAGTGGAAGCGGTTCTCATCCACGATGTGGCGCTTGGCCCAGTTGGTCTGCAGGTTGTCCATGAACAGCACGCTGCCAAACACCGTGGCCGGTGCCCCGGTGCGGAACAAGGCGTTGATGATGGCGGTGTTATCGCCATAGCTGAACGCCTCGCCGGGCTTGTCGGGGATCCAGGTGGCCGTGTTGTAGATCACGCGCTTGATTCCCAACGCCCTGGCCGCCGTGCCAATGGCGGTCAGCATGGGCACCCGCAGCGGGCGCAACGGCACCGGGTGGTTGACGAGGACATAGTCGCTGCCTTCGAAAGCGGGCTGCAGCGTCTTTTCGTCGAGCAGGTCGGCAGAACGGAAATCGATGTCCGGGAAGGCTTCGTCGAGCGTGGCGGAGCGGTGGCGCGAGATACCGCGAACCTGATGCCCGGCGGCCAGCGCCTGCCGTATCTGGGCCATGCCCTGCACGCCATTGGCACCCACCACGCTGATCAAAGCCATCGGTCATCTCCTTTTGTCGTTCTTGTCATGTCTTGTCTTGTCGGTTGATTGCGGGGCTGGAAGCGAATGACTGCCCTACCGGGGTGGCAGGCCCGCGGCCCATTCGACGGCGCGGGCCAGGATCGTGCGGTACTCGGGCAGGTCCCAGCTGCCCCGGTCAATCGTGGGCCAGTAATCCATCATCGGGCGCATGTCGTAATGCCCGCGGCAATGCCCAAGGGTGAAATAGACGACCTCGCCCGCGCCCAATCGGCGGCGATAGAGCACCGGGTGGCGCGCCTTGGGCCACAGGTTCTCGGCAAACCCGTCGGCGCGGCCCTCGAACTCGGTATCGAGCAGCACCTCCAGCTCGGCGTGGCGTTCGAGCAGGTAGAGCTCGTCCGTCACCTCGAAGGGCTCGATGCCACGGACCAGGGGATCGTCGGCTTGCGCCACCTCCACCAGATAGGGGGCAATTGGCGGATGGGCGACAAAGGTGGTGCCCAGCGTTTCCATGAACAGCGGCGCGATACGCGGGGCTGAGACCTTGCCGTTATCGAGGAAGGCGAGCATCGAATTGGTGCCGTGCAGCGCCAGCCAGCGACCGCCACGCGCCACGAAATCGCGCAAGGCCCGTTGTCCGGCCACCGATGGCGCCACGTCGCAGGTGTAGCTGACAAGGAACCGGCAGTCTTCGAGCAGGTGGTACTGGTCATAGTCATCGCAGCACAGGGTGGCGATCCGGTCATCCTGGCCGAGCAGGGCGAGCAGTTCGCGCCGGGCATAGGCCATGTCGTGGAACTTGCCGCCCACCACGACCATCCCGGTGGCCCTGTTACCTGTTGTGCCCGGCTGCGCCTGTGTCATCGCCTGTGTCCTCTAGCAGCCTCGGATCACGCGGTCAGCCGCGCAGGGTCTTCGATCAGGTCCTTCAGCGTCTGCCCGAACCTGGCGCCTGCCGCCCCGTCAATCGCGCGGTGATCGAACGACAGCGTCAGCGCTGCCATGGTGGCAAAGGCGAGCGCGTGCCCGGCATCCACCGGCTTGCGGATGCCTGCGCCAACGGCAAGGATCGCGCCCTGTGGTGGATTGATGATGGCATCGAAGCTTTCCACGCCGAACATGCCCAGGTTGGAGATCGAGAAGCTGCCGCCGCGCATCTCGTCGGCCTGCAACCTGCCCGATCGGGCGCGCTCGGCCAGCTGCTTGATCTCGGCCGATATCTGCGCCACCGACTTGGTTTCGGCAGACCGCACCACCGGGGTTACCAGCCCCTTGGGCGTTTCCACCGCGATGGCGATTCCGGCATGGGCAAAGCGGCGGATTTCCTCGCCGTGGACCTGCACGTTGATGTCGGGGTGTTCCATCAGCGCCAGCGCTGTCGCCCGCACGATGTAGTCGTTGACCGAAGGCGCGACGCCGGTCGCTTGCCTGGCCATCTGGCGCAGATGGGCGATGGCATCGATCTGGGCCGAGAAACGCAGGTAGAAGTGCGGCACGGTCTGCTTGGAATGGACCAGTTGCCGGGCAATGGCCTTGCGCATGGCCGACATGGGGATGGTCTCGAACGGCCCATCCCCTTCTGCGCCAGTGAAAACCGGCGCGGTCGTGGCCAGGGGCGCGGTTGCGGAGGCCGGAACGGCGGATGGGGGCCGGTCCTGAGCCAGCTTGCCCAGGACGTCGGCCTTGGAAATCCGCCCGCGCGGACCTGTCCCGCAAATGTCGGACAGGGCCACGTTGTGGAGCACGGCCAGCCTTTTTGCCAACGGCGAGGCAAAGACCCTGGACACCTGTTCGCCAAGCGGCGCAACGGAGACCGGGCCGGCCGCCGGAGCGAAGGTTGGCGGGCTTTCGGCCAGCAGCACGTCCTGCAGGGTTATCCGGCCGAGCCTGCCGCTGCCGGCGATCCCATCGACCGGGATGCTGTTGCCTTCGGCATGGCGGCGGGCAGCCGGGCTGATCGCAAGGTCAGGCGGGATGGTGGTAGTCGTCGCGGCAGCTTGCGCTTGCACTTGCACTTGCGGGCGCGGTTCGGGCGCCGCGCCGCCGGCCGATGCCATCTGCGTGTCCGCCGGCACGAAATCCGCCACGAACCGGTCCACCTCGGCCGCATCGACCGGCCCGTTGGCCAGCACGGCCAGCAGTGTTCCGACCGGTACCGTGTTCTGGGGGCCGACGATCACGCGCGCCAGGCTACCGTCGAATTCCGCCTCCACCTCGTTGGTGATCTTGTCGGTCTCGATCAGCGTCAGCAGGTCACCCTTGGAGAAGGAGGCGCCCTCTGTGACCAGCCATTCGGCGATTGTGCCTTCGGACATCTCGATGCCCCACTTGGGCATGGTGAAGGCGCGAAGCTTGCTCATGCTCATGCTCCCTGCAGGCCGAGGGTCCGGCGTACGGCCGCCTCGATCTGCTCGGGCTGGGGCAGGTAGGCCCGTTCCAGCTCGCGGGCGAAGGGTACGGGCGTATGCGGCGGCGTTACCAGGCCGACCGGGGCCTTCAGCGCCATGAAGGCCTTGCTTGCCACCAGCGCAGCGATATCTGCCGCCAGCCCGCAGCGTGGCGGGGCTTCATCGACGACCACCAGCCGTCCGGTCTGTTCGACCGAATCGAGGATGGCCTCTTCATCCAGCGGGCTGGTGCTGCGCAGGTCGAGGACATCGCAGGCAATTCCCTGTTCGGCGAGGCTGTCGGCAGCGCGGGCAGCAAAGCCGACCATCTGGCCGCTTGCCACGATCGTGGCATCGCCACCTTCACGCACCAGCTGGGCGTGGCCGAGCGGGATGACATAGTCCTCCTCCGGAACTTCGCCCCGAAGGTTGTAGAGCGCCTTGTGCTCCATGAAGATTACCGGATCGTCGTCGCGGATGGCTGCCAGCAGCAGGCCCTTGGCATCATGGGGCGTGGTGGGCATGACCACCTTGAGGCCCGGCATGGAGGTGAGCATGGGGTGCGGGCTCTGGCTGTGCTGGGCTGCGGCATTCATCCCCGCGCCATAGCTCATGCGGATGACCAGCGGACAGCGGGTGCGTCCACCGAACATGTAGCGGAACTTGGCGACCTGGTTCCAGATCTGGTCCATGCACACCCCGATGAAGTCGGCGAACATGAGCTCGGCAACAACGCGCTGCCCGGTAAGCGCTGCCCCCGCGGCCGCGCCGATGATCGCGCTTTCGGAAATCGGCGTGTCGATCACCCGGTCGGCACCGTACTTGGCATAAAGGCCGGTCGTGGTGCGCCAAACGCCGCCCACCGATTCCGGTCCCCCGGCGGTGCCCATGCCGCCGACCACGTCCTCGCCCATGACGATAAGGTCGGGGTCCCTCAGCATTTCCTCGTGCAGGGCAAGATTGATCGCCTCTCGCATCATCATGACGGCCATGGCAGAGCCCTTCTCAGTAGCTGATGTAAACGTCGGTCAAGGCGTCGGCCGGGTCGGGCCTGGGCGATTGCCGGGCATGGGTGACGGCATCCTCGATCGCGGCCATGACCTCTTCGTCGATGGCGTCGATCTGCTTGCCTTCGAGCAGCTTTGCCGCAGTCACGCGTTCGCGGAACAGCTTGAGGCAATCGCGTTCGGCGCGGATGCGGTCAAGCTCGCCGGGGCCGCGATACTTCTGGGCGTCGCCCTCGAAGTGGCCGAAGAAGCGTTCCGTATCGAGCTCGATCGCGGCGGGCAGGCCGGTGCTGCGGACATAGTCCAGCACTTCTGCCATGAGCTGGTGGACTTCGAAGAAGTCGCAACCGTTGCCGTGCCAGGCGCGCATGCCGAAAGCCTCGGCACGACCGGCAATGCTGGTGGCCGTGGCCACGGCGTAGGCATCGCCTGTGTGCTCGGAATAGTGGTTGTTCTCGAAGACGAAGATCGCGGGAACCTTGAGGACAACGGCCATGTTCATGGCTTCGAACGTGGTGCCCTGGTTGCAGGCCCCATCGCCCGAGAAGGCGATCGAAACGCCGCCCCGGCCCTGCCGCTTGGCAGAGAGTGCCGCGCCCACGGCAATCGGTGCACCGGCGCCCACGATACCGTTGGCGCCCAGCATGCCCTTTGAAACATCGGCGATGTGCATCGATCCGCCCTTGCCCTTGCACAGGCCGGTTGCCCGTCCATAGATTTCGGCCATCATGCCCTTCACATCGCAGCCCTTGGCGATGCAGTGTCCATGCCCGCGATGGGTGGAGATGATCCGGTCATCGTCGCTCAGCTGCTCGCAAATGCCCACGGCCACCGCTTCCTGGCCGCAATACAGATGCGTGAAGCCGGCGATCTCGCCGGTCTGTATCTCAAGGTGGAGGCGCTCCTCGAATTCGCGGATGACCTTCATCTGCCGGTATGCCTTGATCAGCGCTTCACGGCTGAGTTGCATCTGAACGTTCCTTTTTCAACACGGTGGTCAGTTTTGCTTTCCATCGATGCCGTTGCCTGGTCGCCATGCCGATTCCCTTCCCTCCCCTGCGATTCCCTGGCACGCCAGTGGTAGCGGCAAAGGTAGAACGGTGTGCTAAATTGATTGCGACCCTGTTGCGCCTCGTATTTTGCATTATGTTTGCCAAAGGGCAAGATGCGAGTTGCACAGCGTTATATAAATTGATAGCTCGCCCGAATGGACAGCGATCTTCCCTTTGGGCTGGAGGCCGATCAGGAGAATCTTGCGCTGCTGCGCAATGCCCTGGCGGCCGCCTTGCGCGACCATGAGGATGCGCCCGAGCAACTGTGGCAAGCCCTGTCGCGCGAGATCGGCCTTGGCGGTGCGGCAATTGCGCCGGAGCATGGCGGAATGGGCGGCGGCGCCGCTGAGGCCTGGGTGATCCTGGAGGCTCTTGGCCGCAGCCCCGGCTGGACCCCGTACCTCGCCTCGGTCGTGCTGGGGGCAGGTGCCCTGCGGCTGGCTGGAGGGGCCAAGGCGGATGAAATCCTGCCGGGTGTGGCGAGTGGCGAGATCCTCCTGTCACTGGCCTATCTGGAGCCTGACCGCCGCAATGCGGTCGAGCCGCTCGTGACTGTCGCAAGGCCCCATGGTGACGGCTACCTGATATCGGGCCGGAAGACCGCCGCCCTGGCGCTCGACAAGGCGGACTACGTGGTGTTCTCGGCAGCAGGGCCGGGTGACGGCGCGACCTTGTTCTGTGTCGATACCAGCCATCCCGGACTCGACCTGACCCCCTATGTCACCATCGATGGAGAGGGGGCGGCCGACCTGGAGCTTGCGGATCTTGAGCTGACCGCCGACCATGTTGTTGGCAGGCCCGGAGAAGGCATGGCCGTGCTGGAGCGGTTGGTCGACGAAGGCATCGCGGCAACCTGCGCGATCGCATGCGGCACCATGCGCGCCATGATCGAGCGGACGGTGGATTACTGCCGGCAGCGCAAGCAGTTTGGCCGGGCGCTGGCGGATTTCCAGGTCCTGAAGCACCGTCTCGTCGACATGCATGTGGCAACCGAGCAGGCGGCCAGCCTGACGCAGCTGGCATTTGCCAAGCTTGATGCCCCTGCCCCTGAGAGGCGGGAGGCGGTATCCGGTGCCAAGTACCTGGTGGCCGAGGCCTGCCGCTCGGTTTCGCACGGTGCGGTGCAACTGCATGGCGGGATCGGTACGACCGAGGAACTGGTGATCGGGCGCTTCTTCAAGCGGGCCCTGATGCTGGAGCATCTGTTCGGTGGCGCAGCCTATCATCTCGATCGCTATCGCAAGGCTCGTGCCTGTGCCAGCATGGACGCTTTGCAGCAGGACCTCCCGCCAAGGGAGAGGGAGCAGTGAGCATGTCGCAGGATGATCGCCGTAAGGCCGGGCTGGAGCGGCAAGGGAAGGTGGCCAGGGATATCCAGCGCCGCCTGGTCGACCATATCCGCAATGGCGGAACCGATCTGGAAGCAGGTCCCATGCGCCACGATGCTGCGGTCTATACCAGCCAGGACTGGTTCGACCGCGAGCAGGAATATGTCTTCACCCGCCTGCCGCTGCTGGTGGGCATGAGCCGGGACCTGCCCGAGCCGGGCAGCAAACTCTTGTTCGAGGAGGTGGGTCCCTCGATCCTTGTCGTGCGGACCCAGCAGGGAACACTCAAGGCCTATCTCAACATGTGCACCCACCGTGCCGCCCGTCTGGTGAGCGAATGTACCACTGCCAAGCGCATGACCTGCGGTTTCCATGGCTGGACTTTCGACCTCGACGGCGAACTCGTGGGCCAGCCCGGCGGCAAGCGGGGGTTTGCCGGGATCGACCGCGACCAGTTCCGCCTTGTCGAGGTCCCGGTGGAGGAGTGGCACGGCCTGATCTTCGTGATCGCCCGGCCGGGAACCAGCGCGGATATCAATGTGGAGGCCTATCTCGGGTCTTTCGCACCGGAACTGGCACAGATGGGCTTCGAACGCGCCAATCCGGTCCGCAAGACCCGCCTCGATGTGGCGGCCAACTGGAAATATGCCTACGACACCTATGGCGAAGGCTATCACTTCGCCACGCTGCATCCCACCAGCATTGCCCGCACCGCGCACAGTGACATGGTGGTGCACGACAAGTTCGGCCTCCATGCCCGGATCAACTTTCCCTATCGCGACCAGGATGCCTACGTCGACAAGCCCGAGGAGGAGTGGGTTCCCCGGCCCTATGGCGGGGTGCACCTGTTGTTCCCGAACACCGTGATCAATGTCTCATCGATGGGGCCCGGACAGGTGTTCAGCATCTACCGCATTTTCCCCGATGGCGGGCCGGACAAGGCCTTTTCACTGATGGCCGCCTATCGATCCGGCGAGGTTGCCGACGATGTGGACATGAAGCCGTGGGAGGAATTCCACGATTTCATCATGAACGTGGTCTCGACCGAGGACTACAGCATATCCGCCAGCGGGCACCGCAACCTGCGCTTTGCCCCTGCCGGCTTCAAGGTGACCTACGGCGCCAACGAGGGGGTCCTGCAGGATTTCCACCGCAACCTGGCGGCAATTGTCGGGCAGGGCGGCTGACGGCCGAACATGGGAGGGAACAATGAACTACATCCAGTCAACGATAGAGGTCAGGCCCGAAGAAGCCGATGCCTTCAAGGCGGTGATGGCCGAAGTGGTCGACTTCCAGGAGAAGCAGGGCTGGCGGCTGGCGGCAGCCTTCGTCCAGTACACCGGTGTACTGCATACCTATGTCGACCTGTGGGAATGCAACGATGCCGCTCATTACCAGAGCGGCCTCTACGGGCTGCGGGCCCATCCGGATTTTGAGCGCATCCGTGCCGTCCTGGCCAGGGCGGTAATCCGCGAGACCATCGTGCTGGGTGCCCCGGTAACATACCAGGCAGCCCGGTGAACGTGATCAACACTTGCAGGAATCAGGAACAAGTATGCCACTCGTCAGCGTAGTGGGCGCCAGCGGGCGCCAGGGACTTGCCCAGGTGGCGCAGTTGCGGGCAGCCGGATATGAGGTGCGCGCCATTTCCCGCAAGGCCGATGCCATGCGGGCGACCCCCTTCCCGGATGTCCCGGTGCGCACTGCCGACTTGTTCGATGCCGCCACCCTGGCGCCGGCATTCGACGGGTCGGATGCGATCTTCTTCAACCACCCGGTGCAGGCCCGCGCCCAGCGCGCCGACCTCGCCGAGGCGGTCGGCAATGCTGGCAAGGCCGTGGGCGTGAAGCGCGTGGTGTGGAGCACGTCGAGCTGGATCCCCGACCGGCCCGGCGATCCGTTTACCTATCGCTGGAACACCGAAGGCATCAACCGCCTGTGGCGCACGGGCGTGCCGGCAACGGTCTTTGGCAGCGTGCTGTTCATGGACAACCTGCTGACCAACTGGGTCAGGCCCCGGGTCCTGAAGGACGGTGTGTTCGTCTATCCGCATGGACCAAAGGTCCGCGCCAACTGGATCAGCCTTGATGACGTGGCCCGGATCATGATCGCCTCGCTCGACCGGCCCGATTTCGAAGGAAGCTGGATGAATATCGGCGGCCCTGAGGCCCTGCAGGGACAGGATGTGGCCGCAGCCCTGACCAAGGCCCTGGGCCGCGAAGTGCGCTTCGAATACTCCACGCCGGCGGATTTCGGGCGGGATCTGGCCGCTGCATTCGGCCCTTCCATGCCGGAGGAGCGCCGTGAACAGTTCAGCAAGGATATCGAGGCCTTCTACGTCTACAACAACGAGTCTCCGACAAGACCGTTCGAGGTGGACATACCCTACCAGCAGTCACGCCTGCCGGGCTTCGAGCCCGAACGGCTGGTGGACTGGGCCTGCCGGCAGGACTGGACGGACGACAGCTATCGTCCCTCGGGAGGCTGACCCATGTTGCTGCATCCGGACCTGTTGTGGGTGGCGCTGGTCAGCGCGCTGAGCGTGCTGGTGTACTACCTGACGCTGCTCAATGCCGGGCTGGGCCGCATCAAGTACCGTATCCCCGCGCCATCACACGATGGACCGGAAGACTACCTGCGCCGCGTGCGGGCGCACATGAACACGGTGGAACATCTGGTGATGTTCCTCCCTTCGATGTGGCTCTTTGCGCTGCTGGTGTCGCCGTTCTGGGCAGCTGTGCTGGGTGCGATCTGGCCGGTCGGACGGCTGTTCTACATGATCGGCTACACCCGCTCTGCCGAACTGCGCCGGCCCGGCCTCTATGTGACCATGCCCAGCATCTACATCTTCATCATCGGCTCGATCATCGGTGCCGTGGTGCACATCGTGAATGGTTGAGCAGGCAATGATGGAACCACGGCCCGTTGCCGACCTCTACTCCATCGTCGAAGGCGAGGTGCGCCTGAAGGCGGGCCGCCGCCATGGCGATGGCACGCTTGTCTTCCCGATTCCCGAAGGCCCGGAGGGGCGGGAGCACGACCTTGTGCTGCTGCCCGCCACCGGCACGCTGTGGAGCTGGACGGTCCAGCGCTTTGCCCCGAAGCAACCCTATGACGGCCCTTCGGACGATACCTACCAGCCCTTCGGTGTCGCCTATGTCCAGTTGGGCGAGGAACTGATCGTGGAAGGGCGCATCGCCCAGGTACCGCCACCGCCGCTGTCGATTGGCCAGGCCATGCAGGTGGTCCGCACGGTCTATACCCGGGACGCGCAGGGGCTGCCGGTGGAAACCTATGCCTTCGCCCCGCTGGAGCGGCGACCATGACCACGGTTCACATCGTCGGTGCCGGGATCCACCGTTTCGGGCGCAGCGAAGGCATGTCGGCACTGGATCAGGGGGTCGCGGCCTGCCGCCAGGCGCTGGCTGATGCCGGGCTCGACTGGTCGGCCATGCAGTTCGGCTTCGGCGGATCGCGTGACGGCGGTAATGCCGATGCCGTGATGCCGCGCCTTGGCCTGACCGGGGCGCAGTTCATCAATGTGGCGAACGGTTGCGCCACCGGTGGATCGGCGCTGCTGTCGGCCTATTGGGCGATCAAGTCGGGCGAACTGGACATCGGTATCGTCGTGGGCTTCGACAAGCACGCGCGCGGATCGTTCAACCCCGATCCCGCCCGCTGGGGCCTGCCGGCCTGGTACGGTCAGACCGGGCTGATGCTGACCACGCAGTTCTTCGGCCTCAAGATCCAGCGCTATATGGCGCTGCATGGCATCGATGCCACCACGCTTGGCAGGGTGGCGGAAAAGGCCTTCCGCAACGGCAAGCTGACGGACCATGCATGGCGCCGTGAAGAGGTCGCGATCGAGGCCATCCTTGGCTCGGACATGGTGTCCGACCCACTGACAAAGTTCATGTTCTGCGCGCCTTCGGAAGGCGGGGTCGCCCTGATCCTGGCATCCGACCGCAAGATGCGCGAACTGGGCCTGTCAGGACCGGTGGTGCGCGGCGCGGCAGTGCGCACCCGGCTGCCCGGCTCGTTCGAGGTCTTCTCGCCTTCGCTGCAGGTCGCGCAGGACCCGCCTCCCACCGTGCTGGCCTCGCGCGCGGCCTATGAAATGGCGGGGCTGGGGCCGGAAGATGTCGACCTGGCGCAATTGCAGGATACCGATTGCGGCGCCGAAATCATGCACATGGCGGAAAATGGCTTTTGCAAGGATGGCGAGCAGACGGCCTGGCTGGCCGACGGCAGGACCGCGCCGGGCGGCGCGCTGCCGGTCAACACCGATGGCGGCTGCCTTGCCTGTGGCGAGCCGATCGGCGCTTCGGGCCTCCGGCAGATCTTTGAAAACGTACTGCAACTGAAAGGGCGGGCCGGTGCCCGTCAGGTTGCCGATGCGCGCATAGCCTACAGTCAGGTCTATGGCGCACCCGGCATTTCGGCAGTCGTCATCCTGGAGGCATGCCCATGACAACCTTCACGCCCACCAGCCGGCCCCGCGCCGATCGCCACCCGGCCATCAGCTACGACGAGATCCTCGATCAGGATTCCCGCCCCGTACCCGACAGCCTGCGCGAGCATGATACGCCGATCATCGGATCGGGCACGGTCCCCATCAGCAACTACATCGATCCGGCCTATTTTGCCGATGAGGTGAAGTATCTCTGGCCGCGCATCTGGCAGGTTGCCTGCCGCGAGGAGGAAATTCCGAACACTGCCGATTTCGTGCTCTACGAGAACGTCGGCATGTCGCTCATCGTCACACGGCAGGCCGATGGCAGCATCAAGGCGCTGCACAACAGCTGTCTTCACCGTGGACGCAAGCTGGTGACCGATGGCGGCTGCAAGGCGCGCTTTACCTGCCCTTATCACGGGCTCACCTGGCGCAATGACGGAACCGCCCACGACAATCCCATCGCGTTCGATTTCCCGCAGTGGCAGGATGGCACTCCGCCGCTTCCCGAGGCCCGGGTGGAGACATGGGGCGGATGGGTGTTCATCAACTGCGATCCTGCCGCGCCCGCCCTTGCATCCGTGCTCGGCGAGATGACCGGGCATTTCGACCGGTGGGAGCCGCAGGAACGCTATATCGCCCTGCACGTGCGCAAGGTTGTGGCCGCCAACTGGAAGGTGACTGCAGAAGCCTTCATGGAAAGCCACCACGCGCCCACCACGCATCCGCAGATCCTGCCGTACATGACCGATGTGAATTCGCAGTACGATGCAGTTGCCGGGCTTGTTACCCGGCAGTTCTCGGCCCAGCTCATCCCCAGTCCGCTGGCCGGGCGGCGCTATACCGAGGAAGAGATCGTCAGCACCATGCTGGGCGTCGGTTCCCGCCTGAAGGGTGCGGTTGGCGAGGCGGCGCTGGCCATTCCCGAAGGCGCGACCGCGCGCAGCCACGTCGCGCAGGTGATGCGCGGCATCCTGCAGGCTGAAGACGGGCAGGACTATGCCCCCTTCTCCGATGCCGAGATGGTCGACGCCCTGCTCTACAACGTGTTCCCGCACATGAGCTTCTGGGGCGGGGCCATGCCCTCGCTCAACTATGTCTGGCGGCCCAACGGCATGGATCCGGAAACCTCGATCATGGATGTCTACATGCTGCGCCGGGTGCCCGCGTCGGGCAGGCCGAAGCCGGCCCAGCGGGTCGACGCGGCAATCGACGAAAGCTTCGGCGATGTAGCGGCGCGTTCGGGCATGTCGGCAGGCCTTGCCAGGGTGCTCGACCAGGACATGGCGAACATTCCCCATGTGCAGCAAGGCCTGCACGCATCGGCAAAGGGCGTTGTCGAGTTCACCGCCTATACCGAGATGCGCTTGCGCCACCTGCATGCCCACATCGACGCGATGATCGCCGAAGGCAGGCAAGCCGAGGAACAGGCGTCGGCATGAGCGGGGACCGGCCGACAACCCTGCGCTACGAGCTGTCCAGCGGCATCGTCACGATCACGCTTGACCGTCCGGACAAGCTGAACGCTTTCAATTCGGCGATGATGCAGGATCTGCTGGAGGCCTTCGACCGGGTCGACAGCGACGATGGAGTGCGTGCCGTCATAGTGACGGGGGCGGGCCGGGCCTTCTGCGCGGGCGCCGACCTTGATGAAGGCTTCGGGGCGGGCGGCGGCGAGGGCGAGGAGTTTCGCGACCGGGGTGGCCGGATCGCCCTGCGAATACGCGATTGCCTGAAGCCCGTGATCGGGGTGGTGAACGGAGCCGCGGCAGGCGCTGGCGCCACCATGCTGCTGGCGATGGACATGCGCGTGGCGGCACCCAATGCCCGTTTCCTGTTTCCCTACACGCGGATCGGCATGGTGCCTGAGGGCTGTTCATCCTGGCTGTTGCCGCGCCTGGTCGGTCCGGCACAGGCGATGGAGTGGGCCTTGTGGGGCGCGACCGTTTCCGCCGAGGAGGCCCTGGCTACCGGCCTCGTGAAGACGGTCCTGCCGCTGGACGAGGCCATGGCCTATGCCGGGGGCCGGGCTGCCGAAATCGTCCGGACCACTTCGCCCGTGGCTGTTGCCCTGACCCGCCGGATGATGTGGGCAGGGCAGGGCGAGGCCGCCCCTCAATCGAGCCATCTGCTCGAAAGCCGCATGGTCGCGCTGCGGCGCGTGTCGGCCGATGTTGCCGAAGGCGTTGCCGCCTTGCGCGAGAAGCGCCTTCCTGCCTTCCCCGAACGCCTGTCCGACGGCTTGCCGGCCCTGTCGACCTGTTCCTGACACTCGCCATCTTGAGGACATGATGCCGCTCATCCGACCTTCCGCTGCAAACCTCGGTGAAGCCATCGCGCTGAGCGATGGGCACCGTGCGCTTGGCTGGGACGAAGTCGAAAGCCTGACAAAGCGCGCAGCGGCGGCGATCCGCCGTGACATCGCGCCCGGTCGGCGGCTGGGTGTCTTTGCCCGTAATGCGGTCGAACCTGCGCTTGCCTGCATCGCCGGCCTGCGTGCCGCGACATCGCCTGTCCCGGTCAACTTCCACCTTACGGTCGGCGAATGTGCCTACATCCTTGAAGATGGCGATATCGGGATCCTGCTGACCGGGCCGGAGACGGTCGAAGTGGCGCTGGCTGCTGCCGCCCAGGCGGGCACCCCCCTGGTGGTCGGCTGGCGCTGTCCCGCCTTGCCCGGGCTGGTGGCCTGGGAAGACTGGCTGGCCACAGAGCCGGACGACGAGCCACTCGACGTGCCGCCGCGGCCCTACCTGCATTACACGTCCGGCACGACTGGTCGCCCCAAGGGCACCGAAACGCCGCCGGCGATGTTTCCCAAGGCAGCAAGCGTGGCAGAGCTGTTTGCCGCTTACCGTTCGGCGGTTGACGACCTGCCCGCCGGGCCATCGCTGATCATCGGCCCGATGTACCATACCGGCCCGCTCAACTCTGTCCGGTATGTGATCGGAGGCAAGCCGCTGGTGGTGGCAGAGCGCTTCGATGCCGAGGAAACGCTGCGCCTCGTGGAACGGCACAAGGTGTCCACGATCACCATGGTCCCGACCCATTTCCAGCGCCTGCTGGCCTTGCCTGCCGAGGTTCGCGCGGCCCACGATGTCAGCAGCCTGCGGGCGATCAGCCATACCGGTGCGGCCTGCCCGCCGGAGGTCAAGCGCGCGATGATCGATTGGTTCGGGCCGGTCCTGACCGAGGCCTATGGAGCAACCGAAGTTGGTTCGATGACGGTAATCGGATCGGCCGAATGGATGGTGCGGCCCCGGTCGGTGGGGCGGGTGCAGCCGGGTTTCGAGGTTCTGGTCCTCGATGATGCGGGAAATGCTCTGGAGCCGGGCGAGACAGGCCGGCTGTTCTTCCGCGATCTGTCGGGACGGGGGATCGTCTACCACAATGCCCCGGAGATGACGCGGGCTGCGCACATCGCACCGGGCGTCTTCACCCTGGGAGATATCGGCCATGTCGATGCCGATGGTTATGTCTACATCACGGACCGGGAATCCGACATGATCGTGAGCGGCGGGGTGAATATCTATCCCGCCGAAATAGAGGCGGCACTGGCCATGCATCCGCAAGTCGCCGACAGTGCGGTGATCGGTGTTCCGGACGCCGAGATGGGTGAGGCGGTGAAGGCGCTGGTCGTGCCGGTTGCGGGCAGCATGGTCGATCCGGCAGCCCTGTCGCAACATTGCCGCCAGCATCTTGCCGGCTACAAATGCCCCCGCAGCATCGACATCGTGGAGGATATCGGTCGCAATCCCATGGGCAAGGTCAACAAGCGGGCCTTGCGCGCTCCCTTCTGGCCTTCTGACCGCACTATCGGCGGATAGCCCGGGACACTTTCGCGTGGGGCTAGAGGCCTATGCAACGGCCTCGGCGTTGAACCGGAATGACGGCATCGGGAATGTTGGCAGTTTGCCGGTCCTGCGGATATCGCGCATGTACCTCTGGGCCGTTTCCCGGGCTTCCCCCCTGCAGGCCCCGGACAGCAGCAGCAGCAGGGCATCCACGACCCGCCGCAGGTAATCCTCGTCGCTCAGCCGGCCGAGGCACCATTCGTTGATGATGGCAAAGCTGGTGTTCGAAAAGGTCAGCGCGACCTCCTCGATATTGACCCATTCCTCGATCTGTCCGTTCTCGGCCAGGCTCTCCAGCAGGACGGTGATGCCGCTGGTGCCCATTTCCTGCAGCACTTCCCACACGTCATCGGTGGAGGTCGGCGAGAAGTAGATCGTCACCACCGCCAGCGCGTAGTTCTTTGCCCGCAGGTTGCGGCTGTTGATCGCGATGGCACGGTCTATCATGCCTTCTATCGTCGTTGCCGATGTCTTGTAGTGTACGTGATAGCGGATCTCGTCGAACGCTTCCTTGATCGCGAGCGCGGCGGCCCGCTCCTTTGACGAGAAGTGGTTGTAAAGCGTGCGCTGCGCGATGTCGGCCTGCTTGCACAGTTCGCGCACGCTGAAATTGGCGAGGCCCTTCTGGGCGATCAGCTTGCGTGTTTCTTTAAGGATGCGGCTGCGCCGCTCTTGAATCAGGGGGCTTGAGTAAACGAGTGGATTGCCCACCGTTATGACATGTTCGGACACAGCACCCCCGATCCACAAGACGGACCTCTGCCTAGCCAAAATTTCACCGCGCATCAATAGAAGCTGTTGGCATTCGGCAGAAAGTATTGCATGTAGCATTTTTATGGAAGCCAGCAAGAATCGGGCGCGTCTGGCGCAACTTGGGCCGTCCATGCAGATCGCCTATGTGCCAGAGGATTTTGACCAGGCGCTCAGGTTCTGGACCGAAACCATGGGGGTTGGGCCCTTCTTCCTGCGCGAACACGTCAAGCTGGAACGGGTGCTCTACAAGGGCCAGGAGACCCGCCCCGATTTCGACATGGCGCTGGCTTTCTGGCATGGCACCCAGATCGAATTGATCCGCCAGCACAACGATGCCCCGTCGATCTATGCCGATTGGGCCAGGTCCGGCCGGCAAGGCGTGCAGCACATGTGCGTCATCGTCGAAGACATGGCCGAGGCGCGCGCCATGGTGGCTGATCGCGCCGGAGAAATCGTGCAGGAGGTCTTCATGCCGGGAGGCATGGGTGAGGCGATCTATGTCGACCTGGGCGGCGGGCCCGGAACCATGATCGAGTATCTCTGGCTGCACCCCGATCTTGCTCGCGGCTTTGACGCAATGCGCGCCGCCGCGGCCCAGTGGGATGGGCAAGACCCCGTTCGTCGTTGAAACCCAAGCCTGTCAGGAAGACGCCGTGATATCCGCCGAACTGGAACTCTCCCAAGAAGATGCGCGCTTCCGCGAGGAGGTGCGCAGTTTCATTCGCGAGGCATTCACGCCGGATCTGCAGCAGGCAGCAGCGCGGCAGGCCGGGGTCTTTGCCGAGCCGGAGCTGGGGCGTGAATGGCAGCGCCGGCTGTACGGGCGGGGGTGGGGTGCTCCCACCTGGCCGAAGCGCTGGGGCGGGGCCGAGTTCACCCCGATGCAGCGGTACATCTTCTCGGTCGAATGTGCCGAGGCCGGTACTCCGGTGGTTGCCGGCATGGGGCTGGTGATGTGCGGCCCGGTGCTCATGCGCTTCGGTACGCCCGAACAGCAGGAATTCTTCCTTCCGCGCATCCCGCCTATGGACCATTACTGGTGCCAGGGTTTCTCCGAACCCGGAGCCGGCTCCGACCTGTCCGCCCTGCGCTGTGCTGCAGAACGGGTGGGGGACGAATACATCGTCAACGGCTCCAAGATCTGGACCACCCACGCGCACTGCGCCAACTGGATATTCATGCTGGTCCGCACCTGCGGCACCGGGTCGCGCAAGGAAGGGATCACTTTCCTGCTCTCGCCGATGGATGCGCCCGGCATAACGGTCAGGCCGATCCTGTCGATGTCCGGAGAGCACGAGGTGAACGAGGTATTCTTCGACAACGTGCGGATCCCTGTGTCGCTGCGGGTCGGCGAGGAGAGCCAGGGATGGGACGTGGCCCAGTTCCTGCTGATGAACGAACGGGGCGGAGCCTCCGCTGCAGCGGCACTCAAGAATGCCCTGCACCGGACCCGCCGGATTGCCGCCGCCGAACGGGACGAGCAGGGCAATTGCCTGATCGAGAGTGACGATTTCCAGCGGCGGCTGGCCGCGATCGAGATCGAGATTGCTGCCATCGAAGCCAGCGAACTGCGCACCCTGTCGGCCGGCGGGCTGACCGGGACATCGGGAATGGCGAGCGCTTCCATCCAGAAGCTCAAGGTCAGCACGACATTGCAGCGCCTGGCGGAATTGGCCGTAGAGGCGCTCGGACCGGCCTCTGTGCGCGATTACCGTGCGCAGCTCTACAATGGCGGCCCGGCCACCGGCAAACCGCACCGCGAAACCGTGGTCGCCCGGCACCTCAATGTCCGGGCAGCTACCATTTTCGGTGGAGCCAGCGAGATACAGAAGAGCATCGTCGCCCGATCGGCGCTTGGCATCTAGCTCACCGGGTCAGGTAACCCCCGTCCACGGCCAGGCTGTGACCCGTCACGTAGCTGGCCGCGTCCGAACACAGCCATGCGCTTGCCTCGGCCACTTCTTCCGATTTGCCGAACCTGCCGAACAGGCTCAGCGCCGAGGCAAACTCTGCCTCGGTACGGCCGTTGGCGGCCATGGCCCGCCGCAGCATCGGGGTGTCGATGGCGCCCGGCAGAACGGCATTCACGCGGATGCCCTGACCGGCATACTCCAGGCTCCCGGCCTTGGTAAGGCCGATCACCCCGTGCTTGGCCGCCACATAGCCTGCGCTGTGGAGCTGTGGGCGGACCGAACTGACTGAACCGATGTTGACGATCGATCCATTGCTTCCTTGCGAAAGGATCTGGCGGATCTCGTACTTCATGCACAGCATCACGCTACGCAGGTCGACATTCAGAACCTTGTCGAACTCTGCCATGTCTGCATCGTGGATCGGCTGCCTGTCGGGGGAAATCGCGGCATTGTTCACGGCGCAATCCAGGCGCCCGTAGGTGGCAACGGTCCCGGCAACCAGCGCTTCCACTTCGGCCTCAATGGCCACATTGGCGGCGATGAAGCAAGCTTCGCCCCCTTCGCAGCGGATCATTTCCGCCGCAGCCGCGCCGTTTGCCTCGTCGATGTCCGACACGATTACCTGCGCTTTGCGTGCCGCAAGGAGGCGGGCGGTTGCCAGGCCCATGCCTGCGCCGGCCCCGGTAACGATGATCACTTTGCCTGCCAGATTAACGAGATCGGGGTTCATGGATCCTCACTGCCTGAACTGGAGTGCGCTGGAACGGTCCGGGAAGTGCTGGCCCCGGGCTGAACTGGAATGGGGCACCGGTGGCAGCCCGAAGGCTGACGCCGATGCCCCATGGCACATGCTCTTGTCCTGACTTACGGACCGTGCGACCAGCCTTGCTGTCAGAAGGCTCCGAACCGTGTCGTGACGCGCAGCATGATCTCGCGCCCGCGATTGACCGCGCCGAGCACATCAGCCTGGCGGTTGGCCGTGGCGGTTCCGGCCGTGCCGCCCGAGAAGGGCTGCTCGGAACTGCGGGCAACGTAGTACTTGTTGGTCAGGTTGCGTCCGATCAGGGCAATTTCCCAGCGTTCATCTTCCGACCCTACGCGCAGGTTGCTGTCCATCAGCCAGTAGCCTTCCTGCCACATCATCGGGGCATTGAAGGCATTGTTGAAGTAGCCGCCGCTGTAGTTGGCATCGCCGCTCAGGCCGATACGCAGGCCCGACACTTCGCCTTCGTAGTTGAAGCCGATTGCCGAACCCCAGTCCGGTGCGCGAACGATGCGATCGCCGCTCATGTCCTGCAGGGCAAAGTTGGCACCCACCAGTCCGGTATCGCAGCCTTGCGCGATCGACTGGCCCTTCCAGCAGGCGAAGGTGAAGTCCTCGTAGCGGGCCTTGTTGTACGAGAGCGCGCCGCGCAGTTGCAGGCCTTCGACCGGCGTCGACCACACGCCGTCCAGCTCCACGCCGCGGGTGTAGGCCCGACCGGCATTGGTCTGCAGCACAACGGCACCCTGGGTGGCAGAGACCTGCAGCCCGCGGATGTCATAGTCGAACACCGACAGGTTGACCCGCAGCGAACGATCGAACAGGCGTGCCTTGACGCCTGCCTCGAAACCTTCGGTGGTCTGCTGGTCATAGGTCAGGTTGCGCCCGGTATAGTTAGGCGAACCGTTGCCGTTGAAGCCGCCCGAGAGGAAGCCCGACCTGTAAGAGGCGAACAGGTTCACGTCTGAAGAGGGCGACCACTTTGCGGTCACTTCGGGCGAGAAGTTGTCGAAGCTCACCCGCGGCACGGCCGAGAACTGCTCGACGGTGAACGAGAACGTCCGCAGGTTCTTGGTTTCCTCCGAGTATCGCCCGCCAGCCGTCAGTTCGAAGGTCTCGGAGGGGCGCAGCACGACCTGGCCAAAGACCGAGAAGGCCTCGCCGCGCTGGAACAGGTCGGCATCATGGAAGGCGCGGAAATTGCCGGCTGCGGTGATATGGAAGTTGTTGGAATAATTGGCCCGCGACAACTGATAGGCGCCGCCGGCAACGAAGTTCAGAATGCCGTCGAATTCCGAAGCAACCCTGACTTCCTGGTTGAAATCGCGGTATGTCACCTGTTCCGGCAGCGCGAGGAAGATCGGCTGCACGTCGAGGCCGGAAATGTTGCCCAGGCTGTCGGATTCATACCGGTAGAAGCCGGTGATCGAGGTGATCGTGATGTCGTCGGTCGGGCTGGCGTTCACTTCGAGCGAGGACAGCAGCTGGTTGCGGTGGCTGAAGATGTTGCCGCCTTCGGCCGTGGGGTAAATCGCCTGGAAGTTGGGGCCGGGATCGATCAGCGAGGTCCGGTTGTCGGCAACGCAGTCCGCCCGCGGAGAGGCCAACTGCGGCAGGGCCGCTCCGCAGCCGATCAGCTGCACCACGCCCGATGCGCCAAGGTCGTCGACTTCGTTGTAGGCAAGCTTGAAACGGGCGTCGAAATCATTGCCTTCCGGTTCGAGCTTCAGCGTCAGGCGGGTAGCGAATTCCTGCCCCCGGGGCGCGCGGTCGAACGAGCGGGTGGAACCGGCTGCCGGCAGGGAATCATTGCGGATGTAGCCCTCGATGTCCGAGAAATAGCCGGCCACGCGGATGCCGAGCACGTCGCTGATCGGGCCGGACACGAAACCTTCGACGCGGGTTTCGTCGGCGTTGAACTCGTAACCGGCCGAAAGCGCTGCTTCGAACGAGGGTGTCGGGTCTGCGGTCCGCAGCGAAATGATGCCGCCCGGGCTGTTCTTGCCATAGAACAGGGCCTGCGGACCCTTGAGAATTTCAGCCGAGGCAAGGTCGAACGTGCCGAGGCGGGCGACGGTCGAGCGATTGACCTGCACGCCATCCATGTCGAAGGCCACCGCCTGGTCGGCCAGCGGGTTGACTTCCGAGCCGGAGATGCCGCGGATGGCGATCGGGGCACCCTGGATGCCGCCGGTGTTCTCGCCGATGATCAGCAGCGGGGTGATCCGCGAAAGGCCTTCGACATTGGTGATCGAGCGCCGCAGGATTTCCTCGCCGCTCACCGCCTGCAGGACGACCGGCGTTTCAAACGCGGTTTCCTGGCGGCGGCGGGCCGTTACGATGATGTCCCCAAAGGATTCGGGTGCGGATTGCGCATCGGTTTCAGCCGGACCCGGCTGACCCGGAGCACCCCCTGTCTGGGCAACAGCCGTTGTCGATGTCGTGGCAAGCAAGGCGGCCACAAGGCCGGCACTGATCGAAAACTTGTGGCGCATTATACCTCCCCTTGGACTGTTATACCGGTGGATCCGATCCTGACGCAGCCGCAGCCGGCCACATCTGGCCCATCGTCGAATCACCATTTTGCAGATGCTAGTATGTGTTCTTGTTTTTGGCAAATACTAATGTGCGTTATATTTTCAGGCAGGCTGATCGTGCGGGCGAGCGCGGTTTTGTCCCGATGTTGATATAACGGTCTGCAAATGCATCCACGTCGCAACCGGGATCTGGCCAATCCATTCCGCATGCACGGCACGGGTGCCGGCCGGCCTGCCAGAACCACAAAAATGGCAAAGCCCCATTTCCGAACTTGCCATGCATGATACTTTCTTTCACCTTCTGGGCGTTGGTGCGGCGGATTCGTCCTTTCCCTGGCGTGATGCGCCCGTGCCTTGCCGCATTCTGCCAGCACTGGCGGGCGGGTTTCACGGATTGAGGAGAATGACGATGGATCTGGGTCTCAAGGGCAAGAAGGTCATCCTGACGGGTGGCAGCCGTGGCATCGGCAGGGCGGCTCTGGAAATCTTTGCCGAGGAGGGCTGCGACGTCGCTTTCTTCTCCCGCAATGCCGAGCAGGTGGCCGCCACGGTGGAATCGCTGTCGCGTCATGGCGGCAAGGTGGTGGGCGAAGCCTTCGACATGAGCGACCTCGACGCCTACCGCGGCTGGCTGGCTGCCGCAGCGGAAAAACTGGGCGGATGCGATATCTTCGTGCCGGGTGCCAGTGCCTCGGGTTCAGGCGCCACGCGAGACTGGGACGCCTGCTTCAATGCCGACATCAAGGGCACAGTCTATGGTTGCGAAGTTCTGCAACCCTTGCTTGAGCAGAGTGGCAGCGGTTCGATCGTCCTCATGTCGAGCACGGCGGCATTCGAGACCTTCATCGCCCCGCAGGCCTTCAACGCGCTGAAAGCGGCTCTGCTGACCTATGCCAAACAGCTGAGCCAGTCGCTTGGCCCCAAGGGAATCCGGGTCAATTGCGTGTCTCCCGGCCCGATTGCATTCCCGGGCGGCAACTGGGACAAGATCAAGGCGGCCATGCCCGCGCTCTACGATGCGACCGAAGCCCAGTTTGCCCTGGGACGCTGGGGCGAGGTGGAGGAAGTGGCGCGGACCATCGTGTT
Organism: uncultured Sphingomonadaceae bacterium; assembly: GCA_964612175.1. Classification (GTDB taxonomy): domain Bacteria; phylum Pseudomonadota; class Alphaproteobacteria; order Sphingomonadales; family Sphingomonadaceae; genus Alteraurantiacibacter. The sequence continues at coordinate 27,806 of CAZTED010000002.1, forward strand.
CCTGGCCAGCGCGGCATCCTCCTATACCACGGGAACCAACGTGGTCATCGACGGCGGCTATACCCGGCGGGTGCAATTCTGATCATGCCCGATTGAACAATGGGGTGCGGACGGCCTGGCCTTCGCCGCCGCCCGCGCCCCATTGGCAGCCTGCCCGCGGGCGGCAGCGAGCGTTGGGCCGGACCGGCTAGAGAACCAGCTGGTTCTCGCGCACCGCGGCGATCAGCCATTCGGACAGGAAGCGGATCTTTGCCAGGCTGTGATTGTCCTTATGGGTCACGATCCAGAAGCTGCGCCGGATGACGATCTGCGGCATGATCCGCTGCAGACCAGGTTCGTGATCCCCTATGAAGCATGGCAGGACCCCGATGCCTGCCCCTTCCGCCAGCAGGCGGTGCTGCGCATTGATGCTGGACGAGCGCAGCCTTGCCACCAGCCGCCCGTCAATTTCGCTGAGGTAGGAAAGTTCCGGCGCATAGATCAGGTCCGGGATATAGCCGACAAGCATATGCGCGGTCGCCAGTTCGTCCAGGCTGGCAGGTTCCCCGCATTTGGCCAGGTAGGAAGGCGAACTGTAGAGCCGCAGCGTATAGTCGGACAGCTTGCGGGCAATCAGTGGGCCGGCCTTTGGCCGCGAGAGCATGATCGCGATGTCGGCTTCGCGCTTGGAAGGGCTGAGAAAGCCGCTGTTGGCCACCAGGTCGACCGCCAGGCCCGGATGGGATTCGGCGAGCCGGGGCAGCAGTCGGGCCAGGAACCAGCTGCCGAATCCTTCCGAAACGCTCAACCTGATCTGTCCGGCAAGCGTTCCTGCCGCGTTCTTCCCGTCGAAGATCGTATTGGCCGTGCGCGCCATCACGTCGACCTTGGCGAGCAGGGCCTCGCCCGCCTCGGTCAGCACCTGCCCTTCACGGGTGCGCTCGAACAGGATGGTGCCAAGCTGGGTTTCCAGTCGCCTGATGTGCCTGCCGATGGTGGTCGGGTCGACATCAAGCATGCGGGCCGCGCGCAGGATCTGCCCGCTTTGCGCCACCGCCTGGAAGGCGCGCAGATCATCCCAGTTCCTAAGCTGCATAACTGCAGGTGTATCTAGCAAACTTGCATATTGCCTGCAACAATGCACTCTTGCATGAACCACGCAAGGTTCACAGGGGCTGGTGGCGCAGCTATGCGTGCCAGACTCCCAATCGCACAAAGGGTTCGGCAATGCGGCATATCGACCACTTCATCCAGGGCTACACCGGCACCACTGGCGGCCGCATGGGGGATGTCTTCGATCCGAACAGCGGCGCCGTGCAGGCGCAGGTGGCGCTGGGCAGCCAGGCGGAACTCGAGCTGGCGATCACTGCGGCAAAGGCCGCCCAACCGGCATGGGCGGCAACCAATCCGCAACGCCGCGCGCGGATCATGTTCCGCTTCAAGGAACTGGTCGAAGCCAACATGGAGGAACTGGCCCACCTCCTGTCGAGCGAACATGGCAAGGTGATCGCGGATTCGCGCGGCGATATCCAGCGCGGCCTGGACGTGATCGAATTTGCCTGCGGCATCCCGCACGTCCTCAAGGGCGAGCACACCCAGGGCGCCGGCCCGGGGATCGACGTGTTCTCGATGCGCCAGCCGCTGGGCATCGGCGCGGGCATCACCCCGTTCAATTTCCCCGCGATGATCCCGATGTGGATGTTCGGCGTGGCCGTGGCCGTGGGCAATGCCTTCATCCTCAAGCCGAGCGAGCGCGATCCTTCCGTGCCGGTGCGCCTTGCCGAGCTGTTCCTTGAAGCAGGCGCGCCCGAAGGCATCCTGCAGGTGGTGCATGGCGACAAGGAAATGGTCGATGCCATCCTCGACCATCCCGATATTGCCGGGGTCAGCTTCGTCGGCTCGTCGGATATTGCGCACTACGTGTTCCAGCGCGGTGCTGCCGCCGGCAAGCGGGTGCAGGCCATGGGCGGCGCCAAGAACCACGGTATCGTGATGCCCGATGCCGATCTCGACCAGGTGGTGAACGACCTTGTCGGGGCGGCTTTCGGATCTGCCGGCGAGCGCTGCATGGCCCTGCCGGTAGTGGTGCCGGTGGGTGCCGATACCGCAGAGCGGCTGAAGGCAAGGCTGGTCACCGCCATTGCCGGCCTCAGGGTCGGCATTTCGACCGATGCCGAGGCGCATTACGGGCCGGTTGTCACGAAGGCGCACAAGGACAAGATCGAAAGCTGGATCGATCGCTGCGAAGAGGAAGGCGGCGAAATCGTGGTCGATGGCCGCGGCTTCAGCCTGCAGGGGCATGAGGGGGGCTATTTCGTCGGCCCCACGCTGATCGACCATGTGACGGCCGATATGGACAGCTACCACAACGAGATCTTCGGGCCGGTCTTGCAGATCGTGCGCGCCCATGAATTCGAGGAGGCGATCACCCTTCCCAGCAAGCACCAGTATGGCAACGGCGTGGCGATCTTCACCCGCAACGGCCACGCCGCGCGCGAATTTGCCGCACAGGTCAATGTCGGCATGGTGGGGATCAACGTGCCGATCCCGGTGCCGGTCGCCTATCACAGCTTCGGCGGCTGGAAGCGCTCTGCCTTCGGCGACACCAACCAGCACGGCATGGAAGGCATCCGTTTCTGGACCAAGGTCAAGACCGTGACCCAGCGCTGGCCCGACGGCGGCGGCGACGGGAGCAATGCCTTCGTCATCCCGACCATGGGATAGGTCGATGGCAGGACAGTTCGACCTTACCGAAGACCAGCTTTCGATCCAGGACCTGGCGCGGCGCTTCGCGGCCGAAGCAATCACGCCGAAGGCAGCCGAATGGGACGAGAAGCACCATCTGCCCCGCGATGTGATCCGGGCATGCGGCGAGCTGGGCTTCGGTTCGATCTATGTGTCCGAAGCATCGGGCGGCATCGGGCTGGGCAGGCTGGAAGCGGCGCTGATCATGGAAGCGCTGGCCTATGGCTGCCCCTCCACCAGCGCCTTCATCTCGATCCACAACATGGCCGCGTGGATGATCGACCGCTTCGGCACCGAGGCCGTGAAGCAGAAGTACCTGCCGCAGATGATCGGCATGGAGAAGCTGGCGAGTTATTGCCTGACCGAGCCGGGTTCCGGCTCCGATGCCGCAGCGCTGAAGACCAGGGCAGTGCGCGACGGTGACGATTTCCTCGTCACCGGCACCAAGCAGTTCATCTCCGGAGGCGGTGAGAACGAGTTCTACGTCACCATGGTCCGCACGGGGGACGAAGGCCCTGGGGGCATTTCCTGCCTGGTGATCGATAAAGACATGGCTGGCGTCAGCTTCGGGGCGCAGGAAAGGAAGCTCGGCTGGCATTCACAGCCCACTGCCGCGCTCATCCTCGACAATGTCAGGGTCCCGGCAGAGAACATGCTGGGTGCCGAAGGCGAAGGCTTCCGCATCGCCATGGCCGGGCTCGATGGCGGGCGGCTCAACATCGGCGCCTGTTCGCTGGGCGGCGCGCAGCGCTGTCTCGACGAGGCCATTGCCTATACAAAGGAGCGCAGGCAGTTCGGCAAGGCGATCGCGGAATTCCAGAACACCCAGTTCGTGCTTGCCGACATGGCCACCGAGCTCGAGGCGGCGCGGGCCCTGCTGTATCTGGCGGCTGCCAAGGTGACGGCGGAATCGCCCGACAAGACCCGCTTTGCCGCCATGGCCAAGTGCCTTGCGACGGAAACCGGCAGCGAGGTGGTCGATCGTGCACTTCAGCTGCACGGCGGCTACGGCTACCTGCAGGATTATCCGATAGAGCGGTTCTGGCGCGACCTCAGGGTGCACCGCATCCTCGAAGGCACCAATGAAGTCATGCGGCTGATCATCGGCAGGGACCTGCTGCGGTGACAGGCGACCTGGCGGCACGGGTCCGCGGTGCGGCCGGCCACATCTCCCTCAATCGCCCCGCCGCGATCCATGCCCTGACCAGGGGCATGTGCGAAGACATGACCGCCGCGCTTGGCCGCTGGCGAGATGATCCCGCGATCGCTACGGTCATCATCGACCATGCCCAGGGACGCGGCTTCTGTGCCGGCGGCGACATCGCCCTTCTGCGCGCCAGCGCGCTGGAGGATGGCGGCAGGAGCGGGCGCGACTTCTTCCTGACCGAATACCGGCTCAACCACCTGATCCACAGCTATCCCAAGCCGGTCGTCGCTTTCATGGACGGGATCACCATGGGCGGCGGCGTGGGCATTTCGCAGCCGGCAAGGTTCCGGGTGGCCACGCCCGGCACCCGCTTTGCCATGCCCGAGACAGGGATCGGCATGTTCCCGGATGTCGGCGGCGGCTGGTATCTCTCGCGCCTGCCCGGACGTCTGGGCCAGTTCCTCGCGCTTACCGGCGCACGGCTCGACGGGGCCGAATGCCTGTGGGCGGGGTTGGCGACCCATTATCTTCCCGCCGAAGCGCTGGACCAGGCCAAGGATGAGCTTGCCGCAGGGCATGATCCGGACCGCGTGCTCGCCGCGCTTGCGGTCAGCCCGCCGCCTGCAAGGCTGGCCGGACACAGCGATGCCATCGACCGGCACTTTGCCTACGACCGGTTCGAGGATGTTCTGGCATCGCTGGAACAAGATGGCGGCGAGTGGGCGACAGGGCAGCGCGATGCCTTGCTGGCCCGCAGTCCACTGGCCTGCAAGATCGCCCTGCGCCAGTTGCAGGCCAGTGCCGAACTGCCCGATTTCGCGGCCAACATGGCGATGGAGTACCGCCTCGCCAGCCGCATCCTGACGCAACCCGATTTTGCCGAAGGCGTGCGCGCCCTCATCGTCGACAAGACAGGCGATCCGGCCTGGAACCCGGCGCGCCCTGAACAGGTCGGCCAAGCCCTGCTCGACAGCATGTTTGCGCCCCTGCCACCAGAAGAGGAATGGAAGCCGCTATGACCTATCAGTCGATCCTCGTGGAACAGCGCGACGCGGTGACGCTGGTCACGCTCAATCGCCCGCAGGCGCTCAATGCCCTGAACAGCGCGGTGCTGGAGGAGCTGATCTCCGCTTTCGCCGCCTATGAGGCGGACCAGTCCCGGCATTGCCTCGTGCTTACCGGCAGTGGCGAGAAGGCCTTTGCCGCCGGCGCCGATATCAAGGAGATGGCCGACAAGCCGGCAGCCGATTTCTACCTCGATGATTTCTTCTCCCGCTGGCAAAGCCACCTTGTCCGCGCCACTCGCAAGCCGTGGATCGCCGCCGTCAACGGTTTTGCACTGGGCGGGGGATGCGAACTGGCCATGATGGCCGATTTCATCATTGCCAGCGACACGGCGAAATTCGGCCAGCCGGAAATCAAGCTGGGGGTTGCCCCGGGGATGGGTGGCAGCCAGCGGCTGACCCGCGCCGTGGGCAAGGCCAAGGCCATGGAAATGTGCCTGACCGGGCGCATGATGGATGCTCGCGAAGCCGAACAGAGCGGCCTTGTCGCCCGTGTTGTTCCCCTGGCGGACCTGCTGGACGAAGCGCTCGGGACCGCTGCAGCGATCGCCACCATGCCGCCGATGGCTGCCATGGTGAACAAGGAAATGGTCAACGCCGCCTATGAAATGACGCTGGAACAATCGCTGCTACACGAGCGGCGCCTGTTCCAGATCCTCGCCGCGACCGAAGACCGGACCGAAGGGATGAAGGCTTTCGTGGAGAAGCGTGCTGCAAGCTGGAAGGGGCGCTGAGATGAAAATCGCATTCATTGGCCTTGGCAACATGGGCGGCGGCATGGCTGCAAACCTGGTCAGGGCCGGGCATACCGTGCGCGCCTTCGACCTCAGCCCCGCGGCCATCGAGCGGGCAAGGGGCAACGGCTGCGAAACCTTTGGAACCGCCGCTGAAGCGGTGGAAGGGGTCGATGTGGTCGTATCGATGCTGCCCGATGGCAGGATCGTGCGCCAGGTCTATGCCGATGACGTGATAGGCAAGGCTCCTGTCGACGCGCTGCTGATCGATTGTTCCACGATCGACGTTGTTTCAGCACGTGAAGTGGCGGCTTTGGCCGCTGCGCAGGGCTATGTCATGCTCGACGCGCCGGTTTCCGGCGGCATTGCCGCAGCAGATGCCGGCACGCTGACCTTCATGGTCGGAGGCAGCTCTGCAGGGTTCGCCCGGGCGCAGGCCGTGCTCGAGGCCATGGGCAAGGCAGTGATCCATGCCGGCGATGCCGGTGCGGGCCAGGCGGCCAAGATCTGCAACAACATGATCCTTGGCGTGACCATGCTGGCCACTTGCGAGGCCTTCAGGATGGCGGAAAAGCTGGGGCTGGACCTTGCCACCTTCTACGACATATCGAGCAAGGCTTCGGGACAGAGCTGGTCGATGACGTCCTACTGCCCGGTTCCGGGCGTGGGGCCTGTTACTCCGGCGGACCGGAACTATGAGGGCGGTTTCGCCGCTGCCCTCATGCTCAAGGACCTCAAGCTGGCGGGAGAAGCCGCCGGGGCCGCCGGCGCCAATGTGCCGATGGGCGATCTGGCCCGCAAGCTTTACGAAGACTTTGCGAAGGACAACGGCGCGGTCGATTTTTCCGGCATCATCCGGACGCTCTGATCCCCTGTCGCACGATCCGCAGGGTCACACCTGCGGATCGCGTCGCGACAGCATCAGGGCCAGCATGATCGTGCCGAGCAGCGACCCGGCAGCCATGGCAACCATGGTCACTTCCAGCGAAAGGCCGGCTGCGAACATGGCTCCGCCGATCATCGGGCCAAGCGCCGATCCGCCGCGCCCCACACCGATCACGAAGCCGATCCCGCTGGCCCGGGCATGGGTGGGGAACGACGTTGCCATCAGCGCATAGAAGCCGACCACGCCCGCGCTGCCGAAGAAAACCGTAGCCGCTGCCACCAGCGACAGGGGGGCCAGATCGCGCGGCACCTGGCCGAACAGCGCCAGGAATGCAGCGCAGGCCGCCAATGACCCCAGCACCAGCACCTTGAGGTCGATGCGGACGCTCAGCAGGCTGAAGACAAGCGCGCCCAGCAGGCCGCCGACATTGGCCCATACCAGCACGCCTGCCGCCGCAGCATCGTCGAAGCCGAAGTCGGATACGATCGTCGGCACCCATTTGACGAAGAAGTAGCTTGAGACAACGTGCAGGAAGTAGCCGCAGGTCAAAAGGATGGTGATCGGCAGGACAGCCCTGGAAAACAGCGCGCTCCACCCGCGCGAGACAGCCTGCCGTCCCGGTTCCTCGGCGGCGATCGCGGTAACTGCCGGCAGGCCCACAAAGCGCAGGGTGCGATTGACCCTTGCCAGCGAATTGTCGTCACGCTTGTGGATCAGGTAACCGACGGATTCCGGGACCAGGAAATAGACAAGCGGCAGCGCCAGTGCCGTGCCCACCGCCCCCAGCATGAACACGTCGCGCCATGTCCCGCCGGCGCTGGCCAGGATATCCGCCGATATGGCCCCGCCGATGATCCCGCCAAGCGGGAAGCCTGCCCCCATCAGGGCAACGGCCGTGCCGCGCCAGCGATTGCTGGAAAACTCGGCCACCAGTGCGTTGGCTGCGGCCAGCATCCCGCCGATTCCCAGGCCGGTCAGGAACCGGTAGATGCTCAGCTGCGTGATGGTCTCGGCCGTGGCGGAGGCAAACATCCCCGCCGCCATCAGCACCAGGCACAGCATTGCCGTGGGCCTGCGTCCGGCAAGATCGGCCATGTTACCCAGGAAGATCGAACCGAAGGCCATGCCGACCAGCTCCATCGACAGGACCACCCCGATGGCGGCTGCGCCGATCCCCCAGTCACGGGCAATCCCCGGGGCGGCAAAGCTGATCGACATCACGTCGAACCCATCAAGCGCATTGAGCAGGATGCAGATGCCGATGATCAGGAACTGCCGCCCGCGCATGGGAGAGTTGTCGATGAGGTCGCGCGGATTGATGACCGTTGCGCTATCGGTTGTCATGTCGGTCCCTGCTCCCGTCAGGCGGCGCCTGTCCTCGTGCAGGCCATGTCGACGGTTCTCCAGGGAACCTTGCGACAAGACCATTCGCCACCAGAATCAGCGCTTCTCAAAAAGTATCATGCGTTTCCCTTATTTCGGGAGGCGCTGCAAGTGGCCAGTTTTCAGGCAGATTGCGCGTCAGGCGCGCAGTCGGCAAGGGGCGCGCCGATCTTGCAGGCAGCCACCTTCAAAAAACTAGCATATCGTGCAATTGCTGGCGAAGAGGCAGCCGCCGCACGCGCTGCAGCCTAGTCCCGGCTCCCCCGGATCAGGTCAGTCGCCTTTTCCCCGATCATGATGCAGGCGGCATTGGTGTTGCCGCCCACGATGCGGGGCATGACGGAGGCATCGGCGATCCGCAGCCCTTCCAGCCCGCGCACCCGCAGCTGCGCATCGCACACCGCTTCCTCGTCCGTTCCCATGGCACAGCTGCCCACCGGGTGCAGGGCGGTATTGATCGCCTCGCGCGCCCAGGCATCGATCTCGGCATCGGTCTGCACTTCCGGACCGGGGGAGACTTCGCCGGTCAGAACGTCTGCCAGCGGACTGGTGGCCCAGATCTCGCGGATCTGGCGCACGATCCGGCGGAAGAAGGCGCGGTCGTTCTCGGTCCCCAGGACATTGTTGAGGATGCGAGGGGGCGCGAACGGATCGCTGCTGGCGAGCTTCACCCAGCCACGGCTTTCCGGACGCAGCAGGACGCAGGCCATCGCCACCACATCGGGTGCAGGGCTGCGCACGCCGGGGAACCACGGCCGGGCGAAGATCGTGGTCGGCTGGAACAGGCACTGGGCATCGGGCCGTTCAAGGTCGGGCCGGGTCTTCAGCCAGCCATTCGCGGTCACCGGCATGTTGGCGATCCGCCCCTTGCCGGTGGCAAGCCATTGCAGGACCGATCCGGTCAGCCGGTCGAACCGCAGTTCCGGGTTCAGCGTCACATCGTGCCTGGCCCCGGTGATCATCGCCACCGAAGGGTGATCCTGCAGGTTGCGCCCCACGCCCGGCAGGTCGTGCACCGCCGCGATGCCGTGCTCCCGCAGCTCGTCCGCCGGGCCGATGCCCGACAGGAGCAGCAGTTGCGGCGTGTTGTAGGCGCCGCCCGACAGCACGATTTCGCGGCCTGCGTTCACCACCTTGTCCTGCCCGTCCTGCCGGTAATGCAAGGCCGTGGCCCGCCCGCCCTGCACCTCCACCCGCGTGGCCTGCGCGCCGGTCAGCACCGTGAGGTTGGGCCGCTGCATCGCCGGATAGAGGAACCGGGCGGCCGTGCTGGCCCGGCGCCCGTTGTGGATGTTGATGTCGGGCGATCCCCAGCCTTCCTGGTCCGGGCCGTGGTGGTCGGTCTGGTGCTTGTAGCCCAGCTTCGCGACCGCTTCCATGAAGCGCGGGAACAGTTTGCCATCGGGCACGTGCTTGGTGGTGGTCAGCGGGCCGCCCTTGCCGTGATACTCGTCCGCCGGGCCCCAGTGGTTCTCGCTGCGCCGGAACAGCGGCAGGACATCGTCCCAGCTCCAGCCTTCGAGGCCAAGCTGGCGCCATTCGTCGTAATCGCGCGGGTGGCCGCGGGCATAGAGCATGCCGTTGATCATCGAGGATCCGCCCAGTGCCTTGCCGCGGGGCTGGCGGATGGAGCGGTTGTTGGCGAACGGTTCCGGCTCGCCCATGTAGCTCCAGTTGAAGCGGGTGCCGCCCATCATCACGATCGGGAAGGCGATCGGCATGGTGAGCAGCAGGCTGCGTTCGCGCCGCCCGGCTTCCACCAGGGTCACCGTGACATCGGGATCCTCGGTCAGCCGCGCGGCGAGCACCGCGCCCGCCGACCCTGCGCCGACGATGATGTAGTCGCTGTGGCTCATTGCAGTCCCTCGATCCGGGGCAGGCTGCGCCCGCGCAGCATGTCTGCCGCCTTCTCGCCGATCATGATCGTCGGCGCATTGGTGTTGCCGCCGGGCACATCGGGCATGACAGAGGCATCGATCACCCTGAGGCCGGCAATCCCGTGCACCCGCAATTGCGGATCGACCACCGCCTGCGGACCGCTGCCAATGGTGCAGGTGCCCACCGGGTGCTGGGTTACCTGCGCATGGGCCCGGATATGTTCGTCCAGCGCTTCGTCACTGGTCACGTCGCGCCCCGGCAGGGTCTCGTGATCGACAAGCCCGGCCATCGGCTCTGTGCCATAGAGCTGCCGGGCAATCCGGATGCCGGCCCGCGCCGTTGCGAAATCGGCTGCATCACTGAAGATGTTGAGCTGGATCTTCACCGGATCGGTCGGGCTGGCGCTGCGCAGTTCCACCCAGCCGCGGCTGGCCGGATGCAGCAGGATCACGTCGCTGGTCATCTCGTGCCGGGGGGCGGTCTTGATGCCGGGGAACCACAGGTGCGCGCCGACCTTCACCGGGTTGCACCACAGCTGCACATCGGGCTGGGCCAGCCGCGGATCGGTGCGCAGGACCGGGTTGGCGCTGTTGACCTGCGCGGCAAAGGCGCCGCGTCCCAGCAGCTTCCAGTTCAGCACGTGCCGGGCAGCACGGTCGAACCGCAGCTGGTTGACGAAGGTGACCGCGCCCTTTGCTGCGAACTCCACCGGCACGCGGGGATGTTCCGACAGGTTGCGGCCGACGCCAGGCAGGTCCTGGACCACTGCGATCCCGTGGCTGCGCAAGTGATCTGCCGGGCCGATCCCGGACAGCATCAGCAGTTGCGGCGAATTGTAGCTGCCGCCCGACAGGATCACCTCGCGCCCCGCCAGTGCCTGCTTCGCCTGTCCCTCGTGGGTAAAGGCAACACCCGTGGCGCGCCTGCCTTCGAGCAGCACCCTGTCCACCTGCGCCCCCGTCAGCACGGTAAGGTTGGGGCGGCCCATGGCCGGCTTGAGGTAGGCGGCATAGGTCGATGCGCGGCGGCCGCGTTCGTCGATCGTCAGCTCGCCCCGGCCAACCCCTTCCTCGGTGACGTGGATGTCGTCGGTGATCGGCAGGCCGGCATTGCGGGCCGCTGCCATCAGCTGGTCGTGCAGCAGGTGGCGGGTGGCATTGCGGGTGACCGCCAGCGGGCCGCTGTCGCCATGCCGGCCATCGCCGCCCGCCCAGTGCCGCTCCATCTTCAGGAAATAGGGCAGGACATCGGCATGGCTCCAGCCGGTAGCGCCCTTCTGCGCCCAGCGATCGAAATCCAGCGAATGGCCGCGCATGTAGAACATGCCGTTGATCGAGGACGAGCCGCCCAGCAGTCGTCCGCGCGGAAGGAACACCTGCCGCCCGTTGAGGTGCGGTTCGGCTTCCGACTTGTAGGGCCAGGTATAGCCGGGCTTGAACAGCGCCTTGAGGAAGCCGAGCGGCATCTGCAGCAGCCAGTCATCCGCCTTGCCGCCTGCTTCCAGCAGCAGGACGCTGGTCTCCGCATCCTCCGTCAGGCGCGCAGCCAGCACCGCGCCGGCCGATCCGGCGCCGACGATCACGTAATCGAACTGCAATGCTGATGGCTCGCCGGGCATGTCTTCTCGGATTCGTTCCTGTCAGGGGCTGGTGTTCCTAACAGCCCCGGCGCCCGGTGCGCCAGAGGCTGTTCGTTGATATTGCCCAACGGCGTCCGCACGGTATGAGGGACCGAGTCAAATACAGCACTGCCCGGCCCGTCCGGCGAACTGAACAGGAAACCCCAGATGTCCATGCCTCCCCTGCCGATCGATACCGCGATTCTGCCTGCCCTGCGCGAGGAGCTTGCCGCGCGTCCGCGCGAACTGTTCATCGGCGGCAGGTTCCAGCCAGCGGCAACCGGCGAAACCTTCGAGGTGATTGACCCTGCCACAGGGGCGGTGTTCGCCAGCGCGGCCTCTGCCGGGGCGCAGGATGTCGACCTTGCGGTCAAGGCGGCCAGCCGCTGCTTCGAAAGCGGCAGGTGGAGCAACATGGCCCCGGCCCAGCGCTCGCGCATCATGACCAGGCTGGCCGACCTGATCGAGGCCAATGCCAGCCGCATCGCTCTGACCGAGACGCTGGACAACGGCATGCCGCTGATGATGGCCTATTTCGGCGGGGTCCTGGCGGCGTCCGAATCGCTGCGCTATGCCGCCGGCTGGGCGACCAAGCTGAACGGCGAGACCTTCACCCCGTCCAATCCCGGCGAATGGCACGCTTATACCGTGCGCGAGCCGGTGGGGGTGGTCGGCGCGATCGTGCCGTGGAACTTCCCCTTCGTGATGGCAGTGGCGAAGCTCGGCGCGGCGCTGGCGGCCGGTTGCACCGTGGTGCTGAAGCCTGCCGAACAGACGCCGCTTTCGGCAGTGATCCTGGCCGAACTGATTGCCGAGGCGGGCTTTCCCGAGGGCACGGTCAATGTCCTGACCGGTTTCGGCAAGAGCGCCGGGGCGGCGCTGGTCGAACATCCGCTGGTCGACAAGATCTCGTTCACCGGCTCCACCGTTACCGGCAAGGGTATCGTCACCGCCTGTGCCGCCAGCCTGAAGCGCGTCACGCTGGAACTGGGCGGCAAGTCGCCGGTGATCATCTTTGCCGATGCCGACCTCAGCAAGGCCATCCCCGGCGCGGCGATGGGCATTTTCGGCAATGCCGGGCAGGTCTGCGCCGCCGGATCGCGGCTGTTCGTGCATGAAAGCGTGGCCGAGGAAGTGCTGGAAGGCATTTCCCGCCTGGCCGGCGCGCTGGTGGTGGGCAGCGGGCTCGACCCGCGCACGCAGATGGGGCCGCTGGTCAGCGACGTGCAGTTTGCCCGCGTCACCGGCTACCTCGAAAGCGCGCTGGCCGAAGGGGCGCAGGTGCGCGCCGGTGGCGAGCGGCTGGTGGTGGAAGGCTGCGAAGGCGGCAACTTCCTGGCCCCCACGGTGCTGACCGAGACCCGGGCCGGCATGAAGGCGGTGGAAGAGGAGATCTTCGGACCCGTGCTGTGCACGATGCGTTTTGGCGACGATGACCTGGAGGCGGTCGCCGCTGCCGCCAACAACACCACCTATGGCCTGTCGTCCGCGATCTGGACCCGCGACATGTCGAACGGCCTGAAGCTGGCCAAGCGGCTGCGTGCCGGCATGGTGCGGATCAACGGCGGTGCCGGCGGCCCCGACCCGGCGATGCCGCTGGGCGGGTTCAAGCAATCGGGCTGGGGCCGCGAGAACGGCCGCGCCGGAGTTGAGGGCTTTACCGAGATCAAGTCGGTCACGGTCAACCTGTAACACGCCACATTCCGGGAGATACCGCCATGACCACACCCGCCGCCCGCCCGGGCTATGCTGAAGACCGCGCCCAGATCGAGGACCTGATGGCGCGATACCTGTTCGCGCTCGACTGGAACGATTTCGACACCTTCGGCCAGACTTTGACCGAGGATGCCGTGTTCGAATATGCCCGCGGCACGGCTGTGGGGCGGGACAACATCGTCGAGACGATCCGGGGCTTCAAGCAGCGCATCGGGGAGATCTACAAGGACGAGGATGGCAACCCCGCCGTGCTGCGCCACGTGCTGGCGCAGACCGTGATCCGGGTGGAGGGCGACCGGGCATGGACCACCGCCATGTGGTGGGAAATGGCCAACAACGCGCCCGGCAAAAAGCCGTTGCTGGGCACTTTCGGGATCTACGAGGATGAATTGCGCCGCGAGAACGGCACCTGGCTGTTTTGCCGGAGGCGCGTGCTCAACGAATTCCTGCCGGGGCGCGAGTCCGGCACGATCAACCCGGTGCTGGCGATGGATGCCGCGGCGCAGGCCACGCAAGGCGCCTGACGAAGCGCAATGGCTTTGTCGCGCCCGCTGGAATAAGGAAGCGGGCATCACAGGCAAATCAGGCAAGACCGCATGGCCCGCAAGTATTCGAAACACGGCCCGCGCGAGGACCTTCTTCGCGAGGACGAAGATGTGCCCGCAGCAGTCGTGCCGTGCTGGCTGTGCGGGCGGCCGCTGGGCGAGACAACGGTGCTCCACCATCCCGTGCCCAAGAGCCGTGGCGGGCGCGATGTCGTGCCGATGCACCCGATCTGCCAGCAGACCCTGATCACCAACTTCACCAATTCCGAACTGCAGCGCTACGGGACCGATGTCGACCTGATCCTGGCCAACCCCAACATGCGCAAGTTCGTGGACTGGGTGGCGAAGAAGGACCCGGATTTCAACGCCACCACCGCGCGCAAGCAGCGCTGAACTGCACCCTTCCAAAGTCACCCACTTCGATGATTGCCGGCTTGGCAAGCGAATCGTGCTTGCGGAGATCCTGCGTACGGCTAGAAGATAGCGCTACCATAAGATAACAGGATCCGGCGCACCCTTGCCGGACGCGAGGAGGAAGCCATGCAACCGACAGTACAGGGTGCCGCGCGCGTCAACATGGCGCTGGTCTCGGCAATCGTGGCGGTGGCCACGATCGGCGGGCTGCTGTTCGGATATGACAGCGGCGCGGTCAACGGCACGCAAGGGGGCCTGACGGAAGAGTTCGGCCTGTCCGAAGCGGCGCTAGGCTTCACGGTCGGATCGCTGCTGATCGGCTGCGCGGCGGGGGCCTTCTTCGCCGGGCGCCTGGCCGATGCGATGGGCCGCCGCACGGTGATGATCCTGGCCGCCATCCTGTTCCTGGTGGGCGCGCTGGTGCAGGGCGTGACCGATTCCCACATGCTGTTCGTGATCGCCCGCTTTGCCGGCGGCATGGCGGTGGGCGCGGCATCGGTGCTGTCGCCGCTGTACATCTCGGAAATGGCCCCGGCCAATATCCGCGGCCGGCTGACAACGGTGCAGCAGGTAATGATCATCATCGGCCTGACCGCCGCCTTCGTGGTCAACTACATGCTCGCCCAGGCAGCCGGGGATTCGCTGGCAGAGATCGCCGGGCGCGAGGCGTGGCGCTGGATGTACCTGGCCCAGGCCGCCCCCGCCGTGGTCTTCCTGGTGGCCTTGTTCTTCATCCCGGAAAGCCCCCGCTACCTGGTCAGCCGTGGCCGCGATGCCGAGGCGCAGGGTGTCCTCTCGCGCATCTTCGGTGCTGACGAGGCCGCCCGCAAGGTGGCCGAGATCCGCGCCACGTTCGACGTGGACCACCGGCCCGGCCTCAGGGACGTGACCGGTGGCCCCCTCGGCTTTCGCCCGATCGTGTGGGCCGGGATCATGCTGGCGACCTTCCAGCAATTCGTCGGCATCAACATCATCTTCTATTATGGCGAGACGCTGTGGCGGCTGGCCGGCGTGTCGGAGGAAGTGGCGCTGGAACGCAATATCGTCTCCGGCCTGGTTTCGATCGCGGCTGTGTTCGCCGCGCTGCTGCTGATCGACAAGGTGGGGCGCAAGCCGCTGCTGATGATCGGTTCTGCCGGCATGGCGGTGACGCTGGGGGCCATGACCTGGGCCTTTGCCGGCGCGGGCACCGATGCGGCGGGCAACCTCGCCCTGTCCGAGACGGCGGGCTATACCGCGCTGGTCGCCGCCAACCTCTATGTCATCTTCTTCAACTTCAGCTGGGGCCCGGTGATGTGGGTCATGCTGGGCGAGATGTTCCCCAACCAGATGCGCGGCAGCGCGCTGGCGGTGGCGGGCCTGGCGCAATGGGGCGCGAACTACCTTGTGGTGCAGAGCTTCCCGCCGATGGCAAGCTGGTCGCTGGCGGGCACCTATGCCATCTATACCGTGGCCGCGGTCATCAGCTGGTTCCTGGTCAGGTCCCTGATCAACGAAACCAGGGGCAAGGAACTGGAAGAGATGGTCGGCTGATGCCGTCGCCCGGCCCGCCCGCTACGGAAGCCGGACTTGAAGGACGCCGGATGGCAGGTCTATGTCCGCTGGCATGACCGACAAGGGACCCTGGGGCAGCAAGGGCAAGAAACGCGCCGCGCGCCGCCACCTGGGCGCGCCGACCATCGCCGACGTGGCGCGGGAGGCGAACTGTTCGCCGATGACGGTCAGCCGGGTAATCAACGCCGAAGGCAATGTCCGCGATAGCACTCGCGAGCAGGTGCTGGCCGCTATCGCCAGGCTCAACTACTCCCCCAACCAGGCGGCCCGCAGCCTGGCCGGCGGTGAACAGACGCGCATGGCCCTGCTGTTCGACAACCCTTCTGCCTCCTACCTCAGCGAATTCCTGATGGGCGCACTGGAGGAAGCCGGCCGCCGTGACGTGCAGCTGGTAGTGCAGAGCTGCGACAGCAACACCGCCGCCCGGCAGGTCATGCGCAATCTTTCCCTGGGCGGCATTCAGGGCTTCATCCTGCCATCCCCCTTGTGCGACGATCCCGAAGTGCTGGCCCTTGTGGCAGAGCTCGATGCCATCGCCATCGCGGTCGGCCCGGCCAAGGCGGCAGGGTCGCAGGGCGCGGTGCTGATCGACGACTTCCAGGCCGCCTATGACATGACCCGGCACATCATCGGCCTTGGCCACCAGCGGATCGCGTTCATCATCGGCGACCCCGGGCATGTCGCGGCGGACCGGCGCCTCAACGGCTACCTGGCCGCGATGCGCGATGCCAGGCTCGAGGTCGATGAAAGGCTGGTCGAGCAGGGCCAGTTTACCTACCGTTCGGGCATGGAGGCGGCGGAACGGCTGCTGTCTGTCGACCCGCGCCCGACCGCGATCTTCGCCTCCAACGACGATATGGCCGCCGCCGCCGTGGCCGTGGCGCATCGTCGCCACCTCGATGTGCCTGCCGACATCACCGTATGCGGCTTCGACGATACCGAGATGGCCCGATCCATCTGGCCGGAACTGACGACGATCCGCCAGCCGATCCGCGAAATGACCGCCTGGGCCGTCAGCGCGCTCGCCCGCATGCTGCGCGCCAGGCGGCAGGGTGAAGGCATCCGGCCCGAGCAGGAGACCTTGCCCTATACCCTGGTGCGGCGCGAATCCGACGCGGCGCCATCGCCCGCCCGCGGGGTCATGCCCGGGGCGAGCCAATAGGCGCCGGCAGTATCCGGCCCGGACCTAGCTGGCCGAAATCCACATCTGCACGCTGGCAGTGCAGCCCGGCGGCAGCATGGTCATCCCCGCCTGCTCCTGGTTCAGGGCATCGGGCCGGTGGTTCACCGGTTCAAGGCAAAGCACCCCGTCATCGGCATAGAGGTGCAGGAAGGGTGCGCCACGCGCCTCGAGCGTGATCGTGCCCAGGTCGTCCTCGATCGTGGCCATGCCGTCCCAGCCGGCAAAGCAATGGTTTATGACCGAACCGGGCAGGGCAGAGCCGCGAGCGAAATCGCCGAAGTGATCGGCCGGTGCCACTTCGCCGGTCGGGATCAGGTCTGCCCCAGCCAACAGCACCCCGGCGGCGGAAAAGCGCACCCGCGTCTCCGGCCGGCGGCGGAACCAGGGATGCAGGCCGAGGCCGGCGGGCATCGACCGGTGCGAGCGGTTGGTGAGGTCGAGCGATATGGCGCAGCCCTTTTCTCCCAGTCGGATCCGCTGCTGCGCCTGGTAGGCCCAGGGCCATGTCGCAAGCTCGCCCGTCCACTGTTCCGGGCCGAGGCCACCATGGCGGTGTTCGAGCGCGCACTTGAAGGGCGCCCGCGCGATTACCTCCCACCGTTCCTGCCAGCCCAGGCCATGCAGCGCGCAAGGTTCCGGCGGGACATTACGCCCCAGCCGCACCTCGGCATCGGCCAGGCGGAAACGGCCCCCGGCAATGCGGTTGGCAAAAGGGACCATCGGGAAGCAGGCGCTGGCCACCGGATCGCCCGATCCCTGCGGAAGCGGACGCAGCACGTCCACGCCGCGATGAGTTAGCGAGGCCATGAGGGCGCCTTTGGCGGGCAGCACAGCGGCCTCCCACTCACCGGCACGCAGGTGCATAAGCTGGTCGGCTGTCAGGGCGTAATCTCCAGCTCGAACGCGGGCACGGGCAAGTCGCGGGCATCATAGAGGTTGACCACCGGGGCATCGGACCAGGCATGGCGCACGCGGGTGGCGGGCTGCCCACCGGTAGCGATCACCATGCGGTCACCAGCGAGAACGGGCAGCACCCAGCGGCAGCTTTCCTGCGTCTCTCCACACAGCTCCACGCCCAGTGCATGAGGTCCGCCATAGGCGCGTAGTCCGCCTTCGACGCCGGTGAAGCTGACGATCACAGTGTCGCCATCGCGCAAGGCCTGATCGGGCAGTGGCAGGGCGATCCCCTGCGCGGCAAGCGCCAGGCGCTGGCCGAGCACGTTCTTGTTGGCCGGATGGATATCGCTCGGCTCACCGATATCGATCGCGGTGACGAGCGCGGCATTGCCATCCGCCAGCACACCTTGCCGCTGTTGCTCGCGCAGTCTAGCCCAGCCGCTGTCGACCGGCTGGCTTGTGCGCGGGCCATAGTCGGCCAGTTGCACCACCAGCATTCGCGCCTGATCGCCGAACTGGGCGCGCCAGCCGGCGAACAGGTGGCCGAGGCGCGTGGCATAGCTGGACTGGCCGATATCGGATTCACCCTGATACCAGGCGACCCCTGCCAGCCGCATCGGTCCGATTGGGGCGATCATCGCATTATGCATCACGCCAAGGCCGGCGATCCCGTCCCACGGCGCGCGGGGCGGCGTTTCCCTGAACGCTCCGGCGGCAAATTCCCAGTCCGCGCCCAGTGTGATCGCCCTTCCCCTGGCGGGGGTGAAGCGGCGCTGCTCCGGTCCGCCGATAAAGCCCCCTGCTTCCCAGTTGCTGCTGGCGGCGATGAGCACGGTATTCTCGCCTTCGCGCAGGAATTCGGCGGGTACGCGATAGGTTCGCTCTCCCCAGCCGAAGGTATAGCCAACCGGGTTGCCGTTGACCCAGGTGAGGTCGAGTTCGTCGATCCCCCCGATGGCCAGCATGCCATCACCTGCGGCGGCCTGTGCGGCGCTGAGGGTGAAGGTCTGCCGCAGCCACACGTTGGCGGCTGGCTGGGTGTCGAGGCCGGTGCCGGTCCAATCGTTCCAGTGCGAGAACTTAGGGATCGGCTGCCATTCGAGGCTTTCGGGATTGGCCCAGGGCTCCCTGCCATTGTCGCGGCTGCGCCAGAACTCCTGCCACTGCGGCACGAAAGCCTGCAGCGCGGCAAAGGGATCCCGGTTGTAGAGTTGCAGGAGGCGGATCGCCTGCTCGCCGTGCAGGGCAAGGACAGCCGCGGGCCTGAGCCATGCGCTTGATGCAGAGCCACCCCAGTTGGAATGGATCAGCCCCACCGGCACCCCGAGGTCGGTGCGCAGCCGCTTGCCCATGAAGTAGCAGGCGGCCGAGAACGGCGCCACACTGTCCGGCGTGGCGGCACGCCATGGCACAGGCCCGCCGAATCCCCATTGTTCGGCGGTGGCGGTGACCTTGGGAACCATCATCAGCCGCATTTGCGGATCGTTCGAGCTGTTCAGTTCGTTCCAGGTATTGAGCGCATTTGCCACGGACAGTTCCATGTTCGACTGGCCCGAACACAGCCACACATCGCCCACAAGCAGGTCGGACAGCACGGTTTCGCCGCTGGCGTCCTCTAGGGTAAGTTCAAGCGGTTCGGCCGATGCCGCGCGCGGGGCGAAGGTCAGGTGGAACAGGCCATTGCCATCGGCCCGGGCAACCTGCTGCTCGCTGCCGAGCGTGCCGGTGACGGTGGCGCCTGGCCTCGCCGTGCCCTCGATCACGATCGGCTGCCCACGCTGCAACACCATGTGGTCGCCATAGGCGGGGCCGGCTTGCGGCGAAGCCAGAGCGGCGGCCGGGGCAAGCAGAACTGCAGTTGCAAGGACGGTGGCGGCGAAGGCTTTCATGCGGGTTGCGATCCTATCCCGGGCTGGCGAATGCCTGAATTTGCCAGGTTCTTGGTCGCCGTTTCAACACAGGCGGAGCGCAGGTCCGTTCCGCCGAAGGGCGCGTTGATACTGTCCCGCGCCGGTAAATCAACTTCGCTCACCCGCTTGCCACCGGCACAAGCAGCGCGGGGACAGTGCGTTGCCCCCTTCCGGATGGAGATCGCATGGGTCGCCCATGCGAATCGGCGTTGGCAGCGGGGCCATCGGCCCCTATGCAGTGTGCGGGGAGTAACGGACGAAAGCTGCCGCAGACTGGAGCCTGCGGTGCCTTTCGAGAGGACCACTTCATGGACAACAAGGTATCCGTGCGCGCGGCGTTCATCGCCGTGACCACATTGTTCTTCGCCTGGGGTTTCATAACTTCGCTGATCGATCCGCTGGTGGCGGCGGTGAAAGGCATCTTCACCCTTTCCGACATGGAGGCGCAGCTTTCGGCCTCGGCCTTCTTCATTGCCTATGCGTTGATTTCCTTCCCCGCGGCGGTGCTGATCGCGCGGGTCAGGGCGGTCCCGGCGATCCTGATCGCGCTTGCCACCATGGTAGCCGGATGCCTGGTCATGCTGGGGGCGGCCAATGTCGCCAACTATACGCTGGTGCTGCTCGGGCTGTTCGTGCTGGCCAGCGGCATCACCGTGCTGCAGGTGGCGGCCAACCCCCTGGCTGCCGCGCTGGGCGATCCCGCGAAGAGCCACTTCCGCCTCACCCTGGCGCAGACCTTCAACAGCTTCGGCACTTTCATAGGCCCGTACCTGGGGGCTGTGCTGTTCCTTGAAGGGCTGGAAGTGAAGGAAGGCACCGTGGTGACCGATGCCGTGCGGCAGGATGCGCTGCTGGGCATCGATTTTGCCTATTTCTGGATCTGCGGCCTGCTCATCCTGCTGCTCGGCTTCTTCTGGTTCAGCCGTCGCACCGTGGCTGCCGCAGCGCCCGAACCGGCGCCTGCCATGGGCATCGGGGCGATGATCGGCGATGCCTTTTCCAGCCGCTGGTGCCTGCTCGGCGGGGCGGCGATCTTCCTTTATGTCGGCGCCGAAGTGGCGATCGGCACGCAGATGGCGCTGTTCCTCAACGATGACGGGGTGTGGGGCGTATCGTTGCAGGATGCGGGCAAGTTCGTCAGCTTCTACTGGGGCGGGGCCATGGTCGGCCGCGCGATCGGATCCCTGCTGCTGGCAAAGTACGATGCCGCCCGGCTGCTGGCAATCTTTACTGCCGTTGCTGCCGCCATGTGCCTTTACGTGGTTGCCGTGGGCGGCGTTTCGGGGGGCTATGTCGCGCTGTCGATCGGGCTGTTCAACTCGATCATGTTCCCGGTGATCTTCACCCTGACGCTCGAACGCTCGACCGCCAGCGAACAGGCGACCAGCGGCTTCCTGTGCACCGCGATCGTCGGCGGGGCGGTGCTGCCGCCGCTGGTGGGGCTGGTGTCGGGCTCGGTCGGCTACATCACCGCCATGGCGGTGCCGGCGGCCTGCTATGTGGTGCTGAGCCTGTTCGCCATGAAGGCCGGCAGGACCGCGCCGGTCCACGCGGTCACCGCCCGGGCGGCGCACTGATCGCAGGAGGCCCCGCGGCGCAATGCCCCGGGGCCTCCTGCGACCTTGCGACAATTTGGCGCAATCGAGGGCCTTTTCACCCGCAGGCAGCGTCCTATGATGCCGCCATGCGCCGGGGGAGGGCGCGTCGAGGTGGGAGAGCTTTCGAAACGCGGCTGGCGTGTCGCTGCGGCCTACGGGCTGCTTGCGCTGGCAGCCTGTGCCGGCGCGGCGCCACTGCACGGCGAGGTGCCGCCCGCAGAGATCGTGATGCAGGGCGAACGGCTGTTCCCCGAGAGCATCTCGTCGGACGCGGATGGTACGCTCTACATCGGCAGCAACCCGGGTATCGTGTTCCGCGCTGTTCCTGGCAGCAGCGTGGCCGTGCCGTGGATCGTGCCCGATGCCGAGAATGGCCTGCAGACAGTGTTCGGCGTGCTGGCGGACGACCTCAGCGGCCTGCTGTGGGTCTGCTCCAACCCGGCGATGGGTCAGGCAGGCAGCCCGGCTATCAAGGTATTCCGGCTCGATGACGGCAGCTTCGAGGGCAGCTTTCCCTTCCCGGACGATGCCGGCCCCGCCATGTGCAACGACATGACATTCGATGACGACTGGAATGTCTATGCCAGCGAGACGCTTGGCGGCCGGATAATGTTCATGCGCAACGGGAGCAGCTCGTTCGAGGTGTGGGCAAGCGATCCCGAACTCGCCAGCATCGACGGGATCAGCTTCGGGCCTGGCGGCCGGCTTTTTGCCAACGCCATCCAGCGTAACACTCTGCTGGAGATCCTGCGCCATGCTGACGGCAGTTTCGACCGCGTGGAAGTGCTCGCCACGTCGCAGGCACTGGCCGGTCCAGACGGCCTGCGACCGCTCGACGAGCACCGGATGCTGCAATCGGAAGGCAATGCCGGGACGATCACGGTTCTGACTTTCACCGATGATGGCCCAGTGCAGATCGAAACCATCGCCGAAGGCGTGGACTATGCCAGCTCGGTAACCGCGTCGAACGGCCGCGCTTTCTATCCCGAGGGCAAATTGCGGTTCCTGTTCGGCCCCATGGCCGGGCAGGACCCGGGGCCGTTCGTGATCCGCAGTGTCGCCATCCCGGAGGGTGAATGATGCGCCGCCTTGCCCTTGCCACCGCGCTGATCGCCGCCCATCTGCCGGCGGCGGCACAGATGAGCGAGGCGCAAGTGCGCGCCGAAGCCGCCGAACTCACCGCCCGCGTCGAGGTGCTTGAAGGCACCCGCGCGATCCTGAACCTGCAGCGCGCCTTCGGCTTCTATGTCGATCGCGGCCTGTGGCGTCAGGCGGCGGACCTGTTTGCCGATGACGGCACGATCGAGATCGGGATCGACGGGGTCTACCAGGGCCGCCAGCGGATCGAGGAATACCTGCGCCGCCTGCACGGCGGGCAGGAGGGGCTGGTCTACGGCCAGCTCAACGAATGGGTCACCCTGCAACCGGCCATCGTGGTGGCCGACGATGCCCTTACCGCCACGGCCCGCTGGCGCGACCTGGGTATGCTGGGCCAGTACCGGCAAAGGGCCGAATGGCGCGACGGGATCTACGAGAACACCTATGTCCGCGAAGGCGGGGTGTGGAAGATCGCCTCGCTCCACCTCCACGTCAATTTCGTGGCGCCCTATGCGCAAGGGTGGGCGCGGCTGGAAGAGGGCGAGGGGCTGGCGCGCAGCCAGGCCTCGGTCGATTTCCCGCCGGACCGGCCGCCCTCGGTGACCTACCAGCCCTTCCCGGCAGTGCAGGTGCCGCCGTTCAGCGCGCCGCATCCGGTTACGGGGAGGGCGGTCGAATGATCCGCCTCGCCCTTTCCGCAACCATCGCGCTGGCCATGGCCACCCCCGCGCTTGCCCAGTCCGCCGAAGAGCGCCTTGCCCTGATGCGCGAGCGGGTCGAGCGGCTGGAGGACCAGAACCAGATCGAGCTGCTCCAGGCCACTTACGGCTATTACTTCGACAAGGGCATGTGGCCGGAAGTGGCGCAGCTGTTCAGCCGCAACGGGCGGTTCGAATATGGCCAGCGCGGCGTCTATGTCGGGCAGGCGCGGATCGAGCGGGCCCTGCTGCTGTTCGGGCCGGAGCGGCTGGGGCCGGGCCGCCTCAACAACCACATGCAGCTGCAGGCGGTGATCACCGTGGCACCTGATGGCCGCACCGCCACCGGGCGCTTCCAGGGCATGGTCATGCTTTCGCAGCCCGGCGCCAGCGGCCAGTGGGGCGTGGGCATCTACGAGAACCAATATGTGAAGGAAGGCGGCGTGTGGAAGATTGCCAGCCTCCATTTCTTTCCCACCGGCACCACCGATTACGACCTTGGCTGGACCCGCAGCGCGATCCCGATGGAAGGGCCCAGCGCGCTGTTCCCGCCGGACGAGCCGCCAAGCCAGGTCTACCGCGCCTTCCCGTCCAACTACATCCCGCCGTTCAGTTACCCGCACCCGGTGACCGGCGAAGTGATCGAACTGGTGCAGCCGCGCGACGACCTGGTGGGGAGGGAATGACGATGCGAACCACCCTGCTGTGCGCCGCCGCCCTGCTGGTCGCCACACCTGTCGCCGCGCAGGAGGAGGAAAGCACCGATGCCATGCTCGACAGCCTTGATGCCCGCATCACCCGGCTGGAGGACATGAACGCGATCGAGCGGCTGCAGCGCACCTACGGCTATTTCGTCGACAAGGGTCAGTGGACCCACCTTTCCGAACTGTTTGCCGAAGATGCGACGCTGGAAATCGGCGGCAAGGGCATTTTCGTGGGCAGGCCCCGCGTGCTCGAATACATGCAGGTGGCCTTCGGCCCGGATGGCGCGCCCATGGGCATGATCACCAACCACATGCAGTTCCAGACCGTGGTCAACACCAGCCCTGATGGCCGGACCGGCTGGTTGCGCGGCCGGGCTTTCGTGATGGCCAGTTCCGGCTGGGGCCTGCCGCTGTACGAGGACGAGTTCGAGAAGGGCGAGGACGGGGTGTGGCGGATCAGCCGCCTGACCGGGCCGTTCACCATGTACACCAACTGGCTGGGCTGGGGCGAAAACGCGCTCAACAACACCTGGCCCGACAAGTTCAACCCGCCACCGGACCTGCCGCCCAGCACCGTCTACCTGACCTATCCCGCCTATTACATCGCCCCGTTCCACTATCCCAACCCGGTGACCGGTGAGCCTTTCGTGCCCGATGGCGGCACGGTGGGTGCCTATCACCGCCCGCCGGGCACGGCGGAGCAGATGGAGGCACTTGGCGTGGGCCGGCAGGCGGATGGCACCCAGGCCATCGCCCTGCCGCCACGGGAATAGCCTTTCCTACCCGGTGCCCGGCAGGGCAGGCGGAGAGTTTCCTTGTGGAGCACGGCAGGTTGGAGAGGCAACGGTTGGGTTCGCGAAAGGTCACACCGGCTGCGCGGAAAGGTTGGTGTAAGTTCATGGAATGCCGAGGAATCAGATGAAAGGCCACACTCGAAAGATTGCTCTCCTGCGTTCCACCGGGACGGTTCGGGCCCTTGCACCGGCCCTTGCGCTGGCGCTTTCAGGATGCATGGCCGATGGCACTGCCGGACCGGGTGAAAACCCGCTGGCCGACATCAACCAGCCGCAAATCCTGCAGGAGTGGGCAGCCCGCAATGTCCGGCAGGCCCGCGCCGATGGCGGCGATCCGCTGGAATATGTCCTGCCCGGCGAATGGACCAGCGACGGGCGCGACTACACCGCGCAGCGGTTCAGCCCGTTGATGCAGGTGAATGCGCAGAACGTGGGCCAGCTGGGCCTGGCCTGGTATGCCGATCTGGATACCTATCGCGGGGTAGAGGCAACGCCCCTCTATGCCGATGGCGTGCTCTACAACACGCTCGCCTGGAACATCACCACCGCTTACGACGCGCGGACGGGCGCGGTCTTGTGGACCCATGATCCGCAGACCCCGCGCGAGTTCGGCCGGCTTGCCTGTTGCGAGCCGGTCAGCCGCGGCCTTGCCATGCATGGGGACAAGATCGTGATCGCCACGCTGGATGGCCGGCTGATCGCGCTCGACAGGCACACCGGCCAGCCCATCTGGACCACGCGCACTTTCGCCCTGGACAGCGGCTATGCCTATTCGATCACGGGCGCGCCGCGGGTGTTCGGGGACAAGGTGGTGGTCGGCCAGTCGGGCGGTGACCTTGGCGTGCGCGGCTTTGTCTCGGCCTATGACGTGGAGACCGGCGAGGAGCTGTGGAAGTTCTACCTCACCCCCAGCCCCACCGACACGCCCGATGGCGCGGCATCGGACAGTGTGCTGGCCATGATGCGCGAGACCTGGAGCGACGAGGGCCTGTGGCGCCAGCTTGGCGGCGGGGCCAACCCGTGGGATGCCATCGCCTATGATCCGGAGCTGAACATGGTCTATGTCGGCACCGGCAATTCGGTCCCGCACGCGCGGTTTTACCGGTCAAACAACGAAGGCGACAACCTGTTCGTCTGCTCGATCGTGGCGCTCGATGCCACCAGTGGCGAATACCGCTGGCATTACCAGATGAACCCGGGCGAGGAGTGGGACTGGACCTGCACCCAGTCGATGATCAGCGCCGACCTGTTGATCGATGGTCGCCAGCGGCAGGTGCTGATGCAGGCGCCCAAGAACGGGTTCTTCTACGTGCTCGACCGGGCAACCGGCGAATTCATCCACGCCGGTGCCCACGTTTTCCAGAACTGGAACGCCGGCTTCGAGGCCAATGGCCGCCCCATCGTGCGGGACGAGGTGCGCTATGGCGAGGAACCGCAGCTGGTCGCGCCCGGGCCCGGCGGCGCGCACAACTGGTTCCCGATGGCCTTTTCCCCGCGCACCGGCCTTGCCTATTTCCCCGCCTACCAGAGCGCCTTCGTCTATGCCCTGCAACCCGGCTGGCAACCGCAGCCGATGCGGTCGAACTCGGGCTGGGGCTTTGCCTTTGCGGGCGAGGCGGGCCGTCTGCGCGCCCGGCTGAACGAGGAGGCAAACGCGCTGGAGAAGGCCTGGCTCACCGCCTGGGACCCGGTGGCAAACCGCTTGGCCTGGCAGGTGGAGCTGCCGCGCCACGGCAACGGCGGGGCCATGGTGACGGCCAGCGACCTGGTGTTTGCAGGCACTACCCGGCAGACCTTCGCTGCCTTCGATGCGCGCAGCGGCACGCAGCTGTGGGAATACCCCACGCAAAGCGCACCGGTGGCGGGGGCGATTGCCTATGAACTGGACGGTGTGCAGTACATTGCCCTCAACGCCGGCTGGGGCGGGGGCGCGGCCCAGATCGAGCGCGGTGCCGGGATCGAGATGCCCCGCGCGCCGGCGCGGCTGCTGGTGTTCCGGCTGGGCGGGACGGCGCAACTGCCGCCGCTCGCCGCCGGGGCCTCCGCCCCGCCTCAACCGCCGCCGCTGCGGGCCAGCGAGGACGTGGTCCGGCGCGGGCAGGAGCTGTTCGCCCAGACCTGCGCCGTGTGCCACGGCCAGGATGCGATCGGCGGGGTGAGGGACCTGCGCCACATGACGGCGGCGGTCCATGCGGATTTCAACCGGATCGTGCTGGAAGGGCTCTACCTCGACAAGGGCATGGCGGCATTCGGCGACATCCTCTCGGCAGAGGATGCCGATGCGATCCACGCCTATGTCATCGCCCGCGCCAACGAGGACTGGGGCAGGTGATGACGATCATGTGAGCCGGGCCGGAGCCAGCTCCGCCCCGTCACCGCCGCAGCGGAATGGCGCCGTCACCCACCACCGCGAAGGCCGACCAGTAGAACGGGTGGGAGGTTTCCGGATCGTCCATCAGAGCAAGCTGGGCGCGGCGCAGGGCCTCGCTGGTGGTCTCGCCGCCACCGGCCTCGAAGAAGCCGCCGATCAGCCGCCCGGTGGCATCGTAGTCATCGGGGACCGGCCAGTGGCTGGCCACCACGGTGCGGCCGCCAGCGCCCACGAAGGCGCGCACCAGCCCGTCGAGCGCGAAGTCGCCGCCGGTGGTGACGCCCGCTTCGCGACTGGCGGTCAGGCCGCCGATGCTGGCGGTGTTGCAGGCCGACAGGATCACCAGGTCTGCATCGAGCTGCAGGTCGAAGATCTCGGCGAAGGTCAGGAGGCCGTCCGAATCCGCGTCGCCGAAGCTGGTCAGCAGCGCCGGACGCGGCGGGCAGCCGGGCTCCGGCGCGGTGACGAGGCCGTGGGTGGCGAAGTGGAGGATGCGGTATTCGTCGAGGTCGTCCATCGCCTTGAGGCGGGTGTCGGTGAAGTCGCCATCGGTCAGCACTGTGGTGCCCTCGCCGCCGATGATGCCGCTGGCCATGCGCAGCTCGTCGGCTGCGATCGGGTTGCCCCAGGTGAGCGGCGACCACTGGCAGCGGGTGGTGGCATCCTGGCCAGCCACGCCGCCGCCGCGCGTGCCATCGCCGGCAAGGCTGCCCTGCATCACCGGCAGGTTCTGGCCGAGGCCCAGGTACTCGCCACGCGCGTCCGAGCGACGGGCGTTGCGCACGTCGCGGAACGAG
>CAZTED010000002.1:55618-61482 GCA_964612175.1 uncultured Sphingomonadaceae bacterium
CTTCCTCGATAGCGATGGAATCGCGCAGGGTATCGACCATCACGTCCAGCTGCGCCGGGCTGGCATCCAGCCGGTAGGCGGTGGCCGTATCGGCTTCGGCCAGGATCGCATAGGCTGCATCGCCCAGCATCACGAGCTTGAGGTAGGCCTCGCCTTCGCCCAGCGCCTGTTGCAGCTCCGCCAGTTCCATCCGGCCCTGGCTGACCGCCCGGTAACGGGGATAGGTTGCGAGTTGCTGCTGCACTTCGAGCTGGCGGTTGTTGAGCTGGTCCAGCCCTTCCCGCATCGCCGGCAGGCGGGTGGCAAGGTCAGGGTCGGTCCCGGCCTTGCGTTCGGCCTCTGCCAGTTCGGCCCGCGCAACCTCGATCGCCCGCGACAGGTTGATCGACCGGCGGAACAGCTGTGCCGCCTCGTCGCTGCCGGCGGAAAGCTCGCGGGCGAGCACCGCCTGCGTCTGGGCCAGGCCCGGGCGCAGCAGCAGCTGGCTGGCATCGAACATGTCAGCCGCAGCACCGGCATCGCCCGGGCGCATGGCCAGCATGGCGAACCACGGGCCGAACAGGTTGCGCAAGGCATTGGTCGGCTTGCCATCGGCCTGGTCCACCAGCGCCCGGTAGAGGGTCGCTGCTTCCTCGCCGCGTCCCATGCGGGCGTAAAGCCCGGCCAGCTGGGCCTGCGCCGTGACCAGTGCGGGCGATCCGGGATAGGTCGCGGCCAGCAGGCCGATCGCCTCCTGGTGCAGGGTCTCGGCCTGCCCGGCATCCCCCGTTGCTTCGGCCAGGGTCGCCAGTTCGCCAAGGACCTGCGCCCGCAGCCACAGCACCGATACCACGCGGCCTTCGCGCACTGCGGCAATGGTCGCCGCCGCCTGTGTCAGGGCATCGCGGGCCTCTGCCGCGCGACCCGACCGCCGCAGGGCCGATCCGCGCAGGAACAGGGCCTGGCCTTCAAGCAGCTCGATCCGTTCAAGCAAGGTCAGGTCGCTGCCCGCTCCGTCAATCGCATTGCCCTGTTCGGCGGACAGCCGTTCGGCAAGGGCATTGTCGATCTGCAGCTGCAGCGTGGCTTCCATGCTGTCGACGATCTCGGGGAGCGGCGCGTCGAGGAATTGCAGCGCTTCGCCCGGCTGTTCGCGGTTGAGCGCGTCTATGCTGCGGAAATTGCGGGCCATGCGCGCCAGCAGCGGATCGGTTGCGGCTCCGGCTTGCGCCTCGCCGAACAGGGCCTGGGCCTCGGCGAAGTTGGCGAGGTTGGATTGCTGCAGGGCGGCATTGAGCAATGCCTCGGTTGCATCGGGGCCTGCCAGCGTGGTGGACGAGACCGAGAAGAACTCGGCCGCTTCGGCAAACAGGCCGGCATTGTTGCGGCGATAGGCTTCCTCAAGCGCGATCTCGGCAGATATGGCTTCTGCCTGGGCCCGGGCGAAGGCCTGGGAATCGCCCGCCTGCGTTAGCGGTACGTTGACCTCTCCCGCAACCGGGCGATCGCTGATGAGCGCGCCAAGGCCGAGGCGCAGGGCATCGGCGTAGACAGCCAGCGTGCTGCCCGCATAGGTGCGCCCGTTGCGGGTGACGGCCACCAGCAGCCGTTCGAACCCGCTGCCGGGAGCCGTGCACAGCCGCGTCACGGCATTGCCGGTCCCGCCGGCCAGTGCCATCGCGCCGCCATTGCGGCATTGCGCCCCCGTACCCGCCAGGCTGGCCAGCGCGGCATCGGGACTTGCCCTGTCGATAACCTGCAGGGTGCCGACCGAACTGGCCGCATCGCGACAGACGACGAGGTAGGTCCGGTCGAACAGCCCGTCTCCCGGACGGGGCGACTGGATCTGCGCTTCACACAGCCCATTCGATCCGATCGGAATGGAATCGCGCAGGCCCAGCGAAACCTGGCTCTGCGCCGGGGTGGGTACCGCACCGACAACAAGGGCCAGGGCGGCGAGCATGGGCATGGCGCGGCGTGCACGGGTCATGTCAATCATCCTCTTCCTCCTCCGAAGAGCCGGAAGCAGCACTGTCGCCGCCACTGGTTACCGGGTCGGACACAAGGCCCTGTCCGCCCACCGGTGGCGGTTCGAGCACCTGCGGGAAATCGAGGCCGAAGCCTGCTTCCGCAGTCGGTTGGCCCAATGGATCGGATGGCGTGATCAATTCTGGCGGGGTGATCAATTGCTCGTTGGTTATCGGCACAGCCGGATCCCTCGGCGGCGGCGGCGGCGGAGGCGGCGGCGGAGGCGGCGGAGGAGGCGGCGGCGGAGGCGGCGGAGGAGGAGGCGGCGGAGGCGGCGGAGGAGGCGGCGGCGGCGGCGGCGGCGGAGGCGGAGGCGGCGGAGGCGGAGGCGGCGGCGGCGGCGGCGGCGGCGGTGGTGGCGGCGGCGGAGGAGGAGGCGGAGGAGGCGGCGGGCTCGCGCACTGGCCAGTTATGATGTTGCAATCGTTGAGGGTGGAATCGGTGGTGTAGCTGTTTGCCGGGTTCGGATCGGTGAAATCCACCAGCGCGAAGAAAGCGTCGTTCAGCGTGAAGGTGCCGTTGCCGTTATCCTGCGCACCGAAGGTGATCACGCGCATCGTGCCTGGGCCATAATCGCCTTCGCGGCGGATACGCAGGCCACCGGGGCCCACGATGATGCCCGAGTAATCGGTGCCGACCCCGGTGTTCTGGGTAAGGATGAAATCGCCGGCGGCCAGTTCGACACGGTTGGCAAAGGCGAAAGAACCGTCGACCGTATTGGTCCCGCTGCCCATCAGCAGGCCGGGAAGGGTGGTGCTCGCAGGATCGCTGTTGATGATGCCGAGCAGGCCGGCGTCGGCCGCAAAGATCGACCGGCCGCCAAGGGCCAGCGTGCCGGAAAGCAGCGGATTGGCTGTTCCGTCGTCCACGATCCGGATGCTGGCTGAGGGGAGGACGATTTTCAGGATGTCGCCGCCGAACAGCCCCAGCGTGTCATCGACATCGGCCGAACTGAACAGCACCTGGCCGACGACCTGGGTCACGCCATCCGAGCCGATATTGACGTTGGCAAAGCCATCCGTGGCAAGCGTTCCCCGAAACTGCAGGTTGCGTACTTCAAGGGTGACGGGGTCCGTGGTTGCGAACCCTGTGACGAACAGGTTGGTGGCCCTCAGGCGATCAAACTCTTCCTGGGTCAGAGTGAAGCCGTTGCCTTCGATTGTACTACCAACCACGGCGGTGTTTACCGGGTCCTGTGCAAAAATCCTCAACGTCGGGGCGGCGATCTGCGCCCCGTTGAGCACGTCGATATTGTAGGACGTGATGGACAGTTCCTGCGCGCCGAGGCTGGTCAACAGCGCATTGTCCCCGGTGACCCGTACCAGACCCAGCGAATTGATATCGATGAGCGCTGTCGGGACAGCGGGGTCGAGGCCGCCAAGGATCTGCCCGCCTTGCGAGGTTTCGAAGGAGATATCGCCTGAACTTGCGATGTTGCCGTTGCCGCTTATGCGCATTTGTCCGCCGTTCAGGGCCTGCAGCCGCGAGATCTCGGCTTCCGGCACGTCACTGCCCAGATCGCGCGCGCTGGCTGCCAGGTCGACGGTCCGGATCGTTCCGTTATCGATCGCATCGATCAGGAAGTTGCCGGCAGTCGCCGTGCCGCCCGTGCCGGTGGAAGCATCTGCCAGCACTTCGATGCTGGTCGAGTTGAGCAGGCTGTCGGTATTCTGGGCGACGAGCTGGGCGGAACCGGCGGTTGCGTTGCCGGTGTTGAAACTGGTTGACGATGAGGCAAGGCCGACAGTGGTGATGTTGGCCGTCGACCCGCCGAAGAAGCGGACGAATACGTCCCTCGAGACGGCTTCGCCTGCAACCGTATCGGCGGCATTGTTACCGGCGGTGGACAGGCTCTCCGCAAACAGTTCGCCCCCAGTGATCGTGGAGCCTTCGGCCGACATGGACACCCGGCCCGATTCCGCATTGCCGCCGGCGTTGAAGCCCAGTCCGCCATCAGCCACACTGACCAGCGAGAGCTGTGAGCCGGTTTCGTTGAACAGCACTTCCGAGCCGTTGGCGATGTTGAAAGAGACGTTGCCGGCCGTGGCATTGCCGCCCGTGCCGCCAATCATGTTGCTGCCGCCAAGGGCAGAGGCCAGAATGAGCGACTGGCCCGACAGGTTGGCAATGGCCTCGTCGGCCAGCAGGGCCGCAATCCCGCCGCTGGCCGCACCGCCCGTCGCCGTGCCCGTGGCGTTGCCGCCAGTCAGCACTGCGATGAGGTTGATGGCCGAATCCAGCGTCGCGCCGCTGGTAAGGTTGATCCGGGCCGCGCCCTCTGTTGCGGCCCCGCCGGCGACATTGCCAGAGGTGCCCGCGCCAACACCGCCTGAAGTGAAGGCTGCCACGTTGATCGTGCCAGAGGTGGCTTCGCCACCTGTCGTGACGGTGAGCAGTGCCGATCCGCCCAGGGCCGCGCCGCCGGTGCTGAGGTTGGCCAGCGAGGTGCCGCCAAGGGCGGTGGTGGAAATCTCCGGCTGGCTGGCGGAAGTGCCGTTTATGGGGGAAAGGATCAGCTGCGCCTGGTCGCGCACGGTCACGGTCACCTGTCCGCCAACGGCTTCCCCGCCGATGCCGTTACCCCCACCCGTCAGGCCCCCAAGCGCGAAGGTGCGGAACAAGGGCCGGCCGAGCGTGCCCACGGTGAGCGTCGTGCCGGTGTCCTGGATCGTGGCATTGACCACGCCGTTGCGCGCATCGCCGCCTTCGCCCAGTCCCGCATTGCCGCCGGCCAGGTCCACCGCCACCTCGATATCGCCGACCGAGACGGTGGAACCGTTGCGCACGATCAGGGTGGCGGTGCTGCCCGTGGCATTGCCCGCCAGGTCCCCGGCAGACAGGGCATTGCCGCCGACAGCGTTGCTCTGGACCAGCAGCTTGCCGGAATTGGCGGTCAACGAAGAATCGTCGATCGCCAGTTCCACGGTGTTGGCAATCGCGTTGCCGCCATTGCCTTCGGCCGAGCTGCCGCCCGTCGCAGCGGTCACGAAGCTGACCGCGCCCGAGCTGGTGAGCGAGGAGTCGAGCTGGATGGTGGCAAAGATCACGCTGCCCGTGGCTTGCCCGCCGGCCCCTGTGTCACCTGCGCCGCCGATGGCTTCGATCAGGGCGGACAGGTTGCGGCTCTGCACCTGGCTGCCGCCGCTCAGCAGGAAGCCCAGCCCCACGGCCGAGCCGAGCCCGCCGCTGCTGCCATTGCCGCCGCTGCCCGTGCTGCGGAAGGACAGGTCCTGTCCAGCGGCGGCAATGGTGCCGCCGGTCAGGTTCACGTCGACTTCCCCGCCGGTGCCGTTGCCGCCGGTGCCTTCGTTGCTGTTCCCGCCGATCCCTTCGCTCACGGCCGAAAGCGCACCCGTGAGGGTCAGCGTGGAGGCGTTGGAAAGAATGAGGTCCACCGTATCGCCAAGGGCATTCCCGGCCGGGTCGGTGGTGCCGTTGCCGCCGATCGCCGAAGCCAGCAGGTTCAGCCCACCTGCCGTCACGCTGGAAGCGCTCGTATCGACGGTGATGGTGCCTGAGGTCGCATTGCCGCCGCCGCGCCCTTCGCCGCCCGCTGCGGCAGATGTCATCGAGATGGCACCGCTGGTGACTGTCAGTGCCGAGCCTCCCGAGGTCAGCACGGTCATGTCGCCGCCGGTGGCTGCACCGCCGGTCCCGCCGTTGGCGGCGCCACCGGTTGCATTGGAGAAAGCTGTCAGCGAGCCGTCGATGGTGATCGTGCCGTCATTGAACAGCGCGACGTCGCTCTGTCCGCCGGTCGCTACCCCGCCAAGCGGGCCGCCGGTGGAAGAGCCGATCGCGCTGGCATCCATGCTGACGCTGCCATTGATATCGATCAGGCTGCCGTCGCTCGCCTG
>CAZTED010000003.1:0-46743 GCA_964612175.1 uncultured Sphingomonadaceae bacterium
TCTCGCACGTCGGGGTGGCGGCGGATGCCATTGCCGCCATCGAAGGGATCAGCCGCGCAGAGCTGGAGGCGCTCGGCGTGGACAGCCAGCGCAAGGCCAAGGTCGCCATCGCGGAAGGGCGGTTCGCCCGCAGCCTGATCCCGGTCTGCAACCGCGATGGCTCGCTGGCGCTTGATCATGACGAGTATCCCCGCCCCGACACTACTGCCGAGAGCCTTGCCGCGCTGAAGCCGGCGTTCGTGGCGACCGAGGATCTTCCGGCAAGCCCGGACGGCACGACCATGCGGCAGATGATTACGCGCAAGTATCCCGGCCTGGAGTGGGAACCGGTGCACCACGCCGGCACCAGTTCGGGCGTTGTCGACGGGGCTGCGGCCCTGCTGCTGGCTTCGCAGGCGGCTGTCAGGGCCAACGGATGGAAACCGCGGGCGCGGATCATTGCCTCGGTCAATGTCGGCGATTGCCCGACGCTGATCCTCAATGCCCCGGTCCCGGCGGCGCGCAAGGCGCTGGATCGTGCAGGCCTGACCGTTGCCGATATCGACGTGTGGGAAATCAACGAGGCTTTCGCCGTGGTCACCGAAAAGGCGATCCGC
The DNA here is from genome assembly GCA_964612175.1 of uncultured Sphingomonadaceae bacterium. Lineage (GTDB taxonomy): Bacteria > Pseudomonadota > Alphaproteobacteria > Sphingomonadales > Sphingomonadaceae > Alteraurantiacibacter. The sequence goes on from CAZTED010000003.1 coordinate 597, forward strand.
GAGCTTGGCATCGACCGGGCCAGGGTCAACATCAACGGCGGCTCGATTGCCCTGGGCCATCCCATCGGGGCAACCGGCTCGATCCTGATCGGGATGGCGCTGGACGAACTGGAACGGTCCGGGGGACGCTATGCGCTTGTCACCATGTGCGCTTTTGGCGGCATGGCCCCGGCGATGATCCTCGAGCGGCTGTAGGCGGGCCGGTCCGGATCAGGCCTGTTCGGCTTCCAGTTCCGGGGGAGAGGCCATCGACAGCATGGCAACCATCGCCACGCCCACCCCGGCCAGCAGGACCACCAGGACCCTGTCGTAGTGGCCGTCTGCATCGAAGGCCAGGGCGACCAGCCATGATGCAAGGCCGATCCCGAAGCCGTAGACGCTGATCAGGATGGCAAAGACCAGCCCATAGCGGGCAGTCCCGAAATAGCGGCTCGCCAGGTAGGCAATCGCATCGACCTCGCTGCCCATGGTCAACCCGATCAGCACCGCCAGCGCCGATGCCCAGAAGAAATCCAGCGGCAGCAGCAGCAACCATGCACAGGCCAGCGCCGGCAGGGTGAAGGCGATGCCGACAACCAGCCGGGTCGGGAACACATCGAACAGCATCCCGGTGCCCAGCCGCCCCACGATCATCGCCGGCCCCACGAACAGGGCCACAGTGGCAGCATCGCTGCGCGACAGTCCGGCATCGGTCAGCATCGGCTGGAGATGGACAATGAAGGTGCCGATGCAGGCCGAAACAAGCAGGAACGAGACGATCATGCGCCACAGGATCTGCGAGCCGATGACCTCACGCCACGATCCGGCCTGCTTGCCAGAGGCAAGGGTGGATAGGGCAACCTGTTCGTCACGCGGCAGGAACAGCCAGCACGGAACAATCAGGATCACGAACGAGAGCAGGGCGATCATCGGGTAGACGCCCTTGACGCCGGCAAAGCCTTCCAGCGCCAGCACGATATGGGGAATCGTGCTCACCAGGATACCGGCTCCGGCAAGCGAAGTGGCCAGCGCAATGCCGCGCCGCCGGGTGAAATGCTGCACCACCAGCTTGGTGAACAGGATGGCGCTGACGCCCGTACCGGCGATGGTGAATACGGAATAGGCCAGGTACCAGGTCCATATCTCTTCGGTCACCAGGCCCAGCGATGCCGTTCCCAGGGCGAAGAACACGATACCGATCAGGGCGATGCGCCTTACCGGATAGCGATCGGCGAGCAGTCCGATGACGATGTTGGCAAAGGGGCTGATGATGCTGGATATGGTCAGGGCAAAGGTAATGTCGCCGCGCGACCAGCCATAGGCATCGCCAAGCGGCTTCACCATGGCCCCGAGGACGTGGGAATGGGTCCCGCCGATCGCGATGGCGATCGATGCCGCCAGCAGCATGCCCAGCTTCGCGGCATTGGACATCGGCTGGGTGTGGGCCATCCCGGGCCTCCGTGCCAGGGGGTCAGGCCGCTTCAAGCAGCTTTCTGAGTTCCGGCTGGCTGGGCTTCATGGATGGTGTGCGCGGGAATTCGTCGACTTCCAGCAGCTTGGCCGGCACCTGGTAGGCCGTCAGGGTCTTGCGCAGGTAGGCCCGAAGGTCCTCCTCGGACAGGGTATGACCGGTGCGGACCCGGTATCCGGCGGCCGGGACCTGGCCCAGCCGCTCGTCAGGCAGGGCCACCACACAGGCTTCAAGCACATCGGGATGGGCTTCGATGGCCTTGACCACGTCATCGGGGATGATCTTGAACCCGCCGCGGATGATCGCATTGTCGGCGCGGCCGAGGATCCACAGGAACTGATCCTCGTCCATCCGCGCAAGATCGGTTGTCCGCACCCAGCTCTTGCCGTCGCCAAGGTGCCTCGCGCGCAGTTCGAGCAGGCCCTTCTCGCCGAAGGGCAAGGGTTCGCCCGTATCGGCATCGACGACGCGCCCTTCGACGCCCGGGTTCATCCGGCCCACGCTGCCGCGCTTGCTGGCTCCGTGCTGCTGGAAATCGGCCATGGTCCAGCCGGCCACGCCGCCGGCAAATTCGGTGGCGCCATAGTTCTGCAGGACCGGTATGCCGTAGAGTTCGTAGAACTTGTCGGCCAGATCCGGATCCAGCGGAGCCGTTGCGGTGCGGAACACCTTGAGGCTGGAAAGGGCTTCCTTCGGAACCTTGGCATCGATGATCATGCGCAGGGCCGATGGCGGCGCGTTGACCACCTTGGGCCGGTACCGCTCGATCGCACCGACAAAGGTGTCCACGCGGAACCGGTCCAGCATGCAGGCCTTGCGCCCCGCGGACAGGGTCACGAACAGGCCGAAGATTCCGCCGATGTGGGAAAAGGGCGTGTTGGCGATCGTGACCGAGCGGGACAGCCTGGGCGGTGCATCGAGGTCGCGCTGTTCATAGACTGCCGCATCCAGCACCATGCGGGAGAAATTCGCCGCCTTGAGCGGAATCCGCTTGGGCGTGCCGGTTGTGCCGCTCGACAGCATCTCGATCCCGACACCGTTGGCATCGGCGGCAAAATCTGTGCCCGTCTTGTCGAATATCTTGCGCACCGGATTGGCGACATCGCCCGTCAGTTCCAGGCACAGCGCGCCCGACTTGCGGCCCGCTTCCAGGATATCGGGACGCGCCCAGTCGGTGTTCTGCGCGACGATCACCGGGGTCCGCAAAGTCACGATGTCATTCACCAGCTTGTGATCGGGCAGCATGGGATTGAGCGTGACGACGCAGCGGTCACCGATGATCGTGCCGATGATGAATGCCGCAATCTGCGGCGTGTTGCGCAAGATCCCGCCAATACGTGAGCCCGGGCCGATGCCGTTCTCCTCCAGCTGCGCATCGATGGCATCGATGATCCCGGTCAGTTCACCCCAGGTATGCCACTTTTCCTCGAACTCCAGCGCCGGGGCGGACGGGTCAATCGCCATGACATTGCGCACGATCGAGCTTAAGCTGGACATCAGTCGAAATCCTGAACTGGCAGTTTGATTTAATATGTAGCGGATTTATATGAATCGCTCGATAGAAAAGCAAGCGGCTTGCCGACAGCAAGCAAGGGGAGAAACCGGATCATGGACAGGTTCACAGACAAGGTTGTCGTCATCACCGGGGCGGGGCGCGGGATTGGCCGGGAGACCGCGCTGCTGATGGCCTCCGAAGGCGCCAGGGTGGTGGTCAATGACCTGGGCGGCGGGCCCCAGGGCGGCGGCGGCGATACGGCCTTCGCCCAGCAGGTTGTCGATGAAATTCAGGCGGCTGGCGGCACTGCCGTGGCGGAAACCTCCAGCGTCGACTCGATGGCGGGCGGCAAGGCGGTGGTCGAATGTGCGATGGACAGCTTCGGCCGTCTCGATTTCCTGATCAACAATGCCGGGATCATCCGCCCGCGCCGCATCACGGAGATGAGCGAGGAGGATTTCGACACCGTCCTCAACGTCAACCTCAAGGGCTACTTCGCCACGATCCGGGCCGGGGCCGAATACCTCAAGCGGCAGGGCGGGGCGATCGTCAACATGAGCTCTCCCTCGGGCCTCGGCCACCTTGGTATGGCGAACTACAGTGCCGCGAAGGAAGGCGTGGCAGGCATGACCCGCTCGATCGCCCGCGAGCTGGGAGAGCACGGAGTGCGCTGCAATTCTGTCCGGCCGATTGCCCAGGCCTCTGCCATGGCCATTCCCGAGGTATTCGAGACGATCGCCTACCAGACACAGACCCTGGGCATTCCCCCCTTGTCCAACCAGTGGCTGCTGCCACATGGCGTGGAGCCGCACCCGCACTGCGTGGCAGCGGTCCTGGCCTGGCTGTGTTCACCGCTGTCGGAAAACATCAACGGGCGCGAAGTCTATATCTGCGGCGGGCACGTGGCGCTGATGCAGGAGCCGGAAATGGTCCGCAGCCAGTTCAACCCGCAGGGCTGGTCGCTGGATGCGCTGTGCGATCCGATGATCAGCAATGCGCTGACCTACGATGTCCGCAACCGGTATTCCGGCAAGAAGAGGGATTGAGGTACAGGCCGGCAGGAAGGCTTGCCGTGTCAGGCCAGCGTTTCCAGGAAGGACCGCAGATCGGCGGGTATCGGCGTGGGCCGCCGATTGGCCGCGTCGACGTAGACATGCACGAAGTAGCCCTCTGCCGCGGCCAGTTCATCGCCCTGCCGGAACAGGCCCACTTCGTAGCGCACGCTCGAAGTTCCGATCCGCGAGACCCGGATGCCGGCGTCCACCGTTTCCGGGAAGCTCAGTGCGGCGGCATAGCGGCAGCCGGTTTCCACCACCAGGCCGATCACGGGACTGGTGAGGGGATCGAGCAGGCCCTGTTCGATCAGGGTGGCGTTCACCGCCGTATCGAAGAAGCTGTAGTAGATGACATTGTTCACATGCCCGTAGACGTCATTATCCATCCACCGCGTGGTGATCTTCCGGAAATGCGGGAAGGCGTCCCGCGTGCTGCGCCCTGCAGTCGCCGTGCCGGAAGATGGCTGAGAGTTCATCGCGATGGCTGTCCCTGAAATGCGAACCGATGCTGCAGCCGGGTATCCACCCGGCAAAGCCGCAGCAAGCCCAATCCTGTATCGAGGAGCAAGGCCGATATGAAGGTGAAAGCAGCTGTCCTGCGCCAGATGGGGGCGCCAGCGCCCTATGCAGCCTCAAGGCCGCTGTCGGTAGAGGAGATCGAGCTTGATCCGCCGGGCCCCGGTGAAGTCCTGGTAAGGATCAGGGCTGCGGGCCTGTGCCATTCAGACCTGTCGGTCATCAACGGCAGCCGGCCGCGGCCGATGCCCATGGCGCTTGGCCATGAAGCCGCCGGCGAGGTGGTGGAAACGGGCGCCGGGGTGGACGACCTGGTTCCCGGTGACCACGTGGTGATGGTGTTCATGCCCAGCTGCGGCCACTGCCTGCCCTGTGCCGAAGGGCGGCCAGCCCTGTGCGAGCCGGGGGCGGCGGCGAACGGGAAGGGGACCTTGCTTTCAGGCGGCATCCGCCTGCGTGATGCCAGCCAGGCGCTGCACCACCACCTGGGCTGTTCTGCCTTTGCCGATCATGCGGTCGTATCGCGCCGGTCGCTGGTCAAGGTCGACCGGGACCTGCCGTTCAGGGAAGCCGCCCTGTTTGGCTGCGCGGTCCTCACCGGGGTGGGTGCGGTGGTCAATACCGCCCGCGTGCAGGCGGGGGAAACGGTGGCCATCGTTGGCCTTGGCGGCATCGGCCTTGCTGCTGTCCTGGGGGCCCTGGCCAGCGGGGCAAGCCAGATCGTCGCCATCGACCTGTCGGAGGAGAAGCTGGTCCTGGCCAGGAGCATGGGGGCAACCGCTACTGTCAATGCAGGCGATGCCGATGCGGTCGATCAGGTGCGGGCGATTACTGGCGGCGGGGCGGATTTCGTGTTCGAATTTGCCGGCGTTGGTTCCGCGCTCGAAAGCGCCTGCAGGATGACCCGCAGGGGCGGCACCACGGTGACCGCGGGCCTGCCGCCACCCGATGTGGACCTGGCCCTCAACATCGTCAGCCTTGTTGCCGAGGAACGGACCCTCAAGGGCAGCTATATCGGGACCTGCGTGCCCGTCCGCGATATCGCGCGCTATGTGGCGCTCTATCGCGCCGGCCGGTTGCCCGTCGACCGGCTGCTGAGCGGCACCATCGGGCTGGACCAGATCAACGAGGGCTTCGACCGGCTGGACCAGGGCAGCGTGGTGCGGCTGGTGGTGGAGTTCTGAGCGGGCCTGCCGGGTCTCAGCCCGGCTCGTAATCCGCGGGCAGGATGTTGATGTTTATGCCGATGCGCGCCGGATCGACCGTCAGTGGCCGCTCATAGGAGGAATCCGTCCTGTCGCGCGCCACGACACCGCTTTCACGCAGCATGGCCATGAATTCGGGCGGCACCTTCGACTGGGCCGGCACGCCGCCCCACTCCGAAACGCATTTGCGCGCAGCGATCCGCCATTCGCCATCGCGTTTCTCCATCCGGTCGATATAGCGTCCGCCACCGAGCGAGAGGCTGTGATCCTTCGCATCCATCCCGGCCATCATCCAGTAGGTCTCGCAATGGGCGACATCGCCAGCAAGGTCACAGGTGTGGTTGGTGATGATGTGCTGGTGGGTTGCCTGGGCATTCGTGTGGTAGTGGTTGACCCAGTCCCAGAAGGCTTCGCGCCCTTCCACGAAAAAGCCGTGATCGTCGATCGCATCCGGGTGGTAGCAGGACATCAGCAGGTCGCGGTCCATCCGGTCCACCGCGCGGCAATAGTTGGTCACCACCTCGCGGATCTTCTGCCGGTCGTAAAGCTCCCGGATCATTGCCTCGATGTCAGGTTCCATGGACCCGATGCTCCTCGCTTGCCGGCTGGTTCGGGGCTGTCAGTTGGGAGCCTGCCCGATGGCATGGCGCGCGGCGACCCAGCCGAAGATGAAGGCCGGGGAAATGCTGGCGCCGGCCCCGGGATAGGTCTTGCCCATTACCGATGCGGTGGAATTGCCGGTTGCGTAAAGGCCCTGCAGGACCGTTCCGTCTTCCTTGACCACACGGGCAAACTCGTCGGTCAGGATCCCGCCGAAGGTGCCCACGTCACCGGGATAGATCGCCACGGCATAGTAAGGCGGCCGCTCGATCGCGCCCAGGCCCGGGTTGGGGCCGTGTGTGGGATCGGCAAAGACCAGGTCATAGGCCTTTGAACCGCGGCCGAAGTCCTCGTCCTTGCCGGCACGGGCAAAGCCGTTGAAGCGCTCGATCGTTGCAGCCAGGTTCTCGGCCGGCACGTTGATCTGGGCGGCAAGCCCTTCGATCGTGTCGGCCTTCTTCATGTAGCCGGAGTCGAACCACTCCTGCGGCGATGGACCTGCCTCGAAGCTCCAGGGGTAGCGGTCGCGGTGGCGCGATTCGATGATCGCCCAGACCGGCACATCGCCATTGGCATAAAGCGCCTGGCCGTTGGCCATGTAGCTTTGCGCCTCGTTGGTGTACCGCTTGCCCTGCTGGTCAACCAGGATGCAGTGCGGTTTCGGCAGGTCCAGCACGTGCATGAAGCGCTGCCCCGAAGGCGGGGTCGAAGTGAGGATCCACACCGCGCCATCCATGAAATCGAGCGCTGCGCCATGCGCCTTGGCAATCTCGATCATTTCCCCGGTGTCGCCGGGATTGGCATTGGTCCAGGCGGTTGACGACGGCTGCGGGCCATATTGCCTGCGCATCGCCTCGTTGTGCGAGAAGCCGCCGGCATTGATCAGCACCCCGTCGCGCGCCTGCACCCGCCAGGGCTTGCCATCCTTCTGCGTGACCACACCGGTGATGCGGCCGTTCTCCTCGACCAGTTCGGTCACGCCGGAATTGATCCGGATGTCGATATGCTGGCGCACGGCCATCTGCAGCATCCGCCCCTGGATCGCGGTGCCTGCGCCGACATATTCGCGGCCCAGCAGCTTGCCCTTGATGATCCGCAGGCCCAGCGAAAGCGCGGCCAGCTTGCCATCCAGTGTGCGCTTGATCAGCATCAGCCGGCGGCCTTCGGTGCCTCTGACAGGCAGGCCGGAAAGCCCGCGGCGCAGCTTTGCCGCCCATTCGGCGGGCAGTTCCCTGACATTGAAGGGTTCGACTGCCAGTGACCGGCTCTCTGCCAGGCCGCCGGGCAGGTCGTCGTGATAGTCGGACCAGCCATCGCAGCGCACGAAAGGCATGCCCTTGGCTTCAAGGTAGTGGACCAGCTTGGGGCCCTGGCTGAGGAACATGTCCTTGCGACTGCGGGAGGTGGCGGGGCCAAGGTCCCCCACGGCCGCATCGAGATAGGTCTTGCTCATCTCGTCGCTGTCCGGGATGCCGTCGCGCGCCTGCAGCGGGTGGTTGGGAATCCAGAACACGCCGCCCGACATGGCGGTCGAGCCGCCGATCTTGTCGGTCTTTTCGAGTATGAGCGGTTTCTTGCCGGCGTCGGCAACGGCCAGTGCGGCCACCATGGAACCCCCGCCGCTGCCCACGATCACGAAGTCGGCGCTTTCATCCCAGTCATTCATGCGGCACGTTCCCTATCATCCTGCAGCAAGGCGATGGCGCAAGATCACGATCGCAGGGTGCGCGGTCAATCACGAGCAGACCCAATCGAAGGCGATTAAGCTGCTGGCGCCAGCCGAAGAAACGGCAGGTTGGCCAGCTTGTTGCGCAAGATTGCCCTTCCATTTTCCCGTCCGGATGAAGCTCCGTCAGGGCGTTGATCCAATCCCTGGCCCTGCCTGTTCGCGAAGTTCGCCCGGTGGCGAAGCAACAGCAGCGGAGCCTATTATCGTCTAACTTGGTAACATGGCTGCATGAATGGAAGCCTGTCAATATCTAGCGGCTTGCCCGCTGCACTCCCGACAAGCTATTGGGGTTTCCTTGTAGCAAGGAATATCAATTGTCTGATTCATTTTCCATCGGCGCCGGCGGCGGCAGGACCAATGCCGAGGCCGTGCGTGTCCCCAAGGCAGCCGAACTGGTTGCAAGGCAGATCCGCAACGCCATCATCCGCGGTGAACTGAGTGACGGAGATACGCTGCCCGCCGAATCGCGCCTGATCGACGAGTTCGGTGTTTCCCGGCCGACCATCCGCGAAGCGGTCCGCATCCTGGAATCCGAAGGCCTTGTAACGGTCGTGCGCGGGGCGCGCGGCGGTGCGCGGGTCAGTTCCCCCAATTTCGAGATGATCCGCCGCGCCGCCGGCATTGCCCTGCAGGCCAACCATGTGACCATTGGCGACCTCTATGAGATGCGCACCCTGATCGAGCCGCCGGCCGCGCGGCTTGTGGCAGAGCGCAACAGCGAGGTTGCGGTGCCGATCCTGCGCCGGTTCATCGAAGTGGAAATGAACCACGCCAGGGATCGCCATGCCTTCGCCATCAAGGTTGCCGATTTCCATCACCTGATGATCGAACTGTCCGGCAACAAGACGCTCAACATCTTCTCCCAGGCCCTGCGGGCGCTGGTCGACGGCCACCTGGCGCTTGCGGCCCGCAAACAGACCGAACTGGACGAGCGGGCGCAGCAGCGGCAGCGTAACTATGGCCTGAAATCCTGCGTGAAGCTGGTTGACCTGATCGAGGCGAAGGACGGGGATGAAGCCGAAGCGCACTGGAAGCGGCACATGGTCGCCGCAGGGCAGGTCTGGCTGGAGCAGGTGGGGCCGGAAATGCTGGTCGACCTGCTGAACTGAAAAGACTTGCCTTAGGCCGCAGCAACTGCAAACTTATCCTTTAGATCATTAAGTTCATTTCTGAACGGGGAGAGGTTCGATGCCCGACAAGCAGTTTGTCGCAGATTCCGCAGTGTTGCTGGACATCTACAAGCGCGCTGCCTTGCTGAAGGCCAATGACGAGCGCGCTCGCAAGGTCATCCTCTCGGGCCAGATCGCCATGGTCTATTACTCCTATCGCGGCCAGGAGATCATCCCGTCCGTGATGGGTTCGCTGCTGCGCGATGATGATACGCTGTGCACCATCTACCGTGGCATCCATGACATGCTCGGCAAGGGCTTTCCCTTGCGCGAACTGTGGGCCGAACTGGCCGGCCGGACTACCGGATCGTGCAAGGGCAAGGGCGGCCCGATGCACCTGACCTATCCGAAGAAGGGGATCATGGTTACCACCGGCATCGTCGGATCGTCCGCGCCGATCGCCAATGGCCTTGCCTGGGCTGCGCAGCTGGACAAGAGCGACCGGGTATCGGTCTGCACTTTCGGCGATGGCGCCTCGAATATCGGTGCGATCCACGAAGCGATGAACCTTGCCTCGGTCTGGAACCTGCCCACGATCTTCGTGTGCCAGAACAACCTGTTTGCCGAGCATACCACCTTCGAGAAGATGACCGCCGGCCAGAACGTCGCCCGCCGGGCGGATGGTTACGCCATGCCGGGCGTGCGGGTGGACGGCAACGATCCCGAGGCCATGTACTCCGCCTTTGCCGAGGCTGTGGCCCGCGCGCGCGCGGGTGAAGGGCCGACCCTGATCGAGGCGATGACCTTCCGCTTCTTCGGCCACAACTTCGGCGATGATGACAGCTACATGCCGCCCGAACAGAAGGCGGCGGCGATGGCGGCCGACCCCGTGCCCCGGCTGCGCGCCCGTCTGATCGCCGATCGCATCGCGACGGAAGAGGAGCTCGCGGCCCTTGAGGCCGGGATCGAGCGCGAGATAGACGATGCGATCGAGTTTGCCCTCGCATCGCCGTGGCCAGAGCCCGATGACCTGCGGTTCGATGTCTTCGAAAAGGAGATCGCGGCATGAGCGAGGCACAAAAGGCGGCAAAGCCCACCATCTCCATCCTGGCGGCGATTTCCAAGGCCTATCACGATGCGCTTGCCGAAGACCCCAAGGTGATTACCCTGGGCGAGGATATCGGCGACGCGGAAGGCGGCGGCATCGTCAAGATCACCAAGGGCCTGTCCACTACCTTTGGCGAGGAACGCGTCCGTTCGACGCCGATTTCCGAACAGGCGATCATGGGCGCGGCCATCGGCGCCAGCCTTGCCGGCTACAAGCCGGTGGCCGAGATCATGCTGATGAACTTCACCACGGTGGCGATGGACATGATCGTGAACCACGCGGCCAAGCTGCGGTTCATGTCTGGTGGCCAGACCAGCGTTCCGATCGTGATCCGCACCATGACGGGCCTCGGCTTCGGTTCGGGTGGGCAGCACTGCGACTATCTGGAAGCGTGGTTTGCGCACACGGCCGGCATCAAGGTATGCGCCGCGTCGACCCCGGAAGACGCCTATGGCCTGCTGCGCGCGGCAATCGATGATCCCGATCCGGTGATCTTCATCGAGAACCTGCCGACCTACTTTACGCCGATGGCATTCGAGTTTCCGGATACCAGCCACCGCGTGCCCCTTGGCAAGGCCGCGGTCCAGGTGGAGGGCACGGATGTTACGGTGATCTCCTATGCCCGCATCGCCATGGAGGCGCGGCAGGCGGCGGCCAAGGCGGCACAGGAGGGCATTTCGGTGGAGGTCATCGACCTGCGCACCCTGGCGCCGTGGGACCGGGAAACCGTGCTGGCGTCGGCGCGAAAGACAGGCCGCGTCCTCATCGCTCACGAGGCAGTGAAGGAGCACGGGCTGGGTGCCGAGATTGCGGCCGTCATCAGCGAGGAGCTGTTCGGCGAGCTGAAAAAGCCGGTCAAGCGGCTGGGGGGCGCCTACTCCGCGGTTCCCTATTCCCGTCCGCTTGAAGCCGCCTATGCGCCCGATGCTGATCGCATCCTTGCGGCCATCAGAGATCTTGCAAGCTAGGGAGGCCAGAGGTGGCATTCGAAGTTACGATTCCGAAAATCGGCTTTTCGATGAACGAGGGCGTGCTGGCCGAATGGCTGTTCGAGGATGGCGCTCAGGTCACCGAAGGCCAGCCGCTCTATTCGCTTGAAAGCGACAAGTCGACCAACGAGGTCGACAGCCCCGCCACCGGCACGCTCAGGATCATCGGGGTCGTTGGCGAAACCTACGAAGTGGGCACGGTGATCGCCGAAATCGTGTGATCGAAGCGCAAGGATGCAAGGCCCGGTCCTTCATCCCCGCATCATGGCCTGCCGGCCGGATCAGATGCAGGCATCGCCGCGCAGGATCACATCCATGCCACCATTGATGAAGATGGTCTGCCCGACCATGTAGCGGCAATCGGGGCTGGCGACGAAGGCCAGCAGCGGGGCAATGTCCTGCGGTCCGGCAAATTGGCTGACGGCGATAGGGGTTGCCTGTTCCAGCGTTGCGCGCCCTTCTGCCGTGGCAAGGATGGGCGCGGTCATGGGCGTAAGCACCGTTCCGGGCGCAATGCCGTTCATCAGGATTCCGGCCCCGGCCCACTGCGGCAGCACGGCCGTGCGGCGGATCCACCGGCTCAGTGCCAGCTTGGTGGAAGCATAGGTCAGCCCGACACCACCATCCTGCGCTATGCCAACCGCGGCCACCTCGTCGCCCGCCAGGCAGGCTTCGACGAGCGGCTGGTGGCTGGGCAGGATCGCGGCAGAGGAACTGACGATCGCCACCCGCGGGGCATCTGAGGCCAGCAGGGCAGGGCGCATCCCTTCGACTATGGCCAGCGTGCCGAAATAGTTCACCGCCACCATCGCCTGGACATCTTCGCTGACCACCCCGGCGCAGGCGATCACGCCATCCAGCTTGCCGCCACACAGGTCCGTGGCTTCGGCCACGGCCTTGCTGCGTCCCTGTACAGTCGCGAGGTCGGCCATGATCTCCGCATTGGCGAGGTCCAGCCCGATAACCGCCACGCCGCGCGATCGCAAAAGCGCGGCCGTGGCCTGGCCGATGCCGCTGGCCGAACCGGTCACCAGAATTGTCCGGTTCATGGCTTTCATCCTTTCCTGTTCACACCCCCAGCACGGCAAAGGTATCGAGATCGAGCATGGCCATGCCAAACCGCGTTGCCGCTGCCGTGTTGTTCGCTTCGGTCTGGAATTTCGAGCTGTTGAGAAGCCAGATCAGCAGGCCCCAGACAACGTCCCGGCGATAGGCAGCGAAGGCGGCATCGAAGGGCGGTGGCTCCACGCCATGGCCGGCCAGACAGTGCAGGTAATGCTGCAGCAGGGCGCCTTCCCAGCGCCGACGGTCGGCCACATCAAGGCCGGCGATCAGGAAATAGCTGACGTCGATCGACCATGCCCCCCGGCGCGGCTGCATATCGAGGAAGCCCGGCGTGCCATCGGCATCAAGGTAGAGGTTGCCCAGGTGCATGTCGCCGTGATTGATGACCATGGCCATGTTCTCTGACCGGTGGGCCGCTGACATGGCCACATGCGCTGCATGGATGCGCTCCGGATCGAGCAGCATGCGGGGCATGGCTGCGCCACGCGGGGACGTGGCATAGCGCCGGAAATGCTCCGGGGTGTCGAGCAGGTTGAAGTAGTGGGCCAGGGCTTCCTCACCGGTATCGGGCACCCAGCCGAAGCGGGTGTCGAGATCGGGCGCGTTCCACCAGCGCGCGTGGAGGCTGGCCAGGCCTTCGAGGAATCCCTTTGCCAGATCGAACCCCACCGGCTTCTGCAAGGTGAGGAATTCGACGTCGCGCAGGCACAGGTCTTCCAGCACCACCAGCGCCCGCCCTTCATCGTCGCGCACGGCCCCGAAGCAGCGGGGCGCATTGAGATCGACCGTGGGCAGGAGATCGGCATAGGCGTGGTATTCGTTGACATGCATCATGCGCATGGCGTCACTGTGGGGTTCGAAGCCCACCTTCATCATCAGGCTGGATGGGAAGTCGTTGCGGTTGGTGCGCGCGGCCAGCCGGACCTTGGTACAGGCGCCGTGCTGCACGTCGACGATCGACAGGGAATCGACGACGATGCCCGGCTCCTGCCTTGCCAGCAGCCCGGTCAGCCATTCCGGGGTCAGGTCCGCAATATCGCCTGGCAATTGCATGGTCCGTCCGCCCCCCCCGCTCCAGTCAGTGCCTGCCGGCAGGATCAGATCTCGACCATGTCGAAATCCGCCTTCATTGCCCCGCATTCCGGGCATTTCCAGTCGTCCGGAATATCCTCCCACGCAGTTCCGGGTGCGATGTCACCCATCGGATCGCCCAGCGCCTGATCATAGACCCAGCCGCAGTTCATGCACATCCATTGCTTCATCATCGCATCCTTCAGGTATCGAAGCGCACCCAGATGTGTTCGGGCGAGCGCAGGATGTGGCCGATCAGCTGTGGTGCCGGCTTGTCTGCATCAAGCCGCAGGTTGGGCAGCTTGTCCAGCAGGGCGTTCAGCGCACGGGTCATTTCCACCCTTGCAAGGTGCTGGCCGATGCACAGGTGCGGCCCGCTGGCAAAGGCCATGGAGCGGTGCTTGCGCTCGCGGAAGATGTCGAACCTGTCGGGGTTCTCGAACTTGCGCGGATCGCGATTGGCCGATGCCAGCACCACATTGATGAATGTCCCCCTGGGGATGGCGACGCCGTCGATCTCGGTATCCTGGATGGCATAGCGATAGGTGGAGGCTACCGGCCCTTCCCAGCGCAGGGCCTCTTCGATCGCCTGGGCGATCAGGCTGCGGTCGGCGCGGACTGCGTCCAGCTGGTCGGTATTGGTCAGGAGGCCGGTGAGCAGGGCACTGGTGCCACGGAAAGTGGTGTCGCCGCCGGCATTCATCAGCTGCCGCAGGAAGGAGATCAGCACGTTATCGGGCAGGCGTTCCCCGTCCGCCTCGACCGTGGCGAGGTGGCTGATCAGGTCGGTGCCCGGATTTTTGCGACGGAGCGCCAGCAGCTCGCCGAAGAAGGTCCCCAGCTTGGCAGTCGCCTCGGCACCCTGCGGCGCGCCGATGGCGGACAGCAGCTGGGCGATTGCCAGCTTGTGGAAGACCGGGGCCTGTGCAGGCTCCAGCTCGACCTGGGCATAGATCACCTGGAAGGGGTAATGGTGGGTGAACTGTTCAACAAGGTCTGCATGGCCGGTGTGGATGAACGCCGCCATCAGCCGGTTGACCACCGGATCGACCACGGTTTCCCCCCATTTTGCCACGACCTGCGGCAGGAAGGCCTTCTGGAAGATCTTGCGATAGCGGGTGTGCTCGGGCGCATCCATGACTGTCACGGTCTCGCCGAAGGCCTTTCCCAGGCTGGGCATGAAGGCTTCGCGGTTGGTGAAGATTTCGGGGTGCGTCAGGACATGCATCACCGCGTCGTAGCCCAGCACCATGACCTGCGGCAGATCGCCGTGCTGGACGTCCTTCACGTCGGTGAACTGGGACCGGTAGCTGCCCTGGACGACACTGCCCTGCTGCATCAGCTCGTGGATGCGCGGATAGGGATCGGGGCAATTGCCGGTCGACAGCTTCTCGACCTGGAAGGGATCGAAGCTCGCGTCAGCAAGGTCTTCAAGTACAGGCAGCGCCGTCATGTGTTCCTCTCCAGCCCGGATGATGTGATCGTTGTGTTCTCTTGTCGGCAGGTTGGCTTTCGGCTCTGGAGCGTGCCGCTTCAGGCCTGCCACTTCAGCGGCAGGGCGAGCACGCCGTTGACCGGCCCGGACTTCATGACCAGCGGCTTGTCCGGATCGATTGCGAAATCGGGTATAGCGGGCAGCCATTCGTCCATGAAGACCATGATTTCGCGCCGTGCGAGGACCGCCCCGGGGCAGACGTGGGGGCCGCCGCCGAAGGCTGCGTGCTTCACTTCGGAAGGCTTGCGGTGGAAATCGACCGTTGCGGGATCGGCGTTCTTACGATCATCGAGGCCATAGAGGCACTTGGGCAGCTGGATCATGTCGCCCTTGCGGAAGCTGATACCCTTGTACTGGTAGTCCTGCGTCAGCACGCGGGACGTATTGGGCAGGCCATACCGGCGCAGCAGCTCTTCGGTCGCGCGTGCGCGGATCTCCGGCTGCTCGATCAGTTCGCGGCGGTGCTGCGGATTGCGCGCGAGGTGCAGGGTAATGAAGCCAAGCTGCGATGCCACCGTATCCAGACCGCCGAACAGCAGCAGGACCGACATGCCAAACACCTCGTCGCGCGATGGCGGGCGTCCCCCGATGTCGCTGGTGATGACCATGCTGAGCACATCCTCGCCGGGCTGGGCCATCCGCGCATCGATGAAGGGCGTCAGGTATTCACGCATCTTGCGGTGGACTTCCAGCCGCTTGGGCAGGTCCGGCGACCGCACGGCCACTTCGGCCCATTCAAGCAGGAAGCTGCGATGTTCGAGCGGGAGATCCACCATCCCGAGGAACACGTTGATCGGCAGGACCTTGGCAAAGTCCTCGATGAACTCGCATTCGCCGCGCGGTGCGATCTGCGCGACCAGGGCCTGGGCAGTTTCGCGCGCGACAGCTTCCAGCTTCTTGATCGTGCGCGGCTGGAAGGCGGGCATGATGGCCCGGCGGAATGGCGTGTGGGCTGGCGGGTCCAGCCCCAGCGGCAGCGAGTACTGGTCCATCTCGTTGCGCGGCAGGTTGAAGTTCCGGTGGCTGAAGTGCTCGTGATCCAGCTGCATCACGTCAAAGTCTTCGCCGCGGGTGGCGATCCAGTGTCCGCCATTGTGCGGCGTCCAGACAATGTCCGGCCCGTCATGCAGGGTTGCCCAGGCCAGCTGGATGTCCTCCTTGCCAAGCTGGTCCAGTGCAAAGAAATCGAAATCCACGACCAGTTCGGGCGGCACGTTTTCCGGGATCGGAACAAGTGGCAGCGGCATCGTTATCTCCTGTTATCGGCCCTGTTCTGACATTCAGTCAAAAAATGTCAATATGACTAAACGCCTGAGAATGGCGGTTTTGCCAAATTGCCGGCCGTGCGCCTCGATCTCGCTTAATCAGTTACAGGATTAAGGCTTGACTTGGCCCGGCAACCGGTTTTGAGTCGGTCCGAGAATAATCTAGAGGATTGATCGATGGAACTGGGCTTCGGCAGCGCGTTCGATGCCTTCCGGCAGGAGGTGCGGGACTTCATCAAGGCGCACTGGCCGCCTGCCGACGGCAACCTGAAATCGCACGAGAACGAGCGGGCATTCGTGCTTGCGGCCATCGAGCGCGGCTACATGCACCGCAGCATTCCGCGCGCCTATGGCGGATCCGAACAGCCGGCCGATGTCGCCAAGGCGGAGATCATCCGGGAGGAACTGACCAGGGCCCGCGCGCCTTCAGGGCGGATTCCCGGCAACGGGCTGGTCGTTCCCACGTTGCTGGAATGGGGGACAGAGGAGCAGAAGCAGAAGTGGATCGCTCCAACCTTGCGCGGCGATATCGTCTGGGCGCAGGGCTTTTCCGAACCAAACGCCGGGTCCGACCTTGCATCGTTGCGGACCCGGGCCGAGCTTTCGGCTGACGGCAGCAAATGGATCATCAACGGCCAGAAGATCTGGACCAGCCATGCCCACAAGGCCACGCACATGTTCTGCCTGGTCCGCACCGAGCCGGATGCCCCGAAGCACGCCGGGATATCCTACCTGCTGGTCGATATCCGCCAGCCCGGTGTCACGGTCCGCCCGCTGGAACAGATGACCCGCCAGCGCGAATTCAGCGAGGTATTCTTCGATAATGTAGAGACCCCGGCCGACATGCTGGTGGGCGAGCGCGGCAAGGGCTGGAACGTCACCCGCTCCACCCTGAAGCACGAACGGTCCGGTATCGCCACGATGACGTGGAGCCTGTCGATGTTCCGCGACCTTCTGAAACTGGCCAGGGAAGTCGAGATCGATGGCGTCCCGGCGATCCGCAACCCGCGCATCCGCGAGGAACTGGCCGCCATTGAAGGCCAGCTGATGAGCCTGACCTATTCGACCTATCGCGCCACATCGCACGATGTGCATGAGCGCGAAGTGGGCGCTTTCCAGACCATGCCCAAACTCTACATGACCGATCTGGCCGGGCGGATTTCCAAGCTGGCCCGCGACATCATCGAGAACGACTTTGTCGACATGGGCGGCGAACGCCTGAAATGGATCGAACGGTTCATGATTTCCCTGTCCATGTCGATTGCCGGCGGCACATCCAACATCCAGCGCAACATCATCGCGGAGCGCAGCCTTGGCCTGCCGCGGGACAAGAGCGCGGGAGGCGCGGCATGAATTTCCTGCTTTCCGAAGAGCAGCTGGCGCTGGTCGACAGCGTGACGAACCTGCTGCGTGACAGGTGCGATCCGCTGCGCGTGCACAAGATCTTCGATACGCCCGGCGATGCGCAGTTCGACAGCGAACTGTGGGCAGCGCTATGCGAGATGGGCGTGCCGGCAATCATGGTTCCCGAAGAGCATGGCGGCCTGGGGCTGGAACTGATCGATCTGGCGATCGTGGCAGAGGCGCTTGGCAAGGCGGTCGCACCGGTTCCATTCCTGGGTCACGTGCTGGCGGCACTGGCGATCGCGCTGGGCGGGTCCGAAGCGCAGAAGGCGAAATGGCTGCCCCTGCTCGCCAGCGGGGAAATCCTCGGCACGGTTGCCCTTTGCGAGGGCAAGGGCGGATGGATGCCGGCCGACTGGACCCTGTCCGGCGCCAGCCTGGCAGGGGTCAAGACCATGGTTCCCAATGCCGCCGAAGCCGATGTGATCGTCGTCGGGACCGCCGAAGGGCTGGCCCTGGTCGAGAAAGGGGCCGCCTTCACCGCGACCCGGATCGACAGTGCTGACCGGACCCGGCCGCTCGACACGGTGACTTTCGACGGCGCGGCGGCCGAACTCCTGCCACAAGGGCAGGAGATCACGACCCGACTGCTGGATGCCGCAGCCGTATTGCTGGCGGCAGACGCCTTTGGCGGGGCGGAGCACTGCGTGGCCATGTCGGTCGACTATGCCAAGATGCGCGAGCAGTATGGCCAGCCGATCGCGGGGTTCCAGGGGCTGCGCTACCAGCTGGTGGCCATGGCGCTGGCAACCGAGCCATCACGCGGGTTGTACTGGTATGCGGCCCATGCCTGGGACGCCATTCCCGAGAAATCCTCGCACGCGGCATCGCAGGCCAAGGCCCACCTGGCAGACACCTACCTGCAGGTCACCCGCGACATGGTGGAAGCCCATGGCGGCATCGGCTTCACCTGGGAGCATGACACCCACCTCTACATGAAGCGGGCCATGCACAACTGGGCCTGGCTGGGATCGCCCTCGCGCCACCGGCTGCGGGCAGCGGACATGGCCGGCTGGTGAGCGCGACAGAGACAGCAGCGGTCCTTTACGCCGTCAGCGACGGCGTGGCACGGATTACCCTGAACCGGCCCGACAGGCTCAATGCGTCCAACGGCGAAATGTCGCGCGGGCTGACCGAGGCCTTCTCGCGGGCCGGCCTCGATCCGCAGGTGCGGGTGATCCTGTTGAGCGGAGCCGGGCGCGGCTTTTGCGCCGGGGCCGACATGCAGGTGCTGGACGAGCTATCGGCCGCGCCTGATGCGCCCAACAGCGGCTCTGACGGCCTGCGCTATGACGGGCTGATGCTGCTGCCAAAGCCGGTGATCGCCGCCGTCCATGGCGCCTGTGCCGGCATTGGCCTGGCCATGGTCTGTGCGGCGGACATCCGGATCGCGGCGCAGGATGCCTTCTTCGTGGCGCCCTTTGCCAGGCTTGGCCTGTGCGCCGAAGGGGGCCTTGCCTGGTCGCTGTCCCGGCTGATGGGGCCAGGTAATGCCGCGGACCTGCTGTTTGGCGCACGGCGGCTGGATGCCGGGGAAGCCTATGCCAAGGGGCTGGTTTCGCAGGTGCTGCCCACCGATGGCTTTGCCGATGCTGCCTTTGCCTATGCCCGTTCGATGGCGGCCAATGCACCGTCAAGCTTCGCCATGATGAAGCGCCAGCTCCGCGCAGCCCGGCAGCAGGATTTCGAATCCGCCCGGGCCAGTTCGCATGACCTGATGAAGGAAACATTCGCGGGGGCCGATTTTGCCGAGGCGATGGCGGCCAAGCGCGATGGTAGGCCCCCTCGCTTTGCGCCGGTGACCGCCGTGTTCCATCCCCCGGTCAGCAAGCCTCCGCAGGCCGACGAAGCCTAGCCGGGTCCGGCGTCAGGTCTCCTGAGCCCGCTTCCTGGGCAGCATCTGGCACAGCAGAAGCGCGTGAAAGGCCGTGGCTGCAACAGAGAGGAACGTCTTCTGAGAGGCCGCCTCGGCTGAATCAGTCACTTCGCGGTCGGGCGATCCGATGCGCGATCCGCCATCCGATCGGTTCCTTGCGAAGGATATCCAGATAGGTCACGCTGCCCACACGGCCCTTTCTGCCGACCCCGATGCCTTTGGACAGAACCTCTGCCCGATCGGTCGTCAGCATGTTGATCACGATATTGGTGGCGTGGTGGGCAAACGGGTGGGGCGTATCCGGTGCCGACCAATAGTCTTGCAGGGCTGCAAGCCCCTTGGACACGGCTACGCCATCGAATGCGGATGCGTCGAACAGAATGTCATCGGTGAACAGTTCGTCCAGCCGGTGCCACTGGGCAGCGTCGATGATGTGGCCGTAAAGCCCCAGCAACTCATGGATCGCGAGCCGGTCTGCAAGTGCCGTGTTGGTCATGCGATGGCCCTTGCCGCGGCATGGCCTTCCCAGATCGCGCGCAGCAGGTCGCGGGGCTGGCGTGCATCGCCAATGATCGTCACATGGTCACGGTGGGGGGCCAGGGCCTCGTGGATTTCGCGGTTGGGCTTATTGGGGGTGATCAGCACTACGGTATCGGCCGCCACGGTCTGCAATTGCTGCATTGCGCCCAGATAGGGCCGGACTACGGCCTCTCCGGGCCTGATTTCCACCAAGTGATGGCGTATGAGGAGGGTAAATCCACCCAGTTGCAGGAACCGTTCCCACGCGGTCAGGCTGCGTTCGTTGCGTTCGGCCAGCGCCGCGCCGGCGGTCACATAGGTTACGGCAAGGCCTTGGGCCAACAGGTACTCGGTAGCGGCAAGGCCCTCAAAATCGCCCACGGCATCGAGCACCAGCGCTGTCTTGCCCAAGGCGTGCGGGGTGCTGCCGGAAGGGCGCAGCAGTTCGGACGTCGACAGGACATGGGGCAGGTCGACCCCTGGCACCCGTTGGGTCGGGAACGTATGCTGCATGCCATCCATGCGCGCGACAGAGCCGGTCGCAACGATCACATGATCGGCCATCTCCGCTGCCACATCATCGGCTTCGACATAAGTGC
This sequence comes from uncultured Sphingomonadaceae bacterium, assembly GCA_964612175.1. Lineage (GTDB taxonomy): Bacteria > Pseudomonadota > Alphaproteobacteria > Sphingomonadales > Sphingomonadaceae > Alteraurantiacibacter. Next base: position 21,147 of record CAZTED010000003.1, read on the forward strand.
TGAGCCGGACCTCGACCCCAAGCCGATAGACCTCCTGTTCCAGCCACTGGGCAATGTCGCCGAACCCGGCACTGTGAGGCGCGCGCTGCGCGATATCGAGCGTGCCGCCAAGCGTTGGAAGGGCTTCGCACAGCACAACCTTGTGGCCTTTCAGCGCCGCCACCCGCGCGGCTTCCATGCCTGCCGGGCCACCGCCGATGACCAGCACTTTCCGAGGGGCCGTGGTGGGTGTGATCAGGTCTTCGTCATAACCTGATTCTATCCCCGCCGCGGCATTGACCGCACAACCCCAGCGACCGCCGCGAAACTGCTGATTGCATCCGATGCATGGCCGCACTTCCAGCGCACGGCCTTCGCGGGTCTTGTTCACCAGATCGGGATCGGCAATCTGGGCGCGCACCATTGACACCAGATCGGCCGTGCCGTCGCGCAGCAATTGTTCGGCATCATCGAGTGTGCGGAAGCGCCCCGCCAGCAGGCGCGGCACGGTAGCCGCAGCGGCGATTTCACCCGATGAAGGCACTTCATAGCCGGTCGGGTTCTGCATCGCGCCGACCATGGTGTCGATCCGGAAGTAATCCCCCTTCGACACGTTGACATAGTCGATTAGGTTTTCCGCCTGGAGTGCCTCAAGAACCTGCCGGTTTGCTGCAACATCGACACCGCCTGGCATGTCGCTCGCGGCCAGCCGCACTCCGATTGCCATGTCCGCCCCCACTGCGCTGCGTACCGCTCGCATGACTTCCAGAAGGAAGCGGATCCGGTTCTCGAAGCTGCCGCCCCATTGATCAGCACGGTCGTTATAGACTTCGGACAGAAACTGCTGAGGCAGATAGCCGTGGGCGGCGTGGACTTCGACCCCGTGCAATCCGCCGTCGCGTGCATTGATCGCGCATTGGGCGTAGGCACCAATCAATTCCTCGATCATCGCCTGGTCCATCCGGCGGCCGACCATGCCCATCATGCCCGGAACGTCCGAAACGGCCCAGCCCGGACCGCCGTCATAGGCCGGATAGAGATTCCCGCCGTGCCACAATTGGGCAAAGACTTTCATCGGCGAAGGACTGCAGGCGGCCATCAGTCGACGGTAATCTTCCACTATCCCATCGTAGAACAGTCCCATGGGATAAAGCTGGCTCGACGGGTGTACACTGGCCGCGCCAAGAATGGTGAGGCCGCAACCGCCTTTGCCGCGCCGGGCGTGATAGGCGATGTAATCGTCCGTCATCCGCGGGGCCATTTCCAGCCCGCCATGTGCCGTGCGGACCACGCGGTTGGGCACTTCCACCGGGCCGAGCTTGAGCGGTTCGAAAACTTTGCTCAGGGCCATCGCATGCTCCTTTTCAGCTGCCCGCCATACGGCATTCAGTGCGACCCTGCCGGCTTGCCATCGGGCATAGGTGTCAGCGCTTTGGGCAGCATCTGGCACAGCAGCAGCGCGATGAAGGCCGTGCCTGCCACATAGAGGAAGGCCGTCTGATATGCCGCCTCGTCGGGAAAGGCGCTCCCCTGTCCCCCTCCGTGATCGCCTCCACCGGTCGCCAGCAGGGTGGCAACGGTCTGCGCGCCGATCGCCATGGCGGTTGACCGGATCACGGCCATCATGCCGCTCGCCTCGCTTGCCCGGTCAGCCGGCGTGGCATGGATGATGATGATGGGGGTGATGACATAGGCAATGCCAAGCCCCACGCCCTGCAGGATCATCAGCAGGATGACCACGGTCACATTGTCGTTGAAGAACACCAGCAGGGTGAACGCGCCACACATCATGGCGCATCCCAGGCGCGCGAGATTGCGGGGGCCAAAGCGGTTTGCGGCCGATGCGGCGAAAGGGGCGGCAAAGCCGGCGAGGATGTTTGCCGGAAACAGCAGGAAGCCCGCCATCGTGGCCGTCAGGCCGAGGCCGACGCCGGTCGACACCGGTTGCTGCCCGAACAGCGCCATCAGGTGGCCGCCCTGGTAAACCCCCAGGGCCACGAACACCATCATGATGTTGGGCCAGGCAATTTCCGGCCGGGCCAGCAGCCTTACGTCAAGCAGCGGGTTCTCGACGCTCAGTTCCCGCCAGATCCATGCACCCAGGCACACCGCGCCGCCTGCAAACCATGCCAGCGATGTCGTGTCGAACAGGCCATGCCGGGCGCTGTTCGTGATGCCCAGCAGAAGCCCGACAACGGCCGGGATGAACAAGAGACCGCCAAGAAGGTCCTGCAGCACGCCGGCGCTGTCCATAAGCTTGTCCTTGCCGATGAACAGCAGGACGGTGAGGAAGGCGACCACCCCCAGGCCGGTCGAAATCTTGAAGATCATGGTCCAGTCGGCATGGTCGATGATCAGGCCGCCGATCACCAGCCCCGATGCAGAGGCGATTGTCACGGTGGAGGCAATCAGGCCTATGCCCAGCGATACGCGGTCATGGCTGACCCGTTCGCGGATCATGCCGAAACACAGCGGGACAATCGCGCCCGCGAAGCCCTGCAGGGTCCGCCCCAGGATCAGCCATTCGAGTTCGCGGGTGACGCTGCTGATGGCGGAGCCTAGCGTGGACAGGGCCAGGACCCAGAGCAGGATGTTGCGCCGTCCCAGCAGGTCTCCCAGCCTTCCGAACATGGCCGCGCCCGCTGCGGATGAAAGCATGAAGGAGGTCACCAGCCAACCTGCCTGCGTGGTGCCACCGAAATCCGCCACCAGGCTACGCATGGCCGCGTAGATCATGGTCAGTTCGAGCGCGGCGACGAGCTCTGCGATCATCAACGGGATGACCAGGCTGTAGAAGCTCCGTCGCCCGGCCTTGTCGGCTGTATCGGCTTGCATGGCAGTCTCCCGTTGAACCCCGCCCGATGCTCTTTCGCCGGGCTGGGGCAGGCTGGCCTACCCTTTTGGCAGGCCCAGTATTCTCTCCGAAATGATGTTTCGCATGATCTCGTTCGACCCTCCGGCGATCGTCCAGCCATAGCTGTTGAGGAAGTCATTCATGCGCAGCCGGCTGCTGTGGCCCGTGCCCGGAATGGCGGGCTGCCACTTCTGCGTTTCCAGCCCCTCGGCCCGCAGCAGGAACTCGGTATAGCGCTGGAGGAACGGACCCCAGGTCAGCTTGATGTAGGTTGGCAGGGTTGGCGATGCCTTGTCGGGATTGGCTTCCAGCTCGATGAGGAGCTGGCGGATCATCAGCCTTACCGTCTGCAATTCGCCGTAGAGCGCCGCATATTCGCGGCGGAACTGCACGTCGCGCATCCAGCTGTCGCGTGCATCCTCGCCATCCAGCTTGAACGAGCGTGCGAGGCGTTCCACTTCACCGAAGATGAGCAGGCCGCGTTCGGTCGACAGGGTGGACTGGGCAATGTTCCAGCCGTTGCCTTCCTCTCCGATCAGGTTTTCGACGGGGATCTTCACATCGTCCATGAAGATTTCCGCAAAATGCGCTTCGCCGGTGATCTGGTTGATCGGGCGCACTTCCACGCCGGGGCTCTTCATGTCGAGAATGAAATAGGAGATCCCGTCATGCTTGCGCTTGCCGTTGGGATCGGTGCGGGCAAGCAGCAGGCAGTAATCGGCCTCCAGGGCGCCCGAAGACCAGATCTTCTGGCCGTTGACCACGTAATGGTCCCCTTCGCGCCGGGCGCTGGTGCGCAGGGAGGCAAGGTCAGAGCCGGCGCCGGGTTCCGAAAAGCCCTGGCACCAGATGTCCGTGCCATGGGTAATGCCCGACAGGTACCTGTCCTTCTGCGCCTGGGTGCCGTGCTCGAACAGGGTGGCAGGGGTGTGGAACAGCGAGATGGTGAAGGTTTCAACCTCGGGCGCGTCAGCGCGCGAGAACTCCTCGTAGACCATGATCTGATAGGCAAAAGGCAGGCCGGGGCCGCCCCATTCCCTGGGCCAGTGCGGCGTCCCGAGGCCGACCTTGCGCCGCTCTTCCAGCCACGCCACGACTTGCGACTTCAGTTCCTTGTGGCGGACCGCCTGCCACCTGGTGCGCCAGTCCTTCGGCAGCTTGTCGGCAAGCCAGTCGCGAAGTTCCTGCCGGAAGGCCTGTTCGTCGCCCACCTTGCCGAGGATGTCGTAGGTCCTGCTCATCACGCGGCCTCCAGGATGTCTGCAATGCGGTCGAGGAGCACGCTGCGGGTGCCGAACAGGGCCTCGTTGAGCTTGGTGCGCTTGAGATAGATGTGCGGCACATATTCCGACGTGAACCCGACCCCGCCGTGAAGCTGGATACAGTCGCGGGCGATTTCGGCCATGGTCCGGGTGATGTGCTGCTTGGCCGTCAGTGCCGCCAGCAGGGCCCCGGGATCGCCAGCGCCAAGGCCCACGGCATGGGCAATCAGCCCGCGGCTTGCCTCGATCGCGGCCTTGTGACCGGCAACCCTGTGCTTCAGCGCCTGGAACGACCCGATGACGCGGCCGAACTGCTCGCGCACCTTCATGTATTCGATCGTTGCGAGAAGCACGGCTTCCCCGCCGCCAAGCGCATCGGCAGCCAGCGCGATGCAGGCGAGGCGCAGCAGTTCGTCATCGAGCAAGGCCGGATCGGCGGGGGCGAGCACCTGGGCAGAGCTTGCCTGCACGCCCTCCAGCACCACCGTGCCAAGCGAGCGCGTGGTATCGGCCAGCAGCGTGCGTTCGATCGAGACCCCTTCAGCCGAGGCGGGCAGGGCAAGCCACACGGGACTGCCCGCACGGGTGGCCCGCAACAGCAGCAGGCTGGCACTGGGTGCATCGAGGACATCGGCCACGACACCGTCAAGCGTGGGCCCGTCCGCGTTCAGGACGCTGGCATCCGGCTGGGCGACGGCCGCCCGTTCCGAGCCGTCGGCAAGGGCCGGCAGCAAGGCCTCTGCCTGGGCCTGTGTCCCGGCCTGTTCGACCAGGGCGATGGCAAGGGTGGTGCCCAGCATCGGCAGCGGTGTTGCCGCGGCTCCCAGGGCCTGGTGCAAGGCCGCTGCCGCGGCTCCCCCCATGCCAAGGCCACCATGCGCCTCGGACGCGGTCAGGGCCGTCCAGCCGAGCTCTGCCACCTGCTCCCACAGGTCCGCTGCATGGCTGGCATTGCCGCGGGCATAGGCCACGGCCTTCTCGCGCGGCCATTCCGCGCCCAGAAACTCGCTGAAGCTTTCGGCCAGGACGCCAAGGTCGAGTTCGTCAGACATGATCGGGATTTCCGTTTCTCATCATTCTCATGTGAAGCTGGGGGGGCGCTTTTCGAGGATTGCGCGGACCGCCTCGGGATGGTTCTGCGATTGCCACGACAGTGTTTCCAGCCGCAGCATCTCGTCCATGTACTTCCGGGCCTTGTCGAGGATGTCGAGGTTCAGGGCCTGCTTGCTCGCCTGCACCGCTTCGGGTGACTGCGCGAGGAACAGGTCGATCCACTGCTGCACCGCCGCATCCAGCGCATCGCGCGATACTGCCTCGGTAACCAGCCCCTTTGCCTTTGCCTCCGCGCCCGACAGTGGCTTGCCGGACAGGAGATGCCGCCGCGCTTCCACCAGGCCGATGAGGTTGGGCCACAACAGGGCCCCGCCATCGCCCGTGGCCAATCCCACCGCGACATGGGAATCGCCCAGCTTGGCATCATCGACGATGATCGTGATGTCGCCCGCCAGGGCCAGGCTGGCGCCCAGGCCCATGGCGTGCCCGTTGATGCGCGAGATCACCGGCTTGGGGCATTCCAGCATCCCCACGATGATGGCCCGCGCTTCTGCCATGCCGATCTGCCAGGCGCCGCGATCAGGCCAGTTCTCGATCATTCGCTGAAGATCGCCGCCCGCGCAGAAGGCCCGGTCACCCCCGCCGGTAAAGACGATGACGCGCACTTCCGGGTCGGCTCCGGCCACAGCCCAGATGCGGCCCAGTTCCTCGTGCGCCTCGCGCGTCATGGCATTGAGCGGCGGATTGTCGAGCAACACGGTCAGCACGTGCTGGTCGAGGCTGACCTTCAGGGCAGCAAATGACGCATAACGTGACGACACAATAATCCTCCAAATAGGTTAGCTGATTATCTTGCCCTGTGGTGGACCGGTCGGCAAGTCCTGTTTTGGCTATCCTGGCGGCCATTGCGGAAGCGGCCACGCTGGTTTGATCGGGCGGGCCGAGCTGCAGGGCAATACCGCCTTTGGCATCCGCAGCCGCCTATTCATTCAGCCCATTCACGGACTGGACCAGATCGGACCCGTTCCCGCAAGGCAGGATCGCCCGGGAATTGCCTGGGGGATCGTCCAGCCATCGAATATCGCGCAGACGATGGCGTTTCGCACCATCGACGGGACAGGCGCGCAGCGATCAGACAGCCACTGCCAGTTCGGTGGCCTGGCGGATGGCGCGCTTGGCATCGAGTTCGGATGCTTCGAAGCTGCCGCCGATCAGGTGGGCATCCAGCCCAATGGCCGCCAGTTCGTCGTACAGACCGCGGGCCGGTTCCTGACCGGTGCACAGGATCACCGTATCCACCGGCAAGGTGCGCGCCTCGCCGTCGACACGGATGTGCAGCCCGGCATCGTCGACCCCCAGGTAATCGACCGCAGCAAGCATCTGCACGCCGCGGCGTTGCAAGGTGATGCGGTGTGTCCAGCCGGTCGTCTTGCCCAGCCCCTTGCCGACCATGCTGGCCTTGCGTTGCAGCAGCCATACCTCGCGTCCGCTCGAGGCGACGACCGGCACGACCCCGGTGACGCCGCCGCGCGGGTGGTTGGCAAAATCGATGCCCCATTCGCGGGCGAATATGTCGATGTCGAGCGAGGCGGACTTGCCCGCATGGGTGATCAGTTCGGCCACGTCGAACCCGATCCCGCCGGCACCCATGATGGCGACCTTCTGCCCCACCCGAGCCGTGCCGGTGATCACGTCGATATAGCTGACGACCTTCGGATGATCGATGCCCGGCAGGTCCGGCGTGCGCGGCGTGACGCCGGTGGCCAGGATGATTTCGTCATAGCCGCCTTCTGCCAGCATGGTTGCCGTGGCGCGGGTGCCAAGGCGCAGGTCCACCCCGCGCAGGCTGATCATGCGGTTGAAATAGCGCAGGGTCTCGTCAAACTCCTCCTTGCCGGGGATGCGCCGGGCAAGGTTGAACTGGCCGCCGATTTCCTCTGACGCTTCGAACAGCGTGACCTTGTGGCCGCGTTCGGCGGCGATGGTGGCAAAGGCAAGGCCTGCTGGACCGGCGCCGACCACGGCAATCCGCCTGCTGGTTCCGGCCGGGCTGATCGTGATCTCTGTCTCGCGGCAGGCACGGGCATTGACGAGGCACGAGACCATCTGCCCGGTGAAGGTATGGTCCAGGCACGCCTGGTTGCAGGCGATGCAGGTGTTGATCTCGTCCTCGCGGCCCGACTGCGCCTTGTTCACCAGCTCGGGGTCGGCAAGCATCGGCCGCGCCATGGAGATGAGGTCGGCATCCCCGCGCGCCAGCACGGCTTCGGCGACATCGGGCATGTTGATGCGATTGCTGGTAATCAGCGGGATCGACACTTCCTTGCGCAGGCGGCCCGTCACGCCGGCAAAGGCTGCCCGCGGGACCATGGTGGCGATGGTCGGCACCTGGCTCTCGTGCCAGCAGAAATGGGTGCTGATCACGTCGACGCCCTCGGCTTCCAGGGCCCTGGCCAGGCTGACGATTTCCTCCCAGGCCAGGCCATCCTGCAACATGTCCATTGCGGCAATGCGGAAGATCAGGATCATGTCCGGACCGATCGCCTGGCGCACCCTGCGCACCACTTCCAGGGCAAAGCGCATGCGGTTTTCCCAGCTGCCGCCCCAGGCATCGGTGCGCTGGTTGGTGGCGGCCACGAGGAATGTGGAAATGAGGTAGCCGGCAGAGCCGATCACCTCGACCCCGTCATAACCCGCCTCGCGCGCCAGGGCGGCGCAATTGGCGAAAGCGGCGATCTGTTCCTCGATCCCCGCTTCGTCGAGTTCGACCGGTGCGCGGGCGGCGATCCGCGACTTGACCGGCGACGGGCCGACCGGTTCGTCGACCTGGGCGATCGGGCCGGAATGGAGGATCTGCAGGCAGATCTTCACCTCCGGGTCGGCGGCATGGACCGCATCGGTCACCGTGCGGTGCATGGGCACCTCCTCCGGCTCCGTCAGCTTGGCACCCTTGCCGCCGCTGGGGTGCGGGGTGATGCCGCCGGTGATGATCATGCCGACGCCGCCCTTCACCCGTTCCACGAAGTAGGCGGACAGGAGCCTGCCAGCGTCCGGCACATCCTCCAGCCCCGAATGCATCGAACCCATGATGATGCGGTTCTTGACCTGCTGCCGGCCAAGCCGGAGCGGCGAGAAGATGTGCGGATACCTGGGGTGCGGCATGGCGCAGGAGGTCATCAGTCGGGCTTGTACTGCGGGGCGCGCTTCTCGATGAAGGCGGCCATCCCTTCGGCGAAGTTGGGGCTGGCCGCCGTCATCAGCTGGTTGCGGTTCTCGATCGCCATGGCAGCTTCCAGGCTGGGTGCGTCGATCGCCAGGTTCAGCCCCTCCTTGGTCATCCGCAGGCCCATCGGCGATGCTGCCAGCAGGTCATCGACATAGGGCTGTGCCGCAGCTTCAAGCTGCTCGTCGGGCACCACTTCGCTGACCAGGCCGGTCGCCAGCGCGCGCGGCGCATGGATGAAGCGGCCCGTCAGCATCAGTTCCGATGCCACCGATCCGCCAACCAGGCGCGGCAGGAAATAGCTCACCCCCATGTCGCAGGCGGACAGGCCGATCTTGATGAAAGCCGCATTCATGCGCGCGCTCTCGCCGGCGATGCGGATGTCGGATGCCAGGGCAAAGGCGAAGCCCCCGCCGCAGGCCGCACCGTGGACCAGCGCTATGATCGGCTGCGGGCAGCGGCGCATCTTGACGTAGACATCGGCCAGGAAGCCCTGGAAGCCGAAACCGCCACCATAGGGATCGGCCGAGCGGTCGCTTTCGCTCCTGTCCTTGATGTCCAGCCCGGCGCAGAATGCCCGGCCCGCGCCGCGCAGCACCACGACCCGGGTCTGGCGATCATTGTACAGCCGGCCGAAATAGTCGTTCAGCTCCCCCGCCATTTCCAGCGACAGGGCATTGAACACATCGGGACGGTTGAGCGTCAGCCAGTCGGCCGCCCCGCGTTTTTCGACGCTGATGGTGCGATAGGTCCCCGCCATGCCCAGTCCTCCTTTTCTACCCAAGCGCCCCGCCTGCGCAACAGCGGGGCGCGGCCCTGTTCACTCCAGCATGCTCCTGTACTTCTGCGTGAAGATGTCGCGCCCGATGATCAGGCGCATGACCTCGCTGGTCCCGGCATAGATCCGGTTGATGCGGCCATCGGTGAACATCTGGCTGATCGGATACTCGTCCATGAACCCGGCCCCGCCGTGCAGCTGGACCCCAAGGTCGAGCATCTTCCACTCGACCTCGGAACAGACCATCTTGGCCTTGGCCCCCATGTTCGAATTGAGCCGCCCGGCATTGTGCTCGAACACGCAGTGATCGACATAGACCTGCGCCATGTCGATCTCGGCATCCATCTCGGCCATGCGGAACTGGGTGTTCTGTTGTTCCGACAAGGGCTTGCCGAACAGCTGGCGCTGCATGACATAGTCGCGCGTGATGTCGAACGCGCGGCGCGCATTGGCCGCGGCACCTACGGCAGAAAGCAGCCGCTCTTCGGCCAGGCCTTCCATCAGGTAATAGAAGCCCTTGCCCGGCTCGCCCAGCACATTGGCCTTGGGCACCTTGACGTTGGTGAAGAACAGTTCGGCGGTGTCCTGCGCGGGCATGCCCATTTTCTTGAGGTTCGCCCCGCGCTCGAACCCTTCCATCCCGCGCTCGACGATCAGCAGCACCATGGCGTGCCGGCTCTCGGCCCCGGCGAGCTTGGCGGCAACGATCACCACGTCGGCATTGATGCCGTTGGAGATATAGGTCTTGGACCCGTTGAGCAGGAAGTGGTCGCCCATGTCCTGGGCAGTGGAGCGCATCCCGGCAAGGTCCGATCCGGCGCCCGGCTCGGTCATGGCCACGGCCAGGATGGTCTCCCCGCTCACGCATTTGGGCAGGAACCGCTCGCGCTGCTCCTCGGTGCCGAAGCGCTGGAAATAGGGACCGACCAGCCGGCTGTGCAGCGTGGCGTAGAACTCCAGGCAGCCCACGCGCGCGGTTTCCTCGATGATGATCTGCTCGTAACGGAAATCATCGTCGCCAAGGCCGCCATACTTCTCGTCGGGCCAGATCATCAGGAAGCCCTGCTCGCCGGCCTTGCGGAAGGCGGAGCGATCGACAATGCCGGCCTCGCGCCAGGCCTGCATGTGCGGCGCGATCTCCGCGGCGAGGAACCTGCGATAGGCCTCGCGGAACATGATCTGGTCCTGGGTGAAACTGCGCATGGGCGTAACCTTCTCTTCAGTCCTGCTTGCTGCACCGGCTGCCCGGTTCCGGCAATGCCGTGGCGGGGCGCAATCGTGATCAACTACAACCGGCTGCCAATGGTCTCCTGGCAGCATCGTCCGCAATATGGATCATCGGGCGGGTCGCACTTCGGGTCCGATGCGGAACACGCCGCTTCCCCGGGCAATCGGCCGGTCGCCAACCGTGAGCATTCCTTGCAGGAAGACCATGCGACCTGTCCTTCGCAAAACCGTGGCGCGCCCTTCAAGCCAGTCTCCGCTGCGCGCCGCGTCAAGGTAGTCGATCGACAGATTGATCGTCAGCAAGGCATGGAGTTCGAGATCGGGCAGGGTGAAGCGGCCGGTCAGCGGCAGGACGACGTCCATGCAGGTTGCCACCCAGCCGCCATGGCAGACCCCCACAAGGTTGCAGTGGCGATCTTCCAACCGCATGCCGAAGGCCACGCCCGCATCTTCCGGGCACCAGTAGATGGCGCCGTTGTTGGAGATGAAGCCCCCGTCCAGCAAGAGCGGGCGATAATGGGGAGGTACGCCAGCCTGGCCGGTCTCTGCCATCAATCACAGCGCCTCGATGATCGTCACGTTGGCGGTTCCGCCGCCCTCGCACATGGTCTGCAGGCCATACCGCTTGCCCTGCTGGCGCAGGGCGTGGACGAGGGTGGTCATCAGCTTGGTGCCGGTCGCGCCGAGGGGATGGCCCAGGGCGATCGCGCCGCCGTTGACATTGAGCCTTGCCGGATCGGCATCCAGTGCCTTGCGCCAGGCCATCGGGATGGAAGCGAAGGCCTCGTTGACCTCGTAGAGGTCGATGTCGTTCAGCAACATGCCCGATCGGGCCAAAGCGCGCCGGGTTGCCGGGATCGGTTCTTCCAGCATGATCACCGGATCGCCCCCGGTCACCGTCATGTGATGGATGCGCGCGAGCGGCGTGAGGTTATGGGCCTTGAGCGCTCTTTCGTTTACCACCAGCACGCCCGATGCCCCATCGCAGATCTGGCTGGATGTTGCGGCGGTGAGCTTGCCCCCTTCCTGCAGCAGCTTCACCCCGGCAATGGACTCGGCCGTGGCATCCCAGCGGATGCCTTCGTCGCAATCGTGGGCCACGACATTGCCTTCGGCATCGACGCCGTCGACAACCAGGATCTCCCCGGCAAAGGCGCCGGACTTTGATGCCGCTGCGGCTTTCAGGTGGGATTCCAGCCCGAAGGCATCCATGTCATCCTTGGTGAAGCCGTACTTGTCGGCAATCATCTCCGCACCGCCGAACTGGCTGAAATCCGATACGCCGAAACGCGCCAGCAGGGCCGGCGTCCACGGATCGCGGCCGGCCCCGACTGCTTCGGCGCCCTTGCGCGGCAGGCCCATGGGCACCCGGGTCATGCTCTCGATGCCGGCTGCGATCACCATGTCCTGCGTGCCCGACATCACTGCCTGAGCCGCGAAATGGACCGCCTGCTGCGAGGATCCGCACTGGCGGTCGATCGTGACGGCAGGCACGCTTTGCGGCAGGCCGGAGGCCAGCACGCACGAGCGGCCGATCTGCTGCGCCTGTTCGCCCGCCTGGCTGACGCAGCCCATGATCACGTCGTCCAGCGCAGCCGGATCGATGCCCGCCTGGCGTACCAGTTCATCAAGCACCCGTGCCCCGAGGTCCGCCGGGTACCAGTTGCGCAGGCGGCCGTTGCGACGGCCTCCGGCAGTGCGGGTCGCAGCGACGATATAGGCTTCAGGCATTCGACATTCCTCAGATTTCTGCCCCAGGCTTTGGCAAGGCAGGATTAAGGGCGAGAACGCTTACAGGCGTTCGATGATGATTGCAGGGGCCATTCCGCCCGCGGCGCACATGGTGATCAGGCCATAGCGTCCACCAGTGCGCTCCAGCTCGTCAAGCGCGGTGCCGATCAGCATGCTCCCGGTGGCGCCGATCGGGTGGCCCAGGGCAATCGCGCCGCCGTTCGGATTGACCTTGGCCCGGTCAAGATCGAGCTTGCGGATGAAGCGTTCGGAAACGATCGCGAAAGCCTCGTTGATCTCCCAGACGTCGATATCGTCCTTGGTAAGGCCGGCCCGCGCCAGCGCCTTGAGGGCAGCCGGCACCGGCGCATTGAGCATCAGCGTGGGGCAGTCGCCCACGTTGACCGCAGACACCACCCGCCCGCGTGGCTTCCAGCCATTGCGCTCGGCATGGTCCGCAGAGGCGATCAGCAAGGCTGCGGAACCATCGACCACGCCCGAGCTGTTGCCGGCATGGTGCACGCCGCTCCATTCCAGGTCGGGATAGCGCCGCTGGATGAGCTGGCGGTAAGTGGTTCCGTCCGGCAGGAACGGGGTATCGGCCAGCACGTCGAAGGCGGGCTTGAGGGTGGCCAGGCTTTCAGCGGTCGTCTGGGGGCGGGGGAACTCGTCCCTTGCCAGGGCGAGCGAGCCATCGAGGTTGTAGACAGGGACAACCGAGCGGTCGAACCGGCCTTCGTCCATTGCCACCTTGGCCCGGCGCTGGCTTTCGAGGCCAAAGGCATCGAGCACTTCTCGCGAAATGCCCTCCATGGCGGCGATGGCGTCCCCGCAGACCCCCTGATGGCTCTGCGGATGCAGTTCCGCCAGGGCCAGGTTGCCCGAACCCATGCCCAGCGGCCCGACCCCGCCGGCCGTTTCCCGCTGAGTCAGGTCAATGTTGTAGCTCATCATCTCGGTGCCGCCGGCAATCACGCAGTCTTCCAGGCCCGACATGACCTGTCCGGCCGCCAGGGCCACCGAGGTGATCCCGCCGCCGCAGTAGCGATCGAGCGTCATGCCGCTGGCGCGCACGTCGAATCCGGCCATCAGGGCAGACATGCGGCCGATGTCGCCAGCCTGGCAGCCCCTCTGGAAAGAGGTGGACCAGATGACATCGTCGACCTGCGCGGTATCCATGCCGTTGCGCGCCGCCAGGGCCTTGAGCACCGTCGCGCCCAGGATGTGCGGATGCAGATGCGCGAGGGCCCCCTTGCCAAGCTTGCCGATACCCCGGGGGGTGCGGACAGCGTCGATAATGTAGGCTTCTGGCACGGAAGGAATCCTTGATATTCGGCCGGGGGCGTGGTTGACCGGGAGGCGAAAATTATATAACTAATAGATACAAATCAAGAGAGGCTTTCGGGTGGAATTGCGCCCCGGTATCCTTGCCTCTGACGGGATGATCATGGACTATTCGAACATCAAGCTGGAAGTCGCGCAGAACGTCGCGATCTTGACGCTCAACCGGCCGGAAAGCCTGAACGCGATCACCAACCCGCTGCTTGACGAGTTCGAACATGCGCTCGGCCGGCTTGAGGCGGAGGGTGCCCGTGCGCTGTTGCTGACCGGTGCCGGCAAGGCCTTCTGCTCGGGCGCCGATCTCCAGGAAATGAACGGCATTCCGCCCGAAACGCGGGACATGGGCGCGCGCCTCGAAGCGCGCTTCAACCCGATGCTCGAGAAGTTCCGCGCCTTTCCGATCCCGATCATCTCGGCTGTCAACGGCGCGGCTGCCGGGGGCGGGCTGGGGCTGGCACTGGCCGCCGACATCGTGATCGCGGCACGCTCGGCCTTCTTCCTGTGCCCCTTCTCCAAGGTCGGGCTGGTGCCCGATGTCGGCGCCACGTGGATCCTTCCCCGCCTTGTCGGCAAGGCGCGTGCCAGCGGCATGATGCTGCTGGGCGAACGGATCCCGGCGGAGAAGGCGGAAGCCTGGGGCCTGATCTGGCAGGTGGTCGATGACGACCAGTTGCAGGAGGCTGCCTTCGCCCTGGCAACCCAGCTGGCCAGCGGCCCGGGCTTTGCGCTTGCCCGCACCCGCCAGGCTATCCATGCCGCGCTCGAATCCGGCCTTGCCGAATCGCTGGCGCTGGAACGCGTGAACCAGCGCGATTGCGGGCGGACCGCCGACCATCTGGAGGGCGTTGCCGCCTTCAGGGAAAAGCGCAAGCCGGTCTATCAGGGCCGCTGATCAGGTGCCCTGAACGGCACGCTGCTTGCGCAACTCGGTCTTGAGGACCTTGCCTGCCGCCGACAGCGGCAGGGCGTCGACGAATTCCATCGACCGCGGGATCTTGTAACCGGCAAGGCCGGCACGGCAATGCGCCTCGATCGAGGCTTCATCGGGTTGTGCACCGGGCCGCAGCACGATCACCGCATGCACGGTTTCGCCCCACAATTCGTGCGGCAGGCCGATCACGGCAACCGCCGCCACTGAAGGGTGGGTGGAGACGACATTCTCGACTTCTGCCGAATAGACGTTCTCGGCCCCGGTAATGATCATGTCCTTGAGGCGGTCGACCACGGTGACATAGCCCGCCTCGTCCATCCTCCCCAGGTCGCCCGTGTGCATCCAGCCACCACGCAGGGCATGGGCGGTTTCCTCCGGCAGGTTCCAGTAGCCCTTCATAACGGTGGGGCCGCGCACGGCGATTTCCCCCACCTGCCCGCGTGGCACTTCCACATCGTCGGCATCGACAATGCGCACCTCGCAGACACTCGTGGCCCTGCCGGCAGAGCGGCCCCGGCCCTCAAGGCGCGCTTCGGCGCTGTGATCCAGCGGTCCGAGCAAGCAGCAGGCCGGCGACAACTCCGTCATGCCATAGGCCTGGGTGAAGCCGGCATTCGGGAATGCCGCCAGAGCGCGGTCCAGCAGGGCATCGTCGATCGGTGCCGCGCCATAGCGGATACCCATGACGCTGCTGGTGTCGAACCTGGCGAACAACGGGTGGTCGATCATCATACGCAGCATGGTCGGGACCAGGAACATGTCGGTCACCTTGTGCCGTTCAATGGCCTCGAGGACGGCCAGCGGCTCGAAGGCCGGCAGGATGACGCACTGCGCTCCCCCGAACAGGGCGATCATCAGCGCGGAAATCGCGCCGATATGGAACATCGGCGCGGAATGGAGGAACACCCCGTGCGGAGCCGAGCCGGTGTGGGACAGCGTGCCCATAACCGAACAGATGATGTTCGCATGGCTCAGCATCACCCCCTTGGGCCGGCCGGTTGTGCCGCCGGTGTAAAGGATGGCCGCCAGGTCATCATTGCGGCGCAAGGCATCCGCGACCGGCAGTGCCGCGTCGAACCATTCGCTGCGCGGCACCACGCCTTGCGCCGTTGTCTCTCCCAGGCCGAGCACATGGTGCAGGCAGGGGGCCTTGGCGCGGATTTCTGGCAGCAATGGCTCGAATTCCGGCGCGATCAGCAGCACGCGGGTGGAGCAATCGACCAGCGACCAGGCCATCTCGTCTGCCGTCCAGCGCAGGTTGATCGGGTTGATGGCCCCACCGGCCCATAAGGTGCCAAGGATGAATTCGACGAAATGCGCCCCGTTCCGGGCAAGGATCGCGACCCTGTCTCCCGGCTCTATCCCCAATGCCCGGATGGCCCCGGCATGGCGGGCCACCCGCTCCCCCAGTTCGGCCCAGGTCAGCCGCACATCGCCGTCGATGACCGCAACTTCATCCGCGGCACGCTGGATCTGCCTGTGCAAGGGCTGGGTAATGTACATGCGGCGTTCGCTTCCCGATCAGGAAGGAGTTCCCGGACCCGTCGCACAAGTGATGGCTGCGCGGGGGATCGGGAACTCCGTCATGGCCTGGCCCGGCCAGCAGGTCAGGCAGTGAACTTTTCGCCCCTTGCAGCCTTTTCCACCAGCAGCCTGGCGGGTTCATGGCCCTGTTCCTTCAGGCCATCGACGACTTTCTGCAGCCCGATGGTATCAGCCCAGAACATCGGGCCGCCGGTAAACACCGGCCAGTTGTAACCAAGCAGGCAGGCAACGTCGATGTCGCTGGCGCGCAAGGCGATCCCTTCCTCCAGCACGCGGGCCGCTTCATTGACCACCGGGTAGAGCAGGTGGGCAACGATCTGTTCCGCGCTGAGCGGACCGGTTGGCGTCACGCCACGATCGGCTGCAAGGTCTGCGATCACCTTGGCCGCAACCGGGCTGGGGGTCGCCTTGCGGTTCTCGTCATAGTCGTAGAAACCGCCGTTCTTCTTCTGGCCCAGCCGGTCCAGCTTGACCAGGTCACCGCGCAAGGAGCGTTCGGTATTGCCGCGGCCGATCACGTCGAGGCCGACGATATCCATCATCTGGAACGGCCCGACGGCAAAGCCATAGTCAAAGATCGCCTTGTCGATTTCCTGCGGTGTCGGGCCACGCAGCACCAGCTCGTCCGCCGCCTTGCTGCGCACGGTCATCACCCGATTGGCGATGAAGCCATGGCAAACACCGGCCAGCACCGGCACCTTGCCGATGGTCTTGGCCAGCGCCATGGCCGTGGCGACGATATCCTTGCGGGTTTTCGCACCCCGCACGACTTCCAGCAGGCGCATGACATTGGCGGGCGAGAAGAAGTGCAGGCCGATCACATCCTGCGGACGCGAGGTGGCTTCGGCGATTTCGTCGAGATCGAGGTACGAGGTGTTGGAGGCCAGGATCGCGCCCTGCTTGCAGATCTTGTCCAGCTTGCCGAACACGTCCTTCTTGATCGCCATTTCCTCGAACACCGCCTCGATCACCAGATCGACCTCGGCCAGCGCATCATAGGACAGCGCCGGGGTGATCAGCGCCATGCGCTGTTCGACCTGTTCCTGGGTGATGCGGCCCTTCTTGGCAGTGTTCTCGTAGTTCCTGCGGATCACCCCGATCCCGCGGTCGAGGGCTTCCTGGGTCATTTCCACCAGCGTTACCGGGATGCCGGCGTTGAGGAAATTCATGGTGATCCCGCCACCCATGGTGCCGGCACCGATCACGCCGACCTTGCGGATCGGCAGGGTCGGCGTGTCTGCAGGCACGTCGGGGATCTTGGACGTTTGCCGTTCGGCGAAGAAGAAGTACCTCTGGGCGGCGCTCTGGGTCCCGTCATGCAGTTCCTGGAACAGCTCGCGCTCGCGGACCATGCCTTCTGCAAAGGGCAGGTCTGCGGCGGCCTGGATTGCCTTCACGATGTTGACCGGAGCATGCAGGCAGCGGAAGGCCTTGGCGTTCTTCTTCAGGAACTCATCGTAGATCGCGGCCTGGCCGCGATAGGGTTCCACCATGTCCTGGCGATCGCGCACCCGCTGCAGCGGCTTGCCTTCGGCAATGACCTTCTGCGCAAAGGCAATCGCATCCTCGCGCAGGCTGCCTTCGGCCGCCATGGCATCGATCATGCCCAGCTCAAGCGCCCTGGCCGCCGGCACGGGGTCGCCGCTGGTGATGATGTCAAGCGCGGCGGGAATGCCGATGATGCGCGGGAGCCGCTGGGTGCCGCCGGCACCGGGCAGCAGGCCCAGCTTCACTTCCGGCAACCCGACCTTGGCCGAGGGGACGGCGATGCGATAGGTGCACACCAGCGCCAGTTCATAACCGCCGCCAAGCGCCGTGCCGTGAATGGCTGCAACCACCGGCTTGGTGCTCTGCTCGATCACGTCGAGCACGGTTCCCAGAACCGGCTCCACCGGGGGCTTGCCGAATTCGGAGATGTCCGCGCCGGCAAAGAAGGTGCGCCCGGCGCAGATCAGCACGATGGCCTTGACCGCATCGTCCGATCCGAAGCGGTTGAACCCTTCGACCAGCGCCAGCCGGGTCTTGATCCCCAGCGCGTTCACGGGCGGGTTGTCGATCGTGATCACGCCGACGCCATCGACGACGTCATAGGTTCCGCATTCGCTCATCATTGTCTCCGATAAAGGTATTGGGTGGCCGGGGTCCGGGGCTCAGCGCCCCTTGAACGCAGCCTTCCGTTTTTCCCGGAAGGCTGTCACCCCTTCGATGAAATCTTCGGTGCGACAGGCGCGCTGTTGCATCATCCGTTCGGTTGTCAGCGCCGTTTCCAGGCTGCTGTCCACGGCCTGCCACGCCATCTGCTTGATGAAGGCGAGCGACCTGGGGCCGCGGGCCAGTTCGCGGGCAATGTCCATTGCCCTGGTCTCTACCTCGTCATCCGGGACAACCTCGGTCACAAGGCCCCATTCGAGCGCCTGCGGGCCCGGTACCTTCTTGCCGCGCAGCATGATGTCCATCGCCCGGACCCTGCCGATCGCATTGGCCAGCAGCCACGAGGATCCACCATCGGGCACCAGCCCCACATGGCGGAAGGCAAAGAAGAAGTACCCGCCTTCACCGCAGACGATGATGTCTCCCGAAAGTGCCAGGCCGCAGCCCACGCCGGCGGCAGGTCCGCGGATTGCGGTGACCACCGGGATGTCCATGGTCTTGATCGCCACCACCGAAGGGTTCAGCGTCCGGTCAAGGCCGCGGCCGATATCCCGCCGGGGATCATCGAGCATGTTGCCGGCATTTTCCAGATTGGCACCGGAGCAGAACGCCCGCCCTTCGCCGGTCAGGACAATGGCCCGCGCTTCCATGCTGGCGCGGTCCAGCGCATCGAGCAGTTCCTCGCACATGACTTCCGAGGAGGCATTGAGCGTGGCCGGGTCATTCAGCGAAATCCGCGCGACATCATCGCTCAGCGCGTAGAGTATCTTGCTATATTCCAAGGATATTTCCTTCCGCCTCACCCGGTTCGCAAAAGCCTTGCGACAGCTTCCGCGGATTCGCTGCTCGACCTCGCGCGATAGCCTGAAACCTATACCTAATTAACAGGTATCGCAAGATCAATGCAGTGTCGCGCGGCGGGACCGCCCGATCGTTTTCGGCAGTCACGTTGGGGCAATTGCATGACCGCGCATGGCGGCGGGATCAACCCCTGATGCGGAAAACGCTGCGCGCGTTGCCTTCCATCAGCATCCGCTTGACCTCGGGCGTCATGTCCATCCGGTCATAGGCGGCCAGCTCGTCGGTCGACTGCTGGTAGGGATAGTCCATGGCATAGAGCACCCGCTCCGGCCCCAGCACCTGCTGGCAGAACTTGATCCCCGCTTCCCAGCCGACGCCGCTGGTCGTCACCCAGATGTTGTTGTGGAAGTAGTGGCTGACCGGGTGGCTGAGCCGGATCGGTTCCCCGCCGTCGATCAGCGGGCGGCTGCGGCCATCGGCGTTCCCCTGCATCCAGTCGAAGCGGTAGAGGTGCAGCGGCATGCATTCGCCAAGGTGGCCGATGACAAGGCGCAGCTTGGGGAAGCGGTCGAAGGCGCCGGACATGACGAGGCCCATGGTGTGCAGCCACACATCGTGCGGGAAGCCGCCCAGCGCGCCGAAGAAGCCGCGTTTCTCGTAATGGGGCGCGTTGAAGGGTGCGGTGGGGTGGATGTAGAGCGCCAGGTCCAGCGCCTCCAGCGCCTCCAGGATCGGGAGGTAAGCGGGCTCATCCAGGTAATGGCCCTGGAAGTGGGAATTGAGCACGGCGCCGTTCAGGCCCAGTGCGGCGGCGCGCTCCAGCTCCTTCACGCTGCCGGCCACGTCGCGCGGGTCGAAAGCGGCCAGCGCCGAGAAACGGTCCGGATGGTTGCGGCAGGCCTCGGCGGCGATGTCGTTGGCCTCTCGCGCCAGCGGCGTGCCTTCGCCCGGCCGCACCACCTGCACGCCCGGCGCGGTGAGTAGCAGCAGTTGCCGGTCGATACCGAACTCGTCCATGTGGGCAATGCGCAAGTCGCCCAGGTCCTGCAGCATCTCCTGCAAGCTGGGCATGTTGTTGAACATCACGCCCATGCGCAGCGACGGATCATCGGGCGCATCGCCGCTCTCGAAGTATTCGAGCTGGGCCTTGACCAGCGCGGGGAAGGTCCAGGCTTCCTCGGTGGCGATGCGCTTGTATGGGGCACTGCGATCGACGTGGCCGGCGCGCGGGGCCATGCCGCGGCGCGTGCGGTGGCTGAAATCCTCCATGAAGTGGCCCTTCAGCCCCTTCTCGCTTCCATCAGGCAACAGTGGCATTGCTCTCTCCCTCCTTGCTGCCCCTTCTGACAGGGTCAGAACATCCCGTTGTCGTTCCTGGCCGTTGCCGGATCGGGCACTTCCTGCATCACGTCCCAGTGTTCCACGATATAGCCCGCCGCCACCCGCAGGATATCGACGATGGCATAACCGCGCGTGCCGGCTTCGCGCTGGAAGCGGAAGTGGATCGCGAAAAGGTCCGCCCCATGTCCGTCATTCGGCCCCCATACCACCCGCTTCACCTCGTGCCCCAGGTCCGGCTGGCGCGCCATGCTGGCCTGCATCATGGCAAGGGTGGCGTCGCGGCCGGTAGGGGCGTTGGGGTTATGCTGGATGTAATCGGGGTGCATCCAGCAGGTGAAGGCGCTGGTGGGATCGTCCTCGACATAGAATAGCTGGATGAACCGCTCGGCCACCTGCCGCGCGGTCAGCGCTTCGCGGCCCGCCGTGTCGCGCGGGTCGAAGGGCGGGGCCTGCCAGTCCCACGGCAGGGCGCCGGGGGCGGGCTGCATCAGCCCTTCACTTCGCTGGCCAGCGCGATCCCGAATTTCGGATGCGCGAAATGCATCGGCACGTCCTGGCGATAGGGCCAGGTCTTGCGGTGCTCGCTGGCCGGAAGCAAGCGATCGGGGCCGAGCGGGTCTTCGGGGAAGGTCCTGGTCGCGGGTTGCAGGTGCGCGGTGGTATGCGCCCAGCCTTCCTCGTAATTGCCCTGCCACTGCATCATGTAGTCGAGCCGCTGGATCTTCCACACGCCGTCGATGTTGACATAGTCGTTCTCGTAGATGCCCGCTTCCATGAACTGCTGCGGCATCATTTCCTCGCGCGTGTCCTGGAAATCATCGTGCCAGCCGCCCAGCAGGATGCCGTGGAAGCGGCCCTTGGCGGTCTTGCGGTCGGGCGCCACGGTGATGATGTCCTGCATCTGGAAGTGGTCGAGCAGCAGGCCGTTCACCGGGCCGGGCCGGCCGCCGGTAAAGCGCCCGGCGATCCAGTCGCCATAAAGCCGCTTCACACCCGCATGGCCGACGTACTCGCCGCTCAGGAACACCACGCAGCCATCCTCGGCAAACAGGTCTGCGACCTCGTCGGGGCGGTTGAAATCGATGTAGTAGCCATAGGCCCAGTGCAGCCGGCGGATGGCTGCCATGTCCTCCAGCACGCCGACGCGCTGCTCCAGTGCGGCCAGGCGCGTTTCGGTATCGCTCATCTCGACTCTCTCCCTCAAATCGTTATGTCTCAAAGTAACGAACGATAGTGTTTTGGCGAGAGGGAATTGAGCCTGATGCAGTGGAACGGGGCGGATTACCGCGAGCAATGGGCAGGGCGCGTGGCCTTCATCACCGGGGCGGTCACGGGCATCGGCCTGGGCGTGGCGCAGGCCTTTGCCGATGCCGGCATGAAGCTGGCGCTGAGCTACCGCAACGAGGATGACCGCGCGAAGGCCGCCGCCTGGTTCGCCGGGAAAGGCCATGACCAGCCGCTGTTCATCAAGCTGGACGTGACCGACCGCGAGGGCTTCGCTGCTGCCGCCGAAAAGGTGGTCGAGACCTTTGGCGAGGTCCACGTGCTGGTCAACAATGCCGGGGTTTCGGTGTTCGGCCCGACCGACGAGGCAAGCTATGACGATTACGACTGGATCATGGGCGTCAATTTCGGCGGGGTGGTGAACGGGCTCGTTTCCTTCCTGCCGAAGATCAAGGCCGCCACCGGCCGCCGCCACGTGACCAACATTGCCAGCATGGCCGCTTTCCTGCCGGGTCCGCAGGCGGGCATCTATACCGCCAGCAAGTTTGCCGTACGCGGGCTGACCGAAAGCCTGCGCTACAACCTGGCCCCGCATGGCGTGGGCTGTTCGCTGTGCTGCCCGGCGCTCACCCGCACCAATGCCTGGACCAGCGCGATGAAGCGGCCCGACGGCTTTGGAACAAGCGGTTTTCCGGAAACCAGCGAGGAACAGCTCAGGCAGTTCGGCACTGCCTTCGAGGAAGGCATGGACCCCTACGAGGTCGGGGCCAAGATCCTTGCCGGCATGACCCGGCAGGACGGGCTGATCCTGACGCACCCGGAACACGGCCCCGATTTCGAGGAAGCGCACGAGAAGATCATGGCCGCCCTGCCGGTGGAGGAAGCGCCGCCCGGTCGACTGCACATCGAGGAACTGCGTCGCAAGGCCATGCGCGATGCCGAGGCGGGCCTGGTGATCAAGCTTGATGACCTGACCTGAGGGCTGACCTGAGGGC
This sequence comes from uncultured Sphingomonadaceae bacterium, assembly GCA_964612175.1. Lineage (GTDB taxonomy): Bacteria > Pseudomonadota > Alphaproteobacteria > Sphingomonadales > Sphingomonadaceae > Alteraurantiacibacter. The sequence goes on from CAZTED010000003.1 coordinate 43,583, forward strand.
TGGGCCCGATACAAAGCGATGCTGGACCTAGTCCCTGCCTCTGGTATCTTCCGGCGCTAACGAGAGGAACGGAGGGCTCAGTCATGTGTGAACAGGATATGGTCAATGCCATGCCGCGCCGGGAGCGCGGTGTGACCCGGCGCGATTTCGGTCGCATCGGCGCGGTCGCTGGGGCGGGCGTGCTGGCGGCAGGGCCTGCGGGCACGGCGCTGGCGCAGTCGCAGATCCGCGAGAAGATCGTGGTCTTCGATGCGCCGGGCGGACGGCAGGACGGCATGTTCATCTATCCTGCCAGCGGCAAGCATCCCGGGGTGATCCTGTGGACCGACATCGCCGGCCTGCGCGATGCCAAGCTGGCCATGGGCCGCGACCTGGCCCGTGCCGGCTATGCCGTGCTGGTTGCCAATCCCTATTACCGCAGTGTCGAGGGCGAACAGTTCGCCGATTTCGACGCCTGGCGCGAAGGCGGCGGGTTTGATGCGGTGCGGCCGTGGATGGCCCTGAACACCCCGGCCGCCATTGCCGAGACGGCGGCTGCCATCGTTGCCTGGCTCGATGAACAGGGCGAGGTCGATACCGATCGCGGGATCGGCGTGCAGGGTTACTGCATGACCGGCGGCTGGACGATCCGTGCCGCAGCAGCCGTGCCGGACCGGGTGAAGGCCGCGGCCAGCTTCCACGGCGGCGGCCTGGTGGGCGAAGGTCCGGATGCACCGGTCAACCTGCTGGCCTCGATCGCGCCCGATGCCCGGGTGCTGATCGCCATTGCCCGTGACGACGATGCCCGCGCTCCGGGTGACAAGGACGCGCTGCGCGCAGCGGCCGAGGCTGCGGGTCGCAACGTGACGGTGGAAGTCTACAATGGCGATCACGGCTGGACCGTGCTCGACAGCCCGGCCTACGACATCGACGAGGGTGACCGCGCCTGGGAAGCCTTGCTGGAGATGTACGCGGCGCTCTGACCTTTGCGCCATGGGCGGCGGGGGCCGGACTGCCCCCGCCGTTCGCCGCCTGCGGCAAATTGCGGCAAATCAAGGCAGCGGGTTTCGCCGCCCCCTATCCCGATCCCTGCGAGCCCCGGACGGGGTGAAGTCGATGGCCGCATGAGGCGTGCCGCGTTGATCGGGGAGAATGTCATGAAGAAACTCCATCTGGCTGCCGCGCTGGCGCCTGTCCTGCTGCTTGCGGCATGCGGCGGCGGCGATCCGGACGAGGCGATCTCGGCGATTCGCCACACCGAGCAGGCCCAGCTCGAATCGATTTCCTCCAAGGACCTGGTCGGCATTGCCCGCCTCTACCGCGACGATGCGCGCCTGGTGCGGCCCGATGGCAGCGTGCTCGAAGGCGGCGCGGCCATTGCCGATGCCTATGGCGACCTGCTGGAAGATCCCAACTTTTCGATCGCCATGGAACCAGTCAGCGGCTGGGCATCGTCCGATGGCGAACTGGCCGTGGTCACTTCCGATGTCGCATTCACCACCACCGATCCGGCAACCGGCGAGGCGCAGACCATACCGCTCGACAGCCAGACCGTCTGGCACCGCGAGACCGGGGGGACCTGGCAGATCATTTCTGCCTACAACGTTGCCCGCGCTCCCGCGCCGGTGGAAGAGGCTGCGGCCAAAGTCGCGCAATAGGGGCGCCGATCAGGGCGTTTCCCCTCTGCGGGGGCGCTGGCCAGGGGCGGGTTGACCAACCTCCCGGTAACCCGCCCGGCCGGTGTCCCCCGCACAAATCCTGCTCAGGGCCAGTTGCGCCACTCGATCGTGGCTTCGGGATCGGTGCACAGGCGGCAGCTGGCCCCGGCAAAGGTCCGGCCGGCCGCGGCATCGCCGCGCAGTTGCCATTCCAGCCAGTCGACCACGATCATGGCGTTCCTGCCGCCCATCGGCTGGTGATAGGTGCCGCCATGGCCGGTGGGCGTATTGACCCAGGCGACGGGGACATGGCTGATCCGGTTCACGTCATCCAGCCCGTTGGCATAGGCGATGTCGGTCTCGCCACCATCAAGGTAGAGCACCGGGGTGTGGAGCGCACCAAGCCCTTCCTTGCCCAGTTCCATGCCGCCAAGGCGCGGGGCATCGTCGGGCAGGAGGCCTGAATTCTGCACGACGATGGTATCGAAGCGCGGATCGCCGGCCACGGTCAGCGCCTGCACCCCGCCGCAGGAGAAGCCGCCGGCGGCCAGCGCATTCTCGTCGATCAGGCCGTGGTACGGGCTGGCGGGGCGGCCGTTCTCGGCCAGCGCCCAGTCCAGCGCCTCGACCAGTTGCCCGGCGCTGGTGGGTGAAGGCGGGAACTGCCCGTCGGCCCCGCGCGCCCGCGGCATTTCCGGCGCTTCGCGGGCACCTGGCCCGCTGCGCCAGCGACCCGCCGCAATCACGAGGTAGCCGTAGCTGGCAATCTGCGACAGGTGGAAGCGCGTGCTCGTGCCGTCAGCCGCGCAGCCGCCGTTGCCCCAGACGAACACGCCCAGTCCGTCCGGGCCGACCGCCGACAGGTCCGCCGGACGGTAGACGACATGGTCCGGCAGGCCCGGCACGGTTTCAATGATCGAAGGGAAGGGACCATCGCCCGGCGTATCGGGCAGGAGGTTGATGCGGGCGAGCATGGTGGCAAGGTCTTCCGCAGGGGCCGGCTCCGTTGCCGCTTCCTGCGCGGCCACTGGCCCTGCCGCAAGGATGCCCGCCACGGCCAATGCCGCTGCCACTACTGTCGATCGCATTCCGCCTGCTCCCTGCAATTCCTGTTTGCGGGGATGCTATTCGTTATACTGGAAAACGAAAGGGCCTATGCGAACCAGTAGGCCGTTCCGCGCATTTCCAGGCTGATCCGCGGCGGTGCATCGGGCGGGGCCAGCGGGTTGTCGAAGGCGCCGTGCGGCATCAGCAGCGGACGGGCCGGGTCGCTTTCGCTGGTGACGAAGACCAGCGCTTCGCCCGGGTGCATGTCGGCATAGTAGAACCAGCGGTGGGCCGGATTGTATTCCAGCAGGTAGTTGCCGAAGGACCATTCGGGCGCGCCGCCGGGCGGATCGAAGATCGCGTCGCAATCGATCAGGTCCGCCATGGCGAGCGAATTGAACGCGCACAGCGCCAGCGGCACGTCCTGCGGCGGCTGGGAAAGCACGCGCCAGACATTGTACTGCACGCTGCGCGCCA
>CAZTED010000004.1:0-43965 GCA_964612175.1 uncultured Sphingomonadaceae bacterium
TGGCGCTCGACTGCGCTTCGACCGAGTTCTTCTCTGATGGCCGCTATGACATGGCGGGCGAAGGCACTTCGCTCTCACCATCCGAAATGGCCGATTACCTGGCCGACCTTTGTGCCGCCTACCCGATCCGTTCGATTGAGGATGGCATGGCCGAAGACGACTTCGAAGGCTGGAAGCTGTTGACCGACAAGATCGGCGGCAAAGTCCAGCTGGTGGGCGACGACCTGTTCGTGACCAATCCGCGCCGCCTGGCCATGGGCATCGACAAGGGCCTGGCCAATTCGCTGCTGGTCAAGGTCAACCAGATCGGCACCCTGTCCGAAACGCTTCAGGCGGTCGAGATCGCCCACCGCGCCGGCTACACCAGCGTGATGAGCCACCGTTCGGGCGAGACCGAGGATGCGACCATCGCGGACCTGGCAGTCGCCACCAACTGCGGCCAGATCAAGACCGGCTCGCTCGCGCGGTCGGACCGGCTGGCGAAGTACAACCAGCTCATCCGCATCGAGGAAGAGCTGGGTGCCAGCGCGGTCTATGCCGGGCGCGCCTGTTTCGGCCGGCTGCGGTAAAAAGTAGAATTCGGGTGAAGTCGGGACAGGGGGCTATCCCCCTTCCCGACTATGCTCGCTGTGATCGGGCGCGGCGGCTCAGGCGAACCGTTCGCGGATAGCCAAGAGGGCCATGGCCGCTTCTGCGGCGCCGGCACCCTTGTTGGCCTGCTGCGGATCGGCACGGTAGATCGCCTGGGCCTCGTTCTCGGTGGTAAGGATGCCGTTGCCCACGGCCAGCCCGTCCATCGTCAGGGCCATGATGCCGCGCGCGCTCTCTCCGGCGACGATCTCGAAATGGTAGGTCTCGCCACGGATCACCACGCCAAGGGCAACAAACCCGTCATACTGGCCACTTTCAGCCGCAGTTGCGATGGCACCCGGCACTTCCAGTGCGCCGGGCACGGTGAGCAGCTCGACGCTGTGCCCCGCATCTTCCAGCGCCTTGCGCGCGCCAGCGATCAGCATGTCGTTGAGGTGGGTGTAGAAGCGGGCTTCGACGATCAGGAACCGGGCCATGGGAAATTCCTTCAGTTGGTGACCGGCCGCTCGCCGACGATGGAAAGGCCATAGCCCTCCAGGCCGACAAGTGAATGGTGGGTGTTGGTGAGCAGCACCATGTCGCGCACGCCCAGTTCTGCAAGGATCTGTGCCCCGACGCCGTAATCGCGTTGCTCGGATGGACCTTCGCTGCTGCTTTCGACTGGCGGGCCGCCGTTCTTCTGGCCCAGGATGGCGCGGCTGGCATAGTCTTCCATCGGGCGGTTGATCAGGACCACGACGCCCGCGCCTTCCTCGCCGATGATCCGCATCGCCCCTTCCAGCAGACCGTTGCGATCGGTTTCCTGTGCGAAGACGTCGTTGAACAGCGACAGGGCGTGCATCCGCACAAGGGTGGGTTTGTCAGGGTCGATATGGCCCTTCACCAGCGCCATCGTTTCCCCCTGCGTGGCCTTGTTCCAGAAGCTGATGGCCCGCCATTCGCCACCCCAGCGGCTGCGGAAGCGGGTTTCCGCCCGCTGCTCGACCAGGTGGTCGTGCTGGCGACGATAGGCGATCAGGTCGCGGATCGTGCCGCACTTGAGGCCATGCTTGCGACCGAAGCGGATCAGGTCGTCGAAGCGGGCCATGGTGCCGTCCTCGTTCATGATCTCGCAGATCACGCCGGAGGGGTTGAGGCCGGCCAGGCGCGAGATGTCCACCGCTGCTTCGGTATGGCCGGCGCGCACCAAGACGCCGCCTTCGCGCGCGACAAGCGGGAATACGTGGCCGGGGGTGACAATGTCGTCCGCCCCCTTGGATGCATCGATGGCAACGGAGATGGTCCGTGCCCGGTCGGCCGCGCTGATCCCGGTGGTCACGCCCTCGCGCGCCTCGATTGCCACGGTAAAGGCGGTGGCGTGGCGGGTGCGGTTCTTGCGGCTCATCAGGTCCAGCCCGAGCGTTTCCACGCGGGCGCGGGTCAGTGCCAGGCAGATCAGGCCGCGCCCGTGCGTGGCCATGAAATTGATCGCGTCGGGTGTGCTCATCTGTGCCGGGATGACTAGGTCGCCTTCGTTTTCCCGGTCTTCGTCATCGACCAGGATGAACATGCGGCCATTGCGCGCCTCGTCGATGATCTCCTCGATTCCGACAAGGACGGGGGTGTCATCGTTCTCGGACAGGAAGCGTTCGAGCTTGGCGAGTGTTTCGGCCGTCGGGTTCCAGCCGGGCAGGGTGCAGTCGCGCAGGGAGTTGACGTGAAGGCCGGCCCCGCGGGCAAGGCCGGCGCGCGTCATGCGCCCGCTGTCGATTGCGAGTCGAACTCGCTGGATGATGGAATCGGTCATGCCATCCGCATATTCACATCAAAATGTGAGCGCAAGGTCTTGCATCACATTCATTGTGCAGGTAGCGGCCTTCCGACTGTGTCGACACGGAACGGGAAGGGAGCCCGAGTGACTCATATGCCCCAGGATTCGCAGGAACTGCTGGATGCCTTTCGCAACGCCATGCGGCATGTCGCCGCCACGGTTTACGCGGTGACGACCCGGCAGGACGGGCGTTCCTATGGCATTCTCGCCACGGCAGTCAGCTCGCTCAGCTTCGATCCGCCTTCGCTGCTGGTGTGCATCAACCGCAGCGCTTCGCTCCACGGCCCGCTGTTGGCGGAGAAGCGGTTCTGTGTGAACGTGCTGGGCCTGGGCAACCGTGATGTAGCCGACAACTTCATGGATCCGGCCAGTCCGGATCGCTTTGCGGTGGGCGACTGGGACATGCGATCAGGTGTCCCGGTGCTGGCAAGTGCGCAGTCCAGTCTAGTCTGCAAACTGGTGCATGCCCACGATTTCGGCACCCACTCGATCTTTATCGGGGAGCTGGAGGAGGCTCGGCATCGGCAGGACGCCACGCCGCTGACCTATTTCGACCGGAGCTATATCGACATCAGCGAGGCCCCGGGGCGCTGATCTGTCCGTTGCCGATTGGTCCATCGCCGGCAGGTCCATCGCTGAACGGGCGATCGCGGGCTGCCAGCAGGTGCGGCGCTGTTGAGGGCAAGTGCGTGCTGCCAAGGTGGCCGGTGATTTCTTCCTCCAGCATCCGGGTGCGCTCCTCGGAGCTTGCGTAGATGCGGCTGCGCAGCAGGCCGCCGTGGGTGTCGGGCCGGGCCGCGCTGCGCCAGAAAGCAGGGGCGATGGACGGATCGAACCCGGCATTGGCGAGCAGGTGGACTGAGAGGCGGTCTGCCTCGTCCTCGGCAATCCGAGAGAGTCTCCGGCTGCGTCCGAATTCGCGCGCCAGTCCTTCGGAAACGCCGGCTTCGCTGAGGCGGCGGCGATGTTCGAGCACGGCATGGGCCAGTTCGTGGGCAAAGGCGACAGCCAGCCCGTGATCGTCAAGGCGAGCCACGAAGGCATAGCTCAGCTGGATCACCCGCCCGTCGGACCTGGCGGTGTTGCCGTTGTCGGCCAGCACCTCCACCAGCGCACGGCACCCGCGCGGGGCCATGTAGCTGATCACGCGCTCGCTCCCGCTCCGGCTGACCTGCAGGGAAAGGTTGTCGGGCGAGGCGGCGATAAGGTCGAACACGGCATCGCGCATGGGATAGCCTTGGCGCACGGAGAGCGAGTCCACCCGCACATGGCCGACAGCAAGCAGCGCATCACCTGCGCGAAGGCCCGCCTCGGCGGCGGCGGAGCCGGGCAGGACCTGCGCCACGGCAACCGGGCCATTCATGAACCAGCCTTCGGGTGGCCGGCCATACTGGTCCGCGCTGTGGAGGATCGCGCCGCTCAGCGGCATGGTCTGCCTGCACAGGGGCGCATTGGCGGCCATGATCCGCTCTGCCATCCGGGCCAGCCGCAGGTCCTGCGCCCACAGCGCGGTCTGGGGATCGCGCTCGACATCCTGCGCCGCCACTTGCGCGGGCAGGGCGAGGATCAGCAAGACGAGGAAGCTGGCAAGGACGCGCGGCATCGGCTGCTTGTGGCCATTGCCCGCCCGCCGATCAATCCCCGCCATGCCAACGGGATGCCAGCCTTGCTGACCTGTTAGGGATTTTGCGCTAAGCGCCAGCCGGTCAACCCAGGGGAACCCACATGCGCTATCTCGTGACCGGTGCTGCAGGCTTCATCGGCTCGGCCGTTGCCGATGTGCTGCTGGCGCGTGGCGATGCAGTGCTGGGGATCGACAACCTGAACGATTACTATCCCGTCTCGCTCAAGGAGGACCGGCTTGCCCGTGTCAGCGCGGGCGGGGAAGGGCGCTTTACCTTCAAGCGGGTCGACTTCGCCGACCATGCGGCACTGGACGAAGCGCTGGCCGGCGAACGGTTCGATCGCATTGTCCACCTCGGCGCGCAGCCGGGCGTGCGCTATTCGATCGAGAACCCGCGCGCTTACATCGAGGCCAATGTCATGGGCCACCTCAACGTGCTGGAAGTGGCCCGCCACCGGCAGGTGGAGCACATGGTCTATGCCAGTTCCAGCTCTGTCTATGGCGGCGCGGAAAAGGTGCCGTTCTCGGTGGAGGACCGGGTCGATCACCCCTTGTCGCTTTATGCCGCCACCAAGAAGGCGGACGAACTGATGAGCGAGACCTACGCCCACCTCTATCGCATCCCGCTTACCGGCCTGCGGTTCTTCACCGTCTACGGTCCATGGGGGCGGCCAGACATGATGGTGTGGAACTTCACCCACAGGATCCTGACAGGCCAGCCGATCCCGGTGTTCAACCATGGCGAGGTCTGGCGCGATTTCACCTATATCGACGATATCGTGGCAGGCGTGATCGCCACGCTGGACCATGCGCCGGCCGATGATGGCACGGCCAAGGCCGGGGGCAGCACCAGGCCGCATGCGCTCTACAACATTGGCAACCACCGCTGCGAGAAGCTGACCGATGTCATCGGTGTGCTGGAGCAGGCCTGCGGCCGCAAGGCTGTGCAGGACATGCTGCCGATGCAGGCAGGCGACGTGCCGCGCACCTTTGCCGATATTGACGCGATCCGCCGCGACCTGGGTTACGAGCCGACCACCTCGGTCGATGTGGGGATCCCGCGCTTCGTGGAATGGTACCGGGGCTACGCCGGACTGTGAGCCTCAGCGCGGGGCGAAGATGCCCGGTGTGACTTCGCCCCAGCCCCGCGTCCCGAGGTAGGCCATGGTCCGCGCCGTCTCCTCCTGCAGCAGGTCGAGGGCGCGGGTAACCCCCGCCTCGCCGGCGGCGGCCAGGCCATAGAGCGTTGCCCGGCCGACCATCACCACATCGGCCCCCAGTGCCCGGGCCTTCACCACGTCGCTGCCGCGCCTGACCCCGCTGTCGAAGAAGATCGTCATCCGCCCGCCCACAGCCTCCGCGATGGCGGGCAGGGCATCGATCGCGGCAATCGCCCCGTCGAGCGCGCGGGCACCGTGATTGGACACCACGATCCCGTCTGCCCCCAGTGCCAGCGCCTGGCGCGCATCATCAGGGTGCAGGATACCTTTCAGCACCAGCTTGCCGGGCCACAGGTCGCGCAGGGTGCTGATCGCCTCGGCGTCGAGGTCATCCTGTTTGAAATCCGCACCGGGCTTCGCGCCTTTCGTGACCGAATGCCTCAGGCTGGCCGGCAGGTTCGACTGGGTGGGCATCCCGCCATCCTGCAGCAGGTAGCGTCCGATCACCCCCGCCAGCCAGCGCGGGTGCATCAGCATGTCGGGCACGTTCTTGCGGTTGGGCTGGATCGGCATGCCATAGCCGTTGTGATGGAGGTATTCGCGGTTGGGCATGACTGGCAGGTCGAGCGTCACGAACAGCGCCTCGCAACCCAGCGCATGGGCGCGGCGGACCACGTCATGGGACAGTTCGCGTTCGCGCCACATGTACAACTGGAACCATTGCCGCCCGCCGGCGGGCACAATGTCCTCGATGTCCATGGTACCGGCACTGGAGATGGTGAAGGGCAGCCCTGCGCGGGCCGCCGCACGGGCCAGGTGCAGGTCGCCCTTGTGCCAGACCAGCCCCGCCGCCCCGGTGGGGGCAATGGCCAGGGGCAGGGGCACCTGCTGCCCGAACACGGTCGACGAGGTGTCGATCACATCGACCTTGCGCATGACCCGCTGCACGAGCGTGAGCGCATCGAGCGCGGCACGGTTGCGGGCCATGCCCAGTTCGTCCTCGACCCCGCGTTCGAGGTACTCCCACACGCCCCGTGGCAGCCGCGCCTTCGCCTTGCGGCGCAGGTCGGCAATGTTCCAGCAGCCGAGCGTCGGGTCCATGGCCGGAAGTGTCAGCCGCGGCCGAGGAAGGGCAGCTTGTTCTGCACCATCAGCGCTTCGTAGAAGTTGAGGTGGTCGGGCATGTCGCACATGTGCACGATGATCCCGGCCGCCTCTTCCGGGGTGGCGGCGAAGTTTTCCGGCAGCTTGACCGAACCGGGCATGATCTCGGTCGCCACGATCCCGGGATGGAAGATCGACACCGCGATGTTGTCATCCCGCCCGTCGAGCGCGAGGGCATGGGTAAGGCCGGAAAGGCCGAACTTGCTGGCGGTGTAGGACGGGCAATTGTTGCGCGGCACCTTGGCCGAGATCGACCCGACATTGACGATCCGCCCGTGCCCGCCGCGCCTGAAGATGGGCCATGCGTGCTTGGAACAAAGGAACGCGCTGGTCAGGTTGGTGGCGATGACATTGTTCCAGAGTTCCAGCGAGGTCTGGTCCACCGGTGTGTTCTCGGCGATGCCGGCATTGTTGATCAGCACGTCCACCGTGCCGAAGCGCGCCACGGCCTGGGCGAACAGGTTCTCCACCGCTGCCTCATCCGTCACGTCGGTCGCCACGGCCAGCGCTTCGCCGCCCATGCCCTCGATCTGGGTGACAAGGTCTGCCAGCCGATCGACCCGACGGGCGGCCAGCACCACCTTGGCGCCCTTGGCGACAAATCCCAGCGCACAGGCCTTGCCGATGCCCGAACTCGCGCCGGTAACCACCGCCACGCGGCCTTCAAGAATGCTCAAGACTACCTTCTCCCGTTCAACTCTCCGCCCACGGCATTAGCGGCCCGCGCGGCATGGCGGAACAGGGAATGTGGAGCGTGGGAAAGAGGGTGGTGGACGCACTAGGGCTCGAACCTAGGACCCGCTGATTAAGAGTCAGCTGCTCTACCAACTGAGCTATGCGTCCACTCTGGCAAATGGCCAGCCCGGTGAGATGCCGATGCGGCGAATCACGGGGAGACGCGCATATAGCGGAAGTTTCGCAGGTGGGAAGGCCCCAAAAGCGGCTATTTCAGGTGCCGGGATTGCCGCCCTGCCGGTTCCACCGGTCGACCATCATCAGCGTGCCGATGCAGATCATGTTGGTCATCATCGATGATCCGCCGTGGCTCATGAAAGGGAGGGGGATGCCCACCACCGGGGCCAGGCCCATGACCATCATCAGGTTGATCGCGATGTAGAAGAAGATCGTCGCCGTCATGCCGCCTGCCAGCAGCCTGGTGAACCGGTCGGGCGCGGCGCGGGCGATGGTCAGGCCCCAGCGCAGCACGATGCCGAACACCAGCAGGACGAACAGCCCGCCGACCAGGCCCCATTCCTCTGCCATGGTGGCGAAGACGAAATCGGTGTGCGGTTCCGGCAGGTAATCGAGGTGGCTCTGCGATCCCTGTCCGAAACCCTTGCCCAGGATGCCGCCCGAACCGATGGCAATCTTCGACTGGGTGATATGGTAGCCGGTCCCCAGCGGATCGCTTTCCGGATCGAGGAAGGTCAGCACGCGGTTGCGCTGGTAATCGTGCAGGGCGAAGAAGAATGCGAGCGGTGCCGCGGCCAGCGCCGCCAGTCCGCCGCCGATGAACCAGCGCAACGGGATGCCTGAAAGGAACATCACCACGATGCCACCGAAGCCGATGGCCAGCGCCGTGCCCAGGTCCGGCTGCAACAGCACCAGCGCCATCGGCAGGCCCATCAGTGCCAGCGGCGGCACCAGGGCCCGCCAGCTGGTAATCATCCCGATCGGCAGGGTGTGGAAGAAGCTCGCCAGCACCAGCACGATGGTGGGTTTCATCAGTTCCGATGGCTGCAGGCGGATGAAGCCGAGGTCCAGCCAGCGCTGGCTGCCGCCACCGATGGCGCCCAGCAGCTCAACCGCCAGCAGCAGCACCAGCACTCCGCCATAGGCCAGGTAGGCCCCGTCCATCACCCAGCGGCGCGGCGCGAAGGAAATGGCGAAGGCCATGGCCAGGAACACGCCAAAGCGGATGAGGTGCGATGTGGCATAGGGCGACATCGATCCCCCCGCAGCCGAATGGAGCACGGCCGCACCGAACAGCACCAGCATGGTCAGCGGGATAAGCATGACCCAGGGAACCCGGGTCAGCGGCGCGGGAAGGGTAACGGCGCGGCTCATGGCGCATCTCCCTGCGCAGGTGCCTTGGCCGCACCATCGCCCGGCGTGGCCAGCCGGGATTCGGCATCGACCCGGCGCAAGCCGGGAGCAGGAAACGCGGGCACAGGATCGATCTGCACCCCGGCGGCTGCCGAGGCATATTGGGCGTAGGTCGAGGCTAGCCGCTCCTGCGCGGTACCGCCCCACTGCGCCTCCAGCGCGTGAAGCGCATCGATACCCTTTTGCGGATCGAACAGGTAGGTCAGCACGTCCCGCGCGACAGGGGCGGCGCTGCGCGATCCGCCGATGCCATGTTCGATCACCACCGCACCGGCATAAAGCGGGCGGTCCACCGGGGCAAAGAAGACGAACAGGCCATGGTCGCGATATCGCCAGGGGACGCCCGCGCCACCACGACCGCCGCTTGCCAGCCCGCGCACCTGCGCCGTACCGGTCTTGCCGCCCATCAGGATATCGGGGAACGGCAACCGGCTGCGCCCCGCGGTGCCTGCGCCGTTGACCACCTCGGACATGGCCTGCCGGACAATCTCGAAATTGGCAGGATCGTAGGCAAAGCTTTCAGGCTCCGGCCCCTGACCCAGGATCAGCCGCGGCCTGATCCGGCGGCCTGAAGCTATGCATGCGGTGGAGACGGCCAGTTGCAGCGGATTGGCGAGCACATAGCCCTGACCGATCACCGCGTTGAGCGTATCGGAATTGGTCCATTCCTGTTCGAAGCGGCGCAGCTTCCAGGCGGCATCGGGTATCGTTCCATAGCTCTGGCTCGCCACCGGCAGGTCATACCGTTCGCCCAGCCCAAGTGTACGCGCCATGTCGGCGATGATCTCGTAACCGTACTTGTGCGCCATCGAATAGAAATAGGTGTTGCAGCTGCGCGCGATGGCCGTGTGGAGTGTCATCGGGCCGTGGCGGCCAAGGCAGCGGAACACGCGGTTGCCCAGCCGGTACCCGCCGGGGCACACAACAGTCTCCTGCGGATCAACTCCGGATTCAAGCAGCGCCATCCCGGTCATCGGCTTCAGGGTAGAGCCTGGCGGATAGAGGCCGCTCAGAACCTTGTTGCGCAAGGGCACACGCTCGTCCTCGCTCAACATCTGGTACTCTACCCTGCCGATCCCTTCGGAAAAGCTGTTGGGATCGAAGCTGGGCATGGAAGACATGCACAAAAGGTCACCCGTGCGGCAGTCGATCACCACGACCGATCCGGATTCCAGGCCAAGGCGGCGCGCGGCATAGTCCTGCAATGGCCCGTCGATCGTCAGCCGGATGGGATCACCCTGCACGTCCTCGCGGGTTTCCAGGTCGCGCACGATCCGGCCCCTGGCGGTCACTTCCACCCGCCGCGCGCCGGGTTCGCCGCGCAGTGTCTGTTCGAACTGCTTTTCCAGACCGTCCTTGCCCAGCTTGAAGCCGGGCGTCACCAGCAGGGGCACTGGCTCCAGTTCGTATTCTTCGCGGCTGGCCGCGCCGACATAGCCGATCAGGTGGCCCACTGCCGGTCCCGTTGGATAGTATCGGGAATAACCCCGCTGCGGGATGACGCCGGGAAGGTCGGGCAGACGCACCGAAACGGCGGCAAAGCTGTCGTAATCAAGGCCGCTGGCAACGGGGACGGCACTGAACCCTGCGGCGCTTTCAAGCCGGTCACGCAGGTCCTGCCGCTCGGCCGGGGTGAACGACAGGAGATCGCCCAGCACCTGGACCGTGGCGACCGGGTCCTCCAGCCGTTCCGGGATGATGTCGACACGGAAATCGGCCCGGTTGGATGCGAGCGGCGAGCCGTTGCGATCGAGGATCCAGCCCCGGCGGGGCGGGATCAGGGTGAGGTTCACCCGGTTGCTCTCCGCCTCCATGCGATACTTCTCGTTCTCGGCCACGGCGATGTAGCCCATGCGGGCCGCCAGCAGCAGGCCGATGCCCGCCTGCGCCGCGCCGACCACGAAGGTCCGCCGTTCGAACGTCTGCTTCAGCGCGTTGGATGAAACGTTCTTGTCCATCGCCTACCCGATCTTGCGCACGCGCAGCAGGCGTACCCGGTCGAGACCGGCAACAAGGCCCGCCACCACCGGGAACAGCGCGATCGACAAAAGCAGCTGCGGCAGCACGAGACCGAGCTGGACGTAGGTGATCCGGGCCCCGGAAAACAGCGCCGCGAATGACAGGTAGGCGGCCAGGATGGCGATGGTCGTCAGCCAGTTCTGCAGGAAGGTGCGCCAGGGAAACCGCAGGTCGAGCAGGTCGAGGGCAATCATCACCAGCGAGAACAGCAGGATCCCGCTGCCGAACGGCTGCCCGGAATACAGGTCATCGAACAGGCCGAAGAAGAACCCGGACCACAGCGGCAACAGCCCGGGACGCAGCAGCCGCCAGGCAATCAGGAACAGCAGTCCCATCGGCGGCATAACCGGGGCCGGCGCAATCACCGGCAGCATCGGGAACAGCGACCCGAGCAGGATCGTCAGGCAGGGAACACCCAGGGCAAGGGTGGGGGAATGGTCGCGGTTGATCTTCTTGCCATAGGCATCGCGCCGCGCCCGGGGGTTGATCTGCTCCATCACTCGGCCGCGTCTTCGGCGGGCAGTTCGCGGGCCGCCGCTTCAAGCGCGCGGCGCTGCCATACCGGCTCCACGATCACCACGTCGGTGGCCGCGGGATTGCTCAGCAACTGGCCGATTGCGCCATCCTCGGTCACGCGGGTGACCATGGCAACGGCGATGCCGGGGCGAAACAGGCCACCCGCGCCGGAGGTGACGAAGACATCGCCTTCCTTCAGCGGGTTGATCCCCAGGTTGATCAGCCGGATGCGCAGCGATCCGTCGGCGCGCCCTTCGGCAAAGGCGACCACGTCATCGGTGGCGCGGCGTACCGGGACCATGCTCTCGCTGTCGGTCAGCAGCAGCACGCGCGAGGTCGTGGCACCCGCTTCCAGCACGCGGCCGACAAGGCCCATGGGCGAGGTCACCGGCATCCCGGCCTGCACACCCTGGTTTCGGCCGGCTGATATGAACGCGAAACGGCGGGCGCTGGCAGAGGTGGAGCCGATCAGGCGGGCAGTGGTGATTTCCCCGGTCTCGCCCTCGACCATGCGCAGTGCCGCCTTCAGCCGGGCGTTCTCCTGCCGCAGCGCCTCGGCTTCGGCCAGCCGCACGCGGGCGACCGCGATCTCGCGTTCCAGCTCGGCGTTCTTGCTGCCGGCATCGTAATAGCCGGCCACAGCATCGAACACCGATCGTGTCTGCACCCGGGTTGCCGCGCCGGCACGACCAGCGGGCGAGGCAATGTCCGTTGCCATCGAGCGCAGGCCCTGGAATGTCTCCGGGCTCCACAGCGACAGGGCGAGCAGCAGCGCGCCGATGGCTGCCCCGGCACCGGCAAGGACATAGCCGGCGAACAGCCCGAGCTGCGCCCGCTTGTTGGATCCGGATCGTGCCGCGGGCGGCGCCATAACCGCCACTTCCTCCCGTCAGATTCCTGGGTGCTGTGCCGGCCCTGTGTCAGGCCGTCATCAGCACGCCGCGATAGGTCGGATCTTCCATGGCCCGGCCGGTGCCCATGGCCACGCAGGTGAGCGGGTCCTCGGCAATGCTGACCGGCAGCCCGGTTTCTTCCATCAGGTGCTTGTCGAGCCCGCGGATCAGCGCGCCGCCACCGGTCAGCACGATGCCCTGGTCAACGATGTCGGCGGCCAGTTCGGGGGCGGTGTTTTCCAGCGCGATGCGCACGCCTTCCACGATGGCGCCGATCGGTTCGGACAGGGCTTCGGCCAGGTGGGCCTGGTTGATCGCGATTTCCTTGGGCACGCCGTTGACAAGGTCGCGGCCCTTGATCGTGATCTGCTCGCCCACGCCGTCTTCCGGCACCATGGCGCAGCCATAGTCCTTCTTGATCCGCTCCGCCGTCGCATCGCCGATCAGCAGGTTGTGGTGGCGCCGGACGTAGGAGACGATCGCCTCGTCCATCTTGTCGCCGCCGGTCCGCACCGAGGTGGTATAGGCCAGGCCATTGAGCGAGAGCACGGCCACTTCGGTGGTGCCGCCGCCGATGTCGACCACCATCGAGCCGACCGGCTCGGTCACCGGCATGTCGGCACCGATCGCCGCGGCCATCGGTTCGAGGATGAGGTAGACTTCCGATGCGCCGGCATTGCTGGCCGCGTCACGGATGGCGCGGCGTTCCACCGAAGTGGAGCCCGAGGGCACGCAGATGGTGATTTCAGGGAAGCGGAACAGGGTGCGCTTGCCGTGCACCTTGCGGATGAATTCCTTGATCATTTCCTCGGCCACGTCGAGGTCGGCGATCACGCCGTCCCGCAAGGGGCGGATCGCCTCGATGTTGTCGGGCGTCTTGCCCATCATCATCTTGGCATCCTCGCCAACGGCCTTGACGCGCTTGATGCCGTTGATCGTTTCGATCGCCACAACCGACGGCTCGTTCAGGACAATGCCGCGATCCTGGACGTAAACCAGGGTGTTGGCCGTGCCCAGGTCGATCGCCATGTTCTGCGACCCGAACTTGAAGAACTTGGAGAAAAAGGAACTCATCGAAAAATCCGTACCTTGCCGGGGATTGTGGCGCGCCGGCCCGCCTTGGCGCAGTGCCATGTTGGAGGAAGTTGCGCTCCTTAGCCTGACGCGCGGCGAAAGGCCAAAATTTTGTGCGGACAATCGGCGGATATTTGCACGGATTGCCTCGAATAGAGCGCCCTTCGTCGCTAGGGGTGGGCAATGCCGACAATCCGCCGCCTGCCGGAGACGCTGATCAACCGCATTGCCGCGGGCGAAGTGGTCGAGCGTCCGGCCTCGGCGCTCAAGGAACTGGTCGAGAACGCCATCGACGCCGGGGCCACGCGAATTGCCGTGTCGCTGGCCGATGGCGGCCTTGCGCGGATCGAGGTGACGGATGACGGCTGCGGCATGGATCCGGCGCAGATGGCGCTGGCGCTGGAACGGCACGCAACCTCCAAGCTGCCCGATGAGGCGATCGAACAGGTCACCACGCTCGGCTTCCGGGGGGAGGCGCTGCCCTCCATCGCCAGCGTATCGCGCCTGATGCTGGAAAGCCGCCCGGCAGGAGCCGCGCAGGGCTGGCGCCGGGTGGTCGATCATGGCGTGCTGGCGGAGGAAGGGCCGGCCGCCCTGCCGCCGGGCACCCGCGTTCGGATGGAGCAGCTGTTCGCCCGCATTCCCGCCCGCCGCAAGTTCCTGCGCACCGCGCGCAGCGAATATGCCGCCTGCCTCGATGTCGTGCGCCGGCTTGCCATGGCGCGGCCCGACGTTGGCTTCACGCTGGAGCATGACGGCCGCCGGGTGCTGCAGGTGCAGCCGGGTCAACAGGTGGAGGAACGGGTGGCGCAGATTGTTGCCCGCGAACTGGCGGATAACGGCGTCATGCTCGACATGGTGCGTGATGACCTGCGTTTGACGGGTGTCGCCGGCCTGCCGACCTACAACCGCGGCGTGGCCGATCACCAGTACCTGTTCGTCAATGGCCGCCCGGTGAAGGACCGGCTGCTGGCAGGCGCCGTGCGCGGGGCCTATTCCGACATGCTGGCGAGGGACCGCCACGCGGTGCTGGCGCTGTTCCTCGACCTGCCGCCGGGCGAAGTGGACGTGAACGTCCATCCCGCCAAGACGGAGGTGCGCTTCCGCGATGCAGCCATGGTGCGAGGGTTCATTGTCTCTGCCTTGCGGCAGGCGCTGGCCACCGGCGACAGGCGCAGCGCCCAGTCGCCTGATATGGCGGCGATGGGCCGCTGGCAGGTCGAGCCGGTGATCCAGCAACAGCCGCCCGAGACCGCCCTTCAATCAATGTTCCTGGGGCGGGACTGGTCTGCCCCGGCAACATCGATTGCAGCCCGCGTAGGCGACGCGGCCAACGCCTGGCGTGGGCCTGCCACCGAGGCAGTTTCCCTGCCGCAGGGGCGGGCAGAAGAAGCGCAGGACCTCCCGGCCGAAGCGCCCGAATACCCGCTCGGCATTGCCCGCGGGCAGGTGGCCAATACCTACATCGTGGCCGAAGCGGCCGATGGCCTCGTGATCGTGGACCAGCACGCCGCACACGAGCGGATCGTGCTGGAACGCCTTCGCGCCGCAGGGGCAGGGGAGGCGGCCAGCGCCAGCCAGGCCCTGCTGCTGCCCGACGTGGTCGAACTGGACGAACCGGCCTGCGACCGGCTGGAGGAGCAGGCGGAGCACTTTGCCCGCCTTGGCCTGGTGGTGGAACGTTTCGGTCCTGGCGCCATGCTGGTGCGGGCGATTCCCGCCGTGCTGAAAGGGGCCGATCCGCACCGGTTGTTGCAGGACCTAGCGGACGACCTCGCCAACCATGGGCAATCCCTGCTATTGGGCGAGAAGATCGACCATGTGCTGGCCACGATGGCCTGTCACGGATCGGTCCGCGCCGGGCGCGTGCTTGGCGTTGCGGAAATGAATGCCCTGCTGCGCGAGATGGAACGCACGCCGCGCTCCGGCCAATGCAACCATGGCCGGCCAACCTGGGTCAAACTGTCGATGGCCGATGTCGAGAAGCTGTTCGGGAGGCATTGATGAGGTCTGCGTTCGCCCTGCTGCCGGCCCTCCTGCCGCTGCTCCTGCTCGGGGCCTGTGCCGAGGGTGTCTCGCCCGAGGAAGAGGACCTGCGCGATGCCGAGGCGCTGGCCGCGGTGGAGCGGGCCAATGCGATAGAACCGCCGCTGCGCGAAGTGGTGCCCGAGACGATCCTCTATCCCGATATCGAACGGCATGACCTGTTCGGAGCGGCCTGCGCCTATGCCCCCGGCACCAGCCTGGGCGCGCGGGTCATTGCCCGCCAGGCCGATGCCTTCATGAAGATCGATGGCGAGATCGTGCGCTTTGCCGCCGATCCGGGATCGCGCGAGCTGCCGTTACAGACCCGTTCGCTTTATAACGGACGCGAATACTCGCTGCGGCTTGAGATCGAAGGCGAGGGGGCACCCGCCGCCGGCGGCGGGGAGGGAACCGGCTACGCAGGCACGATCCACCTGCGCGACCAGTGGGACCGGGTGGTCTATTCCG
Source organism: uncultured Sphingomonadaceae bacterium (assembly GCA_964612175.1). Classification (GTDB taxonomy): domain Bacteria; phylum Pseudomonadota; class Alphaproteobacteria; order Sphingomonadales; family Sphingomonadaceae; genus Alteraurantiacibacter. The sequence continues at coordinate 15,451 of CAZTED010000004.1, forward strand.
GATCGGGAACGGTCAGCTGCACAGGCTGACCCGCCGTGATCAGCGCAGGCGCTTGACGTAGACCCCGTCGTCGCGCCGCTCCACCTTGAACTGGGCGTTGCTTTCGACCAGGTCGACCAGTCGCCGGTAGCCATAGTTGCGGACATCGAAGCTCGACCGGTTGCTGGCGATCTTGCCCACTTCGGCCAGCTTGGCGAAGCCTTGCTGATCGCGCTTGGCGGCCTTCCATGCCGCCCCCAGCAGCTCGATCACCTCGTCGTCAACCGGTGCGGTGGCGACAGGCCTTGCGGGCCTGGTCGCGGGCGTTTCGTCATCCTCGGTCGCTGCGGTGGCGATCAGCGCGTCGACCTCGATAAACCGGGTGCAGGCGGTACGGAAGGCCTCTGGCGTCTTCTGGTCGCCGAACCCGTAGACGGTGATCCCGTCCTGCCGCAGGCGCGTGGCCAGCGGGGTGAAATCGCTGTCCGAGCTCATGATCCCGAAGCCGTCCACCTTGCCGGCATAGAGCAGGTCGATGGCATCGATCGTCATCGCCATGTCGGTGGCATTCTTGCCCCTTGTCATGTCGAACTGCTGCACCGGTTGCAGGCCGAAGCGATGGGTGTGCTTGCTCCAGTGGGCCAGCGCAGGCTTGGCCCAGTTGCCATAGGCGCGGCGGATGTTGACCTGCCCCAGCTCTGCCAGCACGGTCAGCACCGGGTCGATGCCTTCGGGGCGCACGTTATCTGCATCGATCAGCAGGGCGATGTTCTTGAGCGGTTCGGACATGGCCTTGTTGATGGAACGGCTGGCGCGCCATGGCAAGTGTGCGGGGATCGAACCGGTGGGGCGGCCTTGCGCTTTCCTACTCCGGAAGGGCATGCCAGCCAGGGGTGATGACCTGCGAAAGGCCCCTGCTCGCGCTCTATTCTAGCGCCGTCTTGCCCGGCACGTCTTTTCTGCTCCAGAACACTGTTCCATGTGTTCCACCGCTGAAATGGCAGAAGAAATCAGCTGGCTTCAGGATGCCGGATTGAACTGGCCGCTGGCTGGGTCAAGCAGGTGAAGCTGGCCGTCGGAAATGGCGAAGAAGGCGCCCGTCAGCTTCAGTTCGCCGCGCGCTTCCTTGGTGGCGACGCAGGGGAAGGTGCGCAGATTGGCAAGGCTTACCTTGACCCCGGCCTGCTCCATCGCCCGTTCGGCATCGCGGCTTTCGGTGCCGTGGCGGGAAGCCACTTCTTCGCGCGCATCGTCAAGCAGGCTGATCCAGTCGGCCACGAAGCCGCCCCGGCCCGGCTGTGCCCCCTGCATCGATTTCGTCAGCGCCGCCTTGCAGCCGCCGCACATGCCGTGGCCCAGTACCACGATCTGGCTCACGCGCAGGAACTGCACGGCAAATTCCAGCGCGGCGGAAACCCCGTGATGGCCCGGCGTTTCCTCGAACGGCGGCACCAGTGCGGCCACATTGCGCACCACGAATATCTCGCCCGGGTTGCAGTCGAAGATATGCGACGGATCGACCCTGCTGTCGGAACAGGCGATCACCATGACGCGCGGCTGCTGGCCTTCCTTGAGCGTCGCCCAGCGCTCCCGCTCGGGCTTCCAGCCATGGTCGCGGAAGCGGCGATAGCCGGCCACCAGGTCTTCAAGAGCGGGAGAATCGCCAGCCATGCGCGTGCATGTGCCTCGCGCCATTGCCACTGGCAAGCCGTGCGACTAAGTGGGCGCCCATGAACGACCTCTCTCCCGAACCGTCGCTGCCGCGTCCGCGCAAGCCAGACTGGATCCGCGTGAAGGCCCCGACCAGCAAGGGCTTCGAGGAAACCCGCCAGCTGATGCGGGATCTCAGCCTCAATACCGTGTGCGAGGAAGCGGCCTGCCCCAATATCGGGGAATGCTGGACCAAGAAGCACGCGACGGTGATGATCCTGGGCGATGTCTGCACCCGGGCCTGCGCCTTCTGCAACGTCAAGACCGGGATGCCGCGCAAGGTCGACCCGCTGGAGCCCGAACACGTGGCCCAGGCTGCGGCGAAACTGGGGCTGGAGCACATCGTGATCACCAGCGTGGACCGCGACGACCTGCCCGATGGCGGGGCGGGGCAGTTCGTCAAGGTGATCGAGGCGGTGCGCCGCGCCGCACCTGACACCACGATCGAGATCCTGACGCCCGATTTCCGGGGCAAGATGCGTGAAGCGGTCGAAGCGATTTGTGCTGCCGGGCCCGATGTCTACAATCACAACCTTGAAACCGTGCCAAGATTGTACCCGACCATCCGCCCGGGCGCGCGCTATTATGCTTCGCTGCGCCTGCTGGAGGAAGTGAAGCGCCATGATCCGCTGATCTTCACCAAGTCCGGCATCATGCTGGGGCTGGGCGAGGAGCGGCTGGAAGTTCACCAGGTGATGGACGACATGCGCAGTGCCGATGTCGATTTCATCACCATGGGGCAGTACCTGCAGCCGACGCCGAAGCACGCGGCCGTCGCCGATTTTGTGCATCCGCAGGTCTTTTCGGCCTATGGCGCGGTGGCGCGGGCAAAGGGCTTCCTGCAGGTGGCGGCCACCCCGCTGACCCGTTCCAGCTACCACGCCGGAGACGATTTCGCCGCCATGAAGGCAGCGCGCGAGGCACGCCTTGCAAGGCAGGCGCGCTGATGCCGGCGATCCGCGAGACGAGGTTGTTGCCCTATACGGCGGAACAGATGTTCGACCTGGTGGCGGATGTCGGTTCCTACCCGGAATTCCTGCCCTGGGTGGTCGCGACCCGTGTACGCAACCGCACCGACCAGGGGCTGGAGGCCGACATGCTGGTCGGCTTCAAGGCGATCCGCGAGAAGTTCACCAGCCAGGTCGAGCTTGACCGGCCGCACAGCGTTCGGGTGCACTATATCGACGGACCCCTGCGCGACCTCGACAACCGCTGGTCGTTCTCCGACACCGGCGATGGCGGGTGCGAGATCGTATTCGCGGTGGATTTCGCGTTCAAGAACATGATGTTCGAGGCGCTGGCGGGCCAATACATCGACCGCGCCTTCCGCAAGATGGTGGCCGCTTTCGAGGAGCGGGCGGCCGCTCTTTACGGCAAGAGGAGTTCCAGCGCGCAGAGCGTTGCCTGAAGGCGGACGCCGGCGCGGGTGCTTTCGGCAAACACGCGGTGCTCGGCAGTGGGCTTGTCTTCCCCGCGCACCAGCCGGGCGAAGACCACCGTGCCCACCGGCTTCTCCGGGCTCCCCCCGTCGGGGCCGGCGATGCCGCTGATCGCCACGGCTACGTCAGCACCGGGGGACCGTGCCAGCGCCCCTTGCGCCATGGCATAAACGCAGGCCACGGAAACCGCGCCGAAGGTGTCGATGATATCGTCCGACACTCCAAGGCTCTCGTGCTTGGCCTCGTTCGAATAGGTCACGAAGCCACGGTCCAGCACGGCGGAACTTCCGGGGATTTCGGTCAAGGCAGCGGCAACCAGCCCGCCGGTGCAGCTTTCCGCCAGCACGATCCGCCGACCGGCCGCGCGGTTTTCCTCCACCACGCGGGTGGCGAGTTCGACGACCGCGCGGGGAAGGACGCTGTCCATCAGCGAGCAACGCTCGCAGCCCGGCCCTGTTCCTCGGCCCGGTTCTGGGCGTAGGCATAGGCGACAAGGCTGGCGAGGTTCTCCGGCGGCAATGGTTCGAGCAGTTCGAGCACGCGGTCGATCCGCTCGCACTGGGCGGCATCGACACGCGAGGCGATCATCCCGGCCACCATCTCGTTGACGAAAGGTTTCATCGTTTCAGGCCCCATGGCGGAAATGATCTCGCCCATCGCCGGGTTGCTGCGCACGGCCACGCGCGAAACGAGGCGCATGGCATCGGGCCAGGCGCGATCAGAGGCAGCGGTCAGTCGCGTGCGCAGGGCATTGCCCCGGGCGAAGATGTAGGCATCGTCACCCAGCACCGGGTTGCAGCGGGTCTGCAAGCTGGTCAGGGCCGCTGGCATGGCTGCGCGGGCGAAGACCTCCATCTCCTGTTCGGTGAGGTCGATCTGCGCCGAAGCCGGGGCAGCGGCAAGCATGGCGATGGCGGCGAGCGTAGAGGAAAGGATGCGAGACATCATCGTATGGTCCTTCACATGGCTACCAGCGTTGCCACGGCCTGCGCGGCAATGCCTTCCGAACGACCGGTGAATCCGAGGCGCTCGGTGGTGGTGGCCTTTACGTTGACGCAATTCACCTGAACCCCAAGCAACCGCGCCAGGTTCCCGCGCATTGCCTCCCGGTGGGGGCCGATCTTGGGCGCCTCGCAGATGATCGTGACATCGACATTACCCACAGCCAGCCCCCTGGCCTTTGCCAGCGATACGGCATGTTCGAGGAAGCGCGAGGAAGGCGCGCCGCGCCATTGCGGGTCGCTGGGCGGGAAATGCAGGCCGATATCGCCTTCGCCGGCCGCACCCAGGATCGCATCGACCAGCGCATGGATGGCAACATCGGCATCGGAATGGCCGGCAAGGCCGCGGTCATGCTCGATCTTCAGGCCACACAGCCACAGCTCCTCGCCCGATGCCAGCCGGTGGACATCATACCCGGTTCCGGTGCGGATCATCAGGGGCTTCTCCTCAGCGAAATCGCCGGCAAATGTCAGCTTGCGCAGCCGCTCGTCGCCCTCGACCAGCGCTACTGCAAGGCCGGCGGCCTGGACGACCTGGGCATCGTCGCCTGCATCGGGCGCACCCTGCCAGGTCCGATGGGCGGCAAGGATATCGGCAAAGCGGAAGGCCTGCGGGGTCTGGACGCGGCGCAGCGCCTCGCGCGGGGCCTTGTCGCCCATCAGCCCGCCATCGGCCAGCACCATGGAATCGACAACGGGCAGGACCGGCACCGCGCCGGGTTCCACCGCAAGGGCAGACACCAGCCGTTCAACCACGTCTGGCGGGCAATCGGGCCGGGCCGCATCGTGGACCAGCACAAGGGAAGGGGCGGGCGATTGCATTGCCAGCGCTTCCAGCCCTGCGCGTACCGATTGCTGGCGGGTATCGCCGCCGGTTACCAGCAGCAGCGGGCCAAGATCGGCCAGCATTTCGCCGGCGATCGCGTCAGCCCCTTCAGGCAAGACCACGCACAGCAGGTTGACACCGGCCGCCTTCAGCCTTTCGGCGGCATGGCGCAGGACCGGTTTGCCGCGCCACGGGGCGAACTGCTTGGGCAGGGGCTGGCCTGCACGCAGGCCCTTGCCTGCCGCGACGATCACGGCGGCAAGTTGCACATTCACGGGGGCAGCAGCCTGCGACATTCGCCCTGCGCGCTAGCGGCTTGCCGCGCCCCTCGCAATCCACTATGCGCTGCCCAATATTTAGGCACACCATGGACCACCCCGCGCTCCCCACACCCCCGGCGGTAACGCCCATCGCCATCGGTCCGGTGCGGATCGAGTGCCCTGTCGTGCTTGCGCCGATGACCGGGGTGACAGACCTGCCATTCCGCCGACTGGTGCGCAGCTTCGGTTCGGGCCTGAACGTAACCGAGATGATCGCCAGCGAAGCCGCGATCCGCGAGACCCGCCAGTCTGTCCAGAAGGCCGAGTGGGACCGGATCGAGGAGCCGGTATCGATGCAACTGGTCGGTTGCGACCCGCATTCGATGGCCGAGGCGGCGAAGTTGCAGGAGGGCAACGGCGCGGCAATCATCGACATCAATTTCGGCTGTCCGGTTCGCAAGGTGGTGGGCCAGTTGGCCGGATCCGCGCTGATGCGCGAGGTGCCGCTGGCGATCAGGCTGATGGAAGCGACGGTCAAAGCGGTCTCGGTGCCGGTAACGGTCAAGATGCGCATGGGCTGGGACCATGACAGCCTCAATGCCCCCGAACTTGCCCGCATCGCGCAGGACCTGGGGGTGAAGATGGTCACCGTCCACGGCCGCACGCGCAACCAGATGTACAAGGGCAGCGCCGACTGGGCGTTCGTGCGCAAGGTCAAGGAGGCCGTGACCATCCCGGTGATCGTCAACGGCGACATCTGCACCATTGCCGATGCCGCCCGGGCGCTGGAGCAATCGGGCGCTGACGGGCTGATGATCGGGCGCGGGGCCTATGGCAAGCCGTGGCTGCTGGCGCAGGTGATGCACTGGTGGAAGACCGGCGAGCAGCTGGCCGACCCGTCGATCGCGGTCCAGTACGATGTCCTGACCAGCCACTATCGCGCGATGCTGGACCATTACGGCGAAGATGCCGGGAGCAAGATCGCCCGCAAGCACCTGGGCTGGTACACCAAGGGGATGCATGGTTCGGCCGAGTTCCGCAACATGGCCAACTTCATCGACGATCCGGCCCGCGTGCTGGAGGAGATCGAGCGGTTCTACGAACCTTTCCTCAGGCGCCAGGCCGCGTGACCAGCGAGCCGGCCCCGGCAGCGGTACCGGTCATGGCTCCGGGTGCGGCGGACCAGATCGCCGGCCTGACCTTCGCCATGCTTGTCGTGTCGCCGGATCTGGCGGTCCATTCGGTCAACCCGGCTGCCGAGAGCCTTCTTGGCCGCAGCGCCAAGCGCCTTGTCGGGCGCGACATTACCCAGGTGCTCGATTTCGGCGAGCCGCAGATCGGTGAACGGATGCGGCGCGGGGAAGAGCAGTTGCTGGCGCGCGGCCTGCCGCTCAGGGTCGGGGAAAAGAGCGTGTCGGTAAACCTCACCATCTCGCCGCTGCCTACCCATCCGGGTTGGCGGGTGGTGACGCTGAGCGATTCGGGGCAGGGCGAGCGTTTCGGTGACGAGGAAAGGCGCGCCTCGCTACGCGGACCGGCCGTATTGGCGCACGAGATAAAGAACCCGCTCGCCGCGATCCGCGGGGCAGCGCAGCTTGTCGCCCGCCAGCTTGACGACAAGCATCGCCACCTGACCAGCCTGATCGCCGACGAGGTGGACCGGATCGCCCAGCTGATCGACCGGATGCAACGGCTTGGCCGCGAGCGCAGCGAACCGCTGGGGCCACTCAACCTGCACGAGGCGATCCACCGCGCGCTTGATACCGTCCGCGCCGCCTCGACCGCTCCGATCCGCATCCGCGAGGAATTCGACCCCTCGCTGCCGCCGGTCCTCGGCAACGAGGGTGCGCTGGTGCAGGTGCTGATCAACCTGGTGACAAATGCTCGCGATGCCTGCGCCGGCCAGCCGAACCCGCAGGTGGTAATCCGCACGCGCTTTGTCAGCGGGCTGGTGATGAACGTCATCCGGCTGGGCCGACCGGTCAAGCTGCCGATCGAAATCCAGGTGAGCGACAACGGTCCGGGCATCGACCCGGCAGTGGAACAGCACATCTTCGAGCCCTTCGTGTCGAGCAAGCCGCACGGGCAGGGGCTGGGCCTGGCACTGGTGCAGAAGCTGGTGCGCGACATGGACGGCCGCATCAGCCACGAGCGCGAGGAAGGCTATGAAGGCGCGGAAGGCTGGACCCATTTCCGCGTCCACCTGCCGATGGCAAGAACCAATGACTGACCAGGAAGGCAAATAGGCGATGGCCCGGCGCGCACTGCTTGTGGAAGACGATACCGCCATCGCGATGGTGATCACCGCCGCGCTGGAGGACGAGGCCTTCACCGTGGACCGGTGCGACCGCGTCGTTGACCGGGACCGGCTGCTGGCCGCAAACGATTATGACGTCATGCTGACCGACGTGATCCTGCTCGATGGTGACGGGATCGAGACGCTGGGGCAGGTTACCGCCGCACACCCCAATATGCCGATCATCATCCTGTCGGCGCAGAACACGCTCGATACGGCGGTCCGTGCCAGCGATACCGGCGCCTTCGAGTATTTTCCCAAGCCCTTCGACCTGGAGGAACTGGTCCGCGCCGCGTGCCAGGCGGCAGATTCGCACGGCGTGCGCGGGGAAGAGGAGGCCGATGCACCCGAAGGCCTGCCGCTGATCGGCCGCAGCCAGCCGATGCAGGACGTCTACCGCATGATCACCCGTGTGCTGCGCAACGACCTGACGGTGCTGGTGCTGGGCGAATCGGGCACCGGCAAGGAACTGGTGGCCGAAGCCATCCACCAGCTCGGCTCGCGCCGGAGCGGGCCGTTCGTGGCGGTCAACACTGCGGCCATCCCGCGCGAGCTGATCGAGAGCGAGCTGTTCGGCCACGAGCGCGGCGCCTTCACCGGTGCGACCAGCCGCAACATCGGCAAGTTCGAGCAGGCCAACGGCGGCACCCTGTTCCTCGACGAGATCGGCGACATGCCGCCCGAGGCGCAGACGCGGCTGCTTCGTGCCCTCCAATCGGGGCGCATCCGGCGCGTGGGGGGCGAGCAGGAGATCGCGATCGACGTGCGCATCGTGGCGGCCACCAACCGCAACCTCGAACCGATGATCGCCGCGGGCACGTTCCGCGAAGACCTGTTCTACCGCCTCAACGTTGTGCCGATCCAGCTGCCCCCGCTGCGCGAGCGGACCGGCGACGTCGAGCCGCTGGCGCGCCATTTCCTGCGCCGCGCGGCAAAGGAGGGGCTGGCGCTGCGCCGCCTGTCTGCCGGGGCTGCCGACCTGCTTGCCCGCCAGCCGTGGCGCGGCAACGTTCGCGAACTGCGCAATTTCATGTTCCGCGCCGCCCTGCTCGCCCGTGAGGAGGAGATCGATAGCGGCACGGTGGAAGCCCTGCTGAGCAGCGCCTCTGTCGAGAATGCGGTGGCGGTGGATGGCAATATCGATGCCCTGGTCGCAGCCTGGCTGCCCGGTGCGGGGCTGCCGGATGGCGACCTCTACCACCGGGCGCTGGCGGTACTTGAGCGTCCGCTTTTCGAGTTCGCCCTGTCGCGCACTGGCGGCAACCAGCTGCGCGCCGCACAGTTGCTGGGGATCAACCGCAACACCTTGCGCAAGCGCCTGGCCGAGCTCGACATCGATCCGGAACGCTTCGCCGGGTAGGAGTTTGCCCCGGCGCCGAACAAACCCCTTGCAAATTGGCAACAGGGGCGTTGTAAGCTTGCAACGTGAACTCCGCCGAGGCTTCCACCATAGCTGCGCCCATGACCCGCCGCCTGCCGCGCTGGTGGCGCAGGTCGCAGCTGTCCTTGCGGCGGATAAACCTCTACCCGTGGCTGGAGGTTGCCTGCGCAGTGGCGCTGGTGATCATGCTGGCGGCTTCCTACCTCTCGCTTTCGAGCCTTGCCGATCCCACCGAGCTGGTGCCGTCCGGGCAGGCGGCAGCGATGCTGGTGGGCACACTGATCCCTGCATTGGGCCTGATCGTGCTGTGGGGCCGGCGCGCCGCCATCCGCAGGGCAGGGGGGACGACAGCCCGGCTGCACGTCAACCTGGTGTTCTTCTTCTCGCTGATCGCCGCCATTCCCACGCTGTTCGTGGCGGTGTTTGCCTCGCTCCTGTTCCAGTCAGGCGTCGAGTTCTGGTTCTCCGACCGCCAGCGCGGCATCCTGGAAAACGCCAACTCGCTGGCCCGCGGTTTCTATGACGAGAACCAGCGCCAGGTGGGTGAAACCACCGTCGCGATGGCCAGTGACCTTCGTTACGTGCTGTCGCTGGCGCCGATGTCTAGCCCGGTTTTCGAGGAACAGTACGGCCTCCAGGTCTATTCCCGCGAGCTTGGCGAAAGCGCGATCCTGCGCCGGGCATCGGACGGCAGCCTGCGGATCGTGGCCATCGTAGATCCCGACCAGGACACCAGCCGCGAGCGGATCTCGGCCGAAACCCTTGCCCAGCTGGAGGGCGGGGAGCCGGTGGTGGTGGTGGCCACGGCAGAGCGCACCGAAGCGGTCATGAAGCTGGACGACGAGGCGGGCCTGTATCTTTATGCGGCGCGCAATTCCGATCCGGAAGCTCTTGACCAGTGGCAGCGTGCCCAGAGCGTGGTTGCCTCGTACAACGAGCTGACCCAGCGTGCCCGCGTTTTGCAGTTGCAGTTCAACCTGGCGCTGTTCGCGGTATCGCTCGCGCTGGTCGGGCTGGCGGTCTGGGCAGCCTTGCGCTTTGCCGACCGGCAGGTGAAACCGCTGGCCGAACTGGTGAACGCCGCGCGCGAGATCGGCAGCGGCAACTATGGCGTGCGCGTGACGGGGCGGACCGGGCCAGACGAAATCGGCCTGCTCAACCGGGCGTTCAATCGCATGACATCGCAGATCGACCGGCAGACGGCAGCATTGATCGGGGCCAACCGCCAGCTGGGCGAGCGGCGCGAATTCATCGAGGCCGTGCTGCAATCGATCACCGCCGGCATCGTCTCGGTCGATGCCCGGGGGCGGGTGCTGCTGATGAACAGCTCCGCACAATCGCTGCTGCTGCCGGCCGCCGGCCCTACGCCGGTGGGCGAGGCGCTGGAACAGATCGCGCCGGAACTGTCGGCCTTTGGCACCAACGGGCCGGAAAGCGGGCTGGTGCAGTACAGCAAGGATGGCGAGTTGCTGACGCTGGCGGTCAAGGTGTCGCCGGCGGCGGGGGGCAGGGTGATCACCTTCGAGGATATCACCCGCCAGCTGCTTGACCAGCGGCAGGCGGCCTGGTCCGATGTCGCCCGCCGCATCGCCCACGAGATCAAGAACCCGCTGACCCCGATCCAGCTGGCGACCGAACGGCTCAAGCGCCGCTACGGCAAGCAGATCCTGCAGGATGTGGAGCTGTTCGACGAACTGACCGGCACGATCATCCGCCAGGTGGGCGACCTCAGGAAGATGGTCGACGAGTTCTCGTCCTTTGCTCGCCTGCCCAAGCCGGTGTTCCGCACCGAGGACGCGGTGGACCTGGTGCGCCAGGCGCTGTTCCTGCAGGAAGTGGCCAACCCGCTGATCACCTATGGCTTTTCTGCCGATGCCGACATCCCGCCGATCGAATGCGACCGGCACCAGTTCGGGCAGGCAATGACCAATGTCCTCAAGAATGCCGCCGAAGCGATCGAGGCGCGCACCCGCGATGCCGAGGCCGATTACCGCGGCCGGGTGGAGGTGTCGGTCGGCCTTGATGGCGCGTACCTTCGCGTGCGGGTTGTCGACAACGGCATCGGCCTGCCGGGGAGCCACGAGAACATCATGGAACCCTATGTCACCACCCGCGAGAAAGGCACCGGCCTTGGCCTCGCCATCGTGAAGAAGATTGTCGAGGAACACGGCGGCGAGCTGGCGTTCCAGCCGGCGGAAAGTGGCGGCACCGTCGCCACCATGCGCTTTGCCATCCATCCGGGCCGCATTGGTCCGGGCAGCGAGGCGGCCGAATGATTTACAGGGAGTACAACTGATGGCGCTCGATATCCTCGTGGTCGACGACGAGCCCGACATCCGCGACCTTGTCGCCGGCGTGCTGAGCGACGAGGGCTATGAATGCCGCACCGCCGGAGACAGTACCACGGCGCTGGCCATGGTCGACCAGCGGCGGCCCAGCGTAGTCCTGCTCGACGTGTGGCTCCATGGCAGCCCGATGGACGGGCTCGAAGTGCTCGACGCGATCAAGGCGCGCGAGCCGGAACTGCCGGTGATCATCTTTTCCGGCCACGGCAACATCGATACCGCCGTCTCCGCCGTCAGCCGCGGGGCGATGGACTTCATCGAAAAGCCGTTCGAGGCAGAGCGCCTGCTGCACCTGGTGGAGCGGGCGACCGAGACCGACCGCCTGCGGCGCGAGAATGCCCGGCTGCGCGAAGGGCTGACCGCGTCGGACGAATTCACCGGCAATTCCAACATCATCAACCAGGTCCGCGCCACCCTGAAGCGCGTGGCCAATACCGGCAGCCGTGTGCTCATCACCGGCCCGGGCGGATCGGGCAAGGAGGTTGCCGCACGCCTGCTCCACGCGTGGAGCCCGCGGGCATCGAACGCCTTCGTCACCGTCAACTCCGCCCGCATCACCCCTGAACGCTTCGAGCAGGAACTGTTCGGCGAGGAGGCGGACGGCAAGCTGCTGCGTCCCGGCCTGCTGGAAATGGCCGACGGCGGCACGCTCTACCTCGACGAAGTGGCCGACATGCCGATCAGCACGCAGGCGCGCATCCTGCGGGTGCTGACCGACCAGAGTTTCGTGCGTGTCGGCGGTACGCGGCAGGTGGGCGTGGACGTGCGCGTCGTCTCGTCCTCGGCGCGGGACCTGGAGGCCGAGATCGCCGACAAGCGGTTCCGGGAAGACCTGTTCTACCGCCTCAACGTGGTGCCTATCGGGATCCCCTCGCTGGCCGACCGGCGCGACGATATCCCGGCGCTGGCGGACCATTTCTTCACCCGCCTTGCGCGCGAACAAGGCCTGCAACCTCCGGGAATCTCGCCCGAAGCGATGGCTGCGCTGCAGGCCTATGACTGGCCGGGCAATGTCCGGCAGTTGCGCAACGTGGTAGAGCGGACGGTGATCCTGGCTCCGCGAGACCGGTTCGAGCGGATCGAGCCGGACATGCTGCCGCCGGAAATCGTTGGCGGCGCGACGGAAAGCGGCGGCGGCATCTCCGCGCTGATGGGCGTGCCGCTGCGCGAGGCGCGGGAGAATTTCGAGCGCGAGTACCTGCGCATCCAGATTCGGCGCTTTTCCGGGAACATTTCCAAGACTGCCGGTTTCATCGGCATGGAACGATCGGCCCTGCACAGGAAGCTGAAGATCCTGGGTATGGGTGATCGCAAGGATGATGCGGACAACGAAGAATAAGTCTGTTAGGATGGTTTCATCGGAAGCCGGTTCCCCGGGGTTTCCGATTCACAACAGCGTGATCCGGGGCGGACAACCGGTTGTCAGATGTGCGTCACATCGGGCGGCCAGAACGCAATCGCACCAAGCGGTTGCCAAAAACAGGAGCCAGGAAACATGACCAGGACCACACTAACCCCGCGCGCCCGGCCGGTACAGGAAACCCCGCCGCCGCCCCCCGCGCCCACCGGCAAGCCCGGCAACCTCCAGGACCAGTTCCTCAATTTCCTGCGCCGCGAAAAGGTTTCCGTGACCATGTTCCTGGTGAAGGGCGTGAAGCTGCAGGGCATTGTCACCTGGTTCGACAATTTCTCGATCCTGCTGCGGCGCGATGGCCAGTCGCAGCTGGTCTACAAGCACGCCATTTCCACCATCATGCCGGGCCAGCCGGTCGATGCCGTGCACTTCGGCAGCGCCAACGACAATGCGCGCAAGCAGCGGCTTTTGCAGGACATCTTCCTCAGCCGCGTGCGCGAGGCGGAGGTGCAGGTGACGATGTTCCTCGTCAACGGCGTGATGCTGCAGGGGCGGATCGCCGCCTTCGACCAGTTCTGCATGCTGCTGGAACGCGAAGGCTTCGTCCAGCTTGCCTACAAGCACGCCGTGTCCACCATCCAGCCCGCCACCCATGTCGATCTTTCCGGCGATTTCGACGACGAGGATGACGATAACCGGGGTGACATCAGCTGATTTTCGGTTCCGATGACATCGAAGGCGAGGTGACCCGCGGTGCGCGGGCCCTCGTCGTGTGTCCCGACATTCGCAGCCAGCGCTCGGCGCAGGATCCGGAAGCCCGGCTGGAGGAAGCAAGGGGACTGGCGCTCGCCATCGGGCTGGTCGTGGCTGAAAGCTACATCGTGCCGATCCGTGACCGGCGGCCGAACACCCTGTTCGGGGAAGGGCAGGTGGAGCGCATCCGCACCGATTGCGAACTGAACGGGGCGGACCTGGTGATCGTGGATGGCGCGCTGTCCCCCATCCAGCAGCGCAACCTCGAGGAAAAGCTCAAGCGCAAGGTCATCGATCGCACCGGCCTGATCCTGGAAATCTTCGGCGAGCGGGCGCAGACGGCGGAAGGCCGGCTGCAGGTTGAATTGGCGCACCTCGACTACCAGCAGAGCCGGCTGGTCCGCAGCTGGACCCACCTTGAGCGCCAGCGCGGCGGCTTCGGATTCCTGGGTGGCCCCGGCGAAACCCAGATCGAGGCCGACCGGCGGATGATCCGCGGCCGCATGGCCAAGCTGCGGCGCGAACTGGAGCAGGTGCGCAAGACCCGCGAACTGCACCGCAAGCGCCGGGGAAGGGCGCCGTGGCCGGTCATCGCCCTTGTCGGCTATACCAATGCCGGCAAGTCCACCCTGTTCAACCGCATCACCGGCGCAGGCGTGATGGCCGAGGACCTGCTGTTCGCAACGCTCGACCCCACCATGCGCGCAATCAGCCTGCCGGGGGTGGAAAAGGCGATCCTGTCCGATACGGTCGGCTTCATCTCCGACCTGCCGACCCAGCTGGTAGCCGCCTTCCGCGCCACGCTGGAGGAAGTCACCGCAGCCGACGTGATCCTGCACGTGCGCGACATCGCCAATCCGGACAGCACGATGCAGAAGACCCAGGTGCTCGGCGTCCTCGCTGATCTTGGCGTGATCCCGGAGGGGGATGGCGAAAGCTCGATCCCGATCATCGAGGTGTGGAACAAGTGGGACCTGCTCGATGAAGAGCGGCAGGCGGAGCTTGGAGCGCTGGCCGATGCCGATCCCGACATCGTGGCGATCTCGGCCATCACGGGCACGGGGATCGACCGGTTGTTCGACAGGCTCGGCTCCATGCTGACCAAGGGCGCACGGCTGCACAGCTTCGTGCTGCCGGCCAGCGACGGTGCACGGATCGCCTGGCTCCATGCCCATGGCGAGGTGGTGGGCGACAGCGATGCGGGGGAAGGGGACCACGGCCCCCTTCGCGCCATCGACGTGCGCCTGAGCGAGAAGGATCTAGGCCGCTTTGTCGCGATGGAGGCCTGACCGGTTCTTCAGGCAGCCATGCCCGGCTAGCTTTCCTGCCGCTTTACCTGCTGCCACAACGCTTCCTGCTCCTCGAGGTTGAGGGAGGCGAAAGTGCCCCTGGCAAGGGCTTCCATCGCCCGGTAGCGCCGCTCGAACTTGGTATTGGCATCGCGCAGGGCCTGTTCCGGCGAAATGCCGTGGGCGCGGACCAGGTTGACCGCCGCAAACAGCAGGTCGCCGGCTTCCTCGGGCTTTTCGGCATCGGCGGCAGCGGCGAGTTCGGCCATCTCCTCGCGCAGCTTGTCAGCCGGACCTTCTGTATCGGGCCAGTTGAACCCGTCGCGGGCGGCGCGCTTCTGCAGCTTCTCGGCACGCAGCAAGGCCGGCAGCGCGTGGGCGACCCCGTCCATGGCGCTTTGTGCGCCGCTCTGGTGCCGTTCCGCTGCCTTCAGGTCTTCCCAGCGGCCTGGCGTCATGGAGCCGTCTTCGTTGCCGAAGATATGCGGATGGCGCGCCTCCATCTTGTCGCAGATTGCTCGGGCAACATCCTCGAAGGCAAAGTGTCCGGCTTCCTCGGCCATGCGGGCATGGAACACGACTTGCAGCAGCAGGTCGCCGAGTTCGCCGCGAAGATCTGCCATGTCGCCACGCTCGATTGCGTCGGCAACTTCGTAGGCTTCCTCGATTGTGTACGGCGCGATGGTCGAGAAATCCTGCGCCAGATCCCATTCGCAGCCGCCCTGCGGGTCGCGCAGGCGGGCCATGATCGAGAGGAGGCGGTCTGCTTGGTGGGACATGGCGGCGGATAACTCAGGATGATAATATATATTATGTTAAATGATGGATCAGGCCGAGATAACGGGCTTGCTCCCCTCTCATCCGGCAATCCAGCTGGCCACCAGGGTTACCAGCATGAAGATGCTACCCCATGCCAGCAGCATCACCAGTGTCTTCCTGCCCCCGACGTTGTGCGCCCGATAGGCAGACAGCGCGAGGATCAGGAATGCGCTGAGCGATATGAGGCTGACCCAATTGTATTCGTTCATGCCACGATCTCCATGCCATCAAAGCCGACCAGGACATTGTCCGGGACTTCGGCGCTGAGGCTTGCATAATCCATGCTCTTGTCGAGATGAGTCAGCACGGTCAGCCCGGCATTGCAACGCTGGCCGAACTCCAGTGCCATGGCCAGATGCGCATGGGTCGGATGCGGCTCGCGGCGCAGGCAGTCGGTCACCAGGATGTCGACATGGTCGAACAGGTCCAGCATGTCGTCGGTAATCTCGCTGAAGTCCGTGGCATAACCGATTGATTTACCGTCTGCATCGAAGCGGTATGCGGTGCTGGTGGCGTGGCCGTGGGGCATTTCCACCCATTCCACGCCAAACCCGGCGATGATCCGCAGCCTTTCCAGCGTGCTCAGCTCGACGATCGTCGAATAACCGAATTCGCCGGCAAAGACATAACTGAAGCGGTGTTTGAGCTTGCGCACGGTGTGGTTGGAACCGAAGCCGGGCAATGGCGCGGCGCGGCCAAACCGCATCGGCCTGAGGTCGTCTATCCCGTGGCAATGGTCGGCATGGTCATGCGTCCAGAACACGGCATCGACCTTGTCGATGTTGTTGGCAAGGAGCTGGTGGCGCAGGTCGGTCGAGGTATCGACCAGCAGCCGCTGCCCGGCATTGCTTTCCACCACGATCGACACCCGTGTGCGGCGGTTCCTGGGTTCCAGCGGATCGCATTCCCCCCAGTCGTTGCCGATGCGCGGCACGCCGGTGCTGGTGCCCGATCCCAGGACGATGACCTTCACCGGCGAGCCTTGCCGAACAGGGCGTAGAAGTTGCGGGTGGTGCTGTCGGCCAGCTCCTCCAGGCTCTCCCCGCGCAGGCTGGCCACGAATTCGGCGGTATTGCGCACGAATGCCGGCTCGCAGGTCTTGCCGCGATGGGGGACCGGCGCGAGGAACGGGCTGTCGGTTTCGACCAGCAGCCGGTTTGTCGGAATTTCCTTCGTGAATTCCTGCAGTTCACGGGCATTCTTGAAAGTCACTATCCCCGAAATCGAGATCGTGAGGCCCAGTTCCAGCACCTGCCGCCCAAATTCGGGGGAGGCGGTGAAGCAGTGGATGAGCGCCGGGAAGGCCCCCTTCCCCATCTCGTCGGCCAGGATGGCGGCGGTATCCTCGTCGGCATCGCGGGTGTGGATGATGATCGGCAGGCCGGTTTCGCGCGCCACCTCGATATGGGTGCGGAACAGGGCCTGCTGCACCGCACGGTCGGACTTGTCGTAATAGTAGTCGAGACCGCTTTCGCCGATGGCGACCACGCGGGGGTGATCGGCCGCTTCCAGCAGCGCTGCCTTGCCAAGGTCCTTGTGCTGGTCCGCCTCGTGCGGGTGGATGCCGATGGATGCCCAGACATCCGGCTCCCGCTCGGCCGTGGCGACGATGGCGGCCCATTCGCTCTGCCGGGTGGAGATGTTGAGGAAGGCGCCTACGCCTGCCTCCCGGGCATTGCCGAGCACTTCGGCCTGGCGTTCGGCAAGGCCCTCGTAATTGAGGTGGCAATGGCTGTCGACCAGCAGCATCAGCCCTCCGCGCCCTCGCCTTCGGCCAGTTCAAGCCGCGGGAACAGGCCTTCGGGCTTGGCCAGGGTGAACCCGCTTTCGAGCAGTGGCGAATACCAGTGGGTGGCGATGCCTTCTGGATTGCGCAAGTCCGGCGCCACGCCCATCGCATCGAGCAGCCGCGCCATCGACCCCGGCATGACCGGCTGCACAGCCACGGCCAGCTGCGCGATGCAGATGTAGAGCGTGCCCAGAACCGTGCGCATCCGCCCTTCATCGGTCTTGCGCAGTGCCCAGGGTGCCTGCGCATCGATATAGGCGTTGCAGGCAAAGACGGCCCCCATCCAGGCCTCCAGCGCCTGGGCAAAGGCAAGGTCGGCATAGGCCTGCGGCATTTCCTGCCGGATCACCCGGTCGACATGGGCGAACAGGGCCTCGTCTTCGGCCGTGTGTCCGGAAATACCGGGAAGCTTGCCGTCGCAGTTCTTGAACACTTGCGACAAGGTCCGCTGGGCCAAGTTGCCGAAGCTGTTTGCCAGTTCCGAATTTGATCGTGAAACAATGGCTTCCGGCGAATAGCTTCCATCCTGTCCGAAAGTGAACTCGCGCAGCAGGAAGTACCGCAGGTTGTCCACCCCGAAGCGGTCGGCCAGCTCTCCCGGATCGGTGACATTGCCGAGTGACTTCGATTCCTTCTGGCCGCGGTTGAGCAGGAAGCCGTGGCCGAACACCTTTTTCGGCAAGGCGATGCCGGCGCTCATCAGGAAGGCGGGCCAGTAGACCGTGTGGAAGCGGACGATATCCTTGCCGATCAGGTGCAGGTCTGCCGGCCAGTACCGCGCCATCTCGCCGTCCATATCGGGATAACCGAGGCCTGTCAGGTAGTTGGTCAGCGCATCGACCCACACGTACATCACGTGGTCTTCCGCGCCGGGCACCTTCACCCCCCAGTCGAAGCTGGTGCGGCTTACCGAAAGGTCGCGAAGTCCCCCTTCCACGAACCGGATCACCTCGTTGCGGCGGGTTTCGGGCTGGATGAAGCCGGGATTGTCCCGGTAAAGCGCCAGCAAGCGGTCCTGGTAGGCCGACAGCCGGAAGAACCAGCTTTCCTCCACCGTCCATTCCACCGGCGTTCCCTGGGGCGAGAGCTTTTCGCCCCCTTCCCCTTCGGTCAGTTCGCTTTCGTCGTAATAGGCCTCGTCCCGAACCGAGTACCAGCCTTCGTAGCGGTCAAGATAGAGATCGCCGCTGGCTTCCATCGCCTGCCACAGGGCCTGGCTCGCCACGTGGTGGGCGGGCTCGGTGGTGCGGATGAAGCGGTCGTACGAGATATCAAGCTTGTCGAACAGGGCACGGAAATAGGCCGACATTTCATCTGCCAGTTCCCGCGGGGTAATGCCCAGGTCGCGCGCCTTCTGCGCCATCTTGAGGCCGTGTTCGTCGGTCCCGGTCTGGAACTTCACGTCGCGCCCCTGCATCCGGTGGAACCGGGCCAGCACGTCGGCGGCAATCGTTTCGTAGGCGTGGCCGATGTGCGGCTTGCCGTTGGGATAATGGATCGCGGTGGTCAGGTAGAAGGGATCAGCCATGGGCCGGTTCCCTAGAGGGGGCCAGTCGGGTGAGCAAGGTACCTATTTCCAGCACCAGCAAGCCGGCATCGAAGTTGGCGGTAGGAAATTCACCTGTCAGCCGGGCCAGCTCTGCATGGGTTTCCACCAATGCCGGAAGGCTCGGCGCAGGGGTCTCGCGCATGGCACCGGCAGCGATTGCCCGGGCCAGTTCCAGCGCGGCGAGCTGCTTCTTGCGGTCGGGCCGCTGGCCCATGGCATCGGCCAGCCTGCCGCGCAGGATGAAGCCCGGATCGCCCTTGGTGGCGATGTCCTGCATCAGCCGGTGGATCGTCTTGAGGTCCAGCTCCACGAAATCGAGCGCCACGCCGGGCGATCCGCCGGCTGCGGCGATGGCGGCTGCCCTCGTCGCTGCATCCGTGCCGGGCGCTTCGTGGACGAGGATCGCATCCAGCTGTGTATCGGACAGCCGGGGAAACCGGACCATCCGGCAGCGCGAGCGGATCGTTGCCAGCAGGCGGCCGGGCCGGTGTGATACGAGCAGGAAATGGGTGCCCTGCGGCGGCTCCTCCAGGCTCTTGAGGAGCGCATTGGCGGCATTCTTTTCAAGGTCATCCGCCGGATCGATGATGATCACCCGGCGGCTGCCCAGCGTGGGCCGGGTGTGCAGCCGCTGTTGCATGGCGCGCACCTGGTCGATCGAGATGCTGCGCTTGAGCTGGAAGGGCTTGCCCTCCTCCTTCTTTTTCTCGTCCTCCTTGGTGGCCGGAAGGTGCGACAGGACGATCACATCGGGATGGTTGCCCGGAGGCTGGGGAACACCTGCTTCGGCCACCAGTTCGCGTGCCGCTGCCATGGCGAAGCTGGCCTTGCCGATGCCGCGCGGGCCGGCAAGGATCCAGCCGTGGTGCATCCGTGGCCCTGCCATGGCTGCGCGCCACTGGGCCCAGGGCTCCTCGTGGCCAACCAGCGTCACAGCACCGGCTCCAGACGCTGCGCCACCACGGCGATGATTTTTGCATGGACCTCTGCCGCGGTGCCGCTGCCGTCGATCCGGGCAACACGGGCCGGCTCGGCGGCGGCAATGGCGGCAAAGCGGCGGGCGACCCCCTGGTGGAATGCAGCGTCCCGCCCGCCGATCCGGTCGGCATCGTCGCCGTCCCTCAGGGCAAGGCGGCATGCGGCAGCTTCCGCAGATACGTCGATCAGCAGGGTCAGGTCGGGCAGGAAGCCACCGCTGCCGGTGGCATGGAGCGCCATGATCGTCTCGTCCGGCAGGCGACCTTCCCCGCCCTGGTAGGCGCGGGAGGAATCGATGAAGCGGTCGCACACCACCCAGGCACCGCGATCCAGCGCCGGGCGGATCAGCCGCTCGACATGGTCGGCACGGGCAGCAGCGAAGAGCAGGGCTTCGGCGGGCAGGCTCCAGTCGGTCCCCTGGGGATCGAGCAGCAGGGCTCGGATGGCTTCTGCACCGGGGGTGCCACCGGGCTCGCGGGTGACCACCACCTCCAGGCCGCGTTCCCGCAGCGCTTCGGCCAGAAGGCGGGCCTGGGTCGACTTGCCCGCGCCTTCCCCGCCCTCGAAGGTGATGAAGCGCCCGGCCATCAGGCGAACAGCCCGGCAAGGCCACGGGCAAGGCGCCGGAAGAATCCGGCTTCCGGCACCGCTTCGGTAGCAATTAGGGGCAGGTCGAGCGGTGGCTGGCCTGCAATCTCGACATGAAGCGTGGCGATGGCCTCCCCTTCGGCGATGGGCGCCTCGATCGGGCCGTCATAGCGGATCGTGGTAACGGCAACGGGGGCCTGACCGACCGGGAAGGCCAGCCGGATAGCGCGCGCGGGCCTGAGGCCCACGCTGTCAGCCGCACCGCCCTGCACCGTCGCTTCGCCTATGCGCGCGCCTGCCGGGGCCATCAGGTGGGTGGAGAAGGCGGAGAACCCCCATTCGAGGAAGGCGCGGGCCGCTTCGTCGCGCAGCTGCGATGTCGGTGCCCCGGCGATGACCATGACCAGCCGGCGTCCGCCACGCTCGCCCGATCCCATGAAGGTGAAGCCGGCTTCGGCTGTAAAGCCCGTCTTCATGCCATCGGCACCGGGAACCTTGCCCGTTACGGGGTCATGGTTGGCCTGCGTGATCTCCCGCCAGGTGAGCCCGGGATGACCGAAGTAGCGGTGATACAGGCCCGGGTATTGCGTCACCACGGCCTCCCCCAGCCGCGCCAGGTCTCGGGCGCTGGTGAAGGTGCGGCCTTCATCGGGGAAGCCGTTTGCCGAACCGAAATGGGTGTCGTGCATCCCCAGCGCGGCGGCGTTGGCGTTCATCAGCTCCAGCCATGCGTTGACCGATCCGGTGGTGGCCATGGCAAGCGCCACACTGGCATCGTTGCCCGAAACCGTCGTCGCACCCAGCAGCAGTTCGCCCAGCGTGGGGCGTTCGCCTGCCTTGAGGAACATGCTCGACCCCTCGCCCGACCACTGCTCCTCCAGTTCCGGCGAGATGAGGTAGCGGGCGCCGGTATTCATTCGCCCCTCCTCGATCAGCCGGAAAGCGGTGTAGGCGGTCATCACCTTGGTGACCGATGCGGGCATGAAGCGGCGCGCTGCCTCGCGGGCATAGAGCTCCTGCCCGGTCGACAGGTCCACCAGCAGGGCAACGGGAATTTCTGCCGGGACGGGCGCGGCGGCAAACGCGGCAGGCCCCGGCAGGAGCATCGCCCCCGCCAGCCAGACCGCAATTGCCCGCGCCTTTATCAAGTCCGCTCCCCGCATCGACCGCGGGCGGCTGATACGAAGGTGCGTATCAGCCCTGCCCGCTGGTCAGGATTCGGGCATCGCTATAGCCCGCCGCCCGCACATTGGCGAGCGAGGCCTCGGCTTCTTGCCGGGTTGCGAAGGGGCCGGTGCGCACGCGGTACAGGTTGCCGAAGGCTTCGACATGGCCACCCAGCGCCGTGGCGGCACGACGGGCGCGCTCCTCGGTCGAGAAAGCGGCGGCCTGCACCAGGAAGCCGTTGGTGATTGCCGGTGCGGCTGCCGGTTCTGGTGCCGGTGCGGCTGCCGCCTCGGGCGCGGCAGGAGGTTCTGGCGCGAAGGCTTCGGCGAAGCTTTCCGGTGCCTCTTCGACAGGCGCCGGTGCTTCGGAAGGTTCCTCCGGCACGATTACCGCCGGCATTGCCAGCGCCGGCAAGGGACGCGGCGCGGCCGTGCTTGGCATGACCTCGGCCCGCACCGGTGCGGCCATATCCGGAGCCGGAGCCGGTTCTGCGGGTTGCACCGGCCCGTCGGGCGTGAGGACCGTTGTCGCAAGGCTGGCCGATCCTTCCGGCGGCAGTCGCCGGCGGAGCACTTCGACAAGGCCCATCGGCGTGTCCATGCGCACGGGCGCGGCCTGGCCATCGCGCAGCAGAGCGCGCTGGGCCTCGGGCGCATTGACCCGGCGCACACGGACCGGGGCATCGGGTCGGGCATCGAGCTGCGCCATCGCGGCAGGCGAAAGCGAGAGCAGGTGGTCGCTGGACATCGGCCCGCGCCGCTCCACCCGGACCAGGATGGTGCGGCCGGTCTCCAGCGAGGTAACCTCGACATAGCTGGGGTAAGGGAGCGTGTGGTGGGCCGCGGTGTAACCGGTCCCGCTGCCGCTGGTGACGTAGCCGACCTCGTCGTAATTCAGCACGTCGGCCGGGCGGTAGGTCCGCTCGCCGATCGTGTACGGCTCCCCGATCGTAACCGGATAGTCCGCCTGTGGCCCGTTGGCAGGCAGTGTGGCAGAGGCGAGGTCTGCCGTTGGCCCATCCCCGCCCAGCGCGCCACAGGCGGCAAGCGCCGTGGTACTGGTCAGGATGATGCAGGCACGCGCAATGCGGCCCGATCTGCTGGCACGCTTCAATTCACCGGGAAATCTCATCTGCAAGCAACCCCACGCTCATCGCATAGTAGTTCGAGCAGTTATATTCGAGGATAACCCTATAATTCTGGGTTAAGAGGTACCCCGGCGCGGCCGGGCCATCGGGTTCGAACAGGCTGGCGATCACATCATCACCAATGTTTCCGCTCGGTTCAACTCCCAGCGCGCGCCATTCGCGCACCGTCATCCAGCGGCTGTGCCGCTCGTGCACGCGCGGGCAGATTGGTGAAACGACATGGTTTGCAATTGCCGAACGATCGAGGGAACTGGGGACGAAGGCCCGCACGCCCCAGGGCTGGCCGGTGCGCCAGCCGGCGTCCCGGAAGTAGTTTGCAATGGAATGGAGGGTGTCGGCATCCGAGTTCCAGATATCGCGATCCCCGTCGCCGTCGCCGTCCACCGCGAGGCGCAGGTAGACGCTGGGCAGGAATTGCGGATTGCCGAATGCGCCGGCATGGCTGCCCACCAGGTCTGCGCGGGGGACGCCCTGCTCCACCATACGCAGGGTGGCGAGCAGTTCCGGCTCGAACAGGTCGCGCCGCCGCCCTTCCCAGGCGAGTGTTGCCAGCGCCTGAGGCAGGTCGAAGCCGCCCTTGACCGCGCCATAGGCGGTTTCGTGGCCCCAGATGGCGAGCACGATCTGTGCCGGCACGCCGTATTGCCGCTCCACCTCGCTTGCCAGCCCGCCCACGCGGCGCATGGCGGCAACCCCGCCGTTGATGCGTGCCTGCGTGTTGTGCCGGCTGAGGTAGGCCGCCATCGAGGCAAAGCCGGTGCTGGTGACGGCCCCGGGGGACACGTTCTGCCGGTCAAGCTCGATCACGCGGTTGCTGACGGTGAGCCCGTCCAGCACCCGGTCGATCGTTGCCTGGCTTATCCCGTCTTCGCGTGCCTTGGCGGCGACGCTTTCAAGGTAGGTGGAGAAACTGGGCTGCTGGGCCTGTAGCGCAGGCCCCGGCACGAGCAGGACGAGCGCCGCTGCGGCAAGGAACGGGACGGTTTTGCGGGCGCGGCGATTCATGGTCATCGCCGGCGAATGTGCCACGCAGGAAGGCGTCAGGGAACCCCGCGCCTTCCCGCTTTGCGACGAACAGTGCCTGCCGGGCAGGCAGTCAGTTGAGGTCTGGCAGCCAGCCGGGATCCGGCGGTCAGTCGAGGTCCGGCTGCATCCCCGGGTTGCGCTCCAGCATCTCGCTGAACGGTGGGAAGCCGCAGTTGTCCTGGCCCTGGCAGTTGGTGACCGTGTGGACATAGCGGATCTTGCCGTCCTCCACGCGGAAGGTGTGGCTGTCGGGCCGGCCATTGGTGCCCATCTTGAGGAACACGTTCACCGCGCCGCGCGCCTCGTCCACCACGTACTGCCGCTCGACCATCGGCACGCCGGAGGGCACGCCCACGTTGCAGCTGTCGGTCGGCAGTCCGCGGCCGGTATAGACGCCGCCTTCAAGCCGGGCGCATGGCGTGCCCCAGGGCACTTCCACCGTGGGATCGTTGAACAGGTCGAGATAGGCGTTTGCCGCGGCAAGCAGTTCCGCACGGGTGTTGCGCCGGTCTTCCGGAATCTCGCTCCAGTCCTCGCGGCTGGCATAATAGGCGGTGCGCTCGGCATCGAACAGCCAGTCACCCTGGCGGGTGGTGATGTTGCTGAAGGGGCCGACGCCGAAGAAGCCGTTGCCGATCTGCGTCGCCAGCACTTCCCATTCCTCGCCGACCTTGGTCACCGCCTGCACATAGACCCGGCAGCTGGTCGTATCGAGCAGCGCCATGTGCCAGACGACTTCGCGCGGATGGTCGAGAAAGCCGCCGAGCGAGGAGCGGCGGAAGTTCTCGCTGTAGTCGACCCATTCGCCAAGGTTCATGGTCATCATGGTGCCCTGCTGCAGGGCGGCGATCCAGTCTTCGGCAATACCCTGGACAAGGGCCCGGTCGCATCCGGCCTGGGCTGCGGCAGGGGTGGCAAAGGCAAAGGCCGCAGTGGCGGCCAGGGCGGCGACGATCTTGCGCTTCATGGTGGTGTTCGATCCTTACGGCGTTGGGGGGTTGATGGTTTCAGTCGGCCAGTTCGGGCTGCAGGTCCGGGTTGCGGGCCAGCATTTCCGCCAGGGGCGGGAAGCCGCAGTTTTCCTGTCCGTTGCAGTTGGTGATGGTGTGGACATAGCGGATGCGTCCGTCCTCGATGCGGAAGATGTGCGCGTCGGCCAGCCCTTCCGGCCCGCCAAAACGCAGGCGCACGGCAACACCGCCGATGGTCTCGTCCACGATGTAGTCGCGCTCCACCAGGGCCACGCCGCTGGGCACGCCGACATTGCAGCTGTCGGTCGCCAGGCCGCGGCCGGTGTAGATGCCGCCTTCCAGGCGGGCGCAGGGCGTGCCCCAGGGCACTTCCACCGTGGGATCGCTGAACAGGTCGAGGTAGGTATCGGCCACGGCGATCAGGTCTGCCCGGGTGGCGCGCCGGTCTGCCGGGATCTCGCCCCAGTCCTCGCTGCGGGCATAGGTGAGCGTGCGGGAGGCATCGAACAGCCAGTCGCCCGTGGTGGTAGTGACCACGTCGTAACGGTTGACCAGCCCGCCGCGCGTGGAGATCTTGGTTCCCAGCACCCAGGGGCTCTCGGGATCATCGACGATCAGTTCCACGAAGATCGCGCAGGTGGTGGTGTCAAGGAAGCTGCGGTGCCAGTCCACCTCGTGAGGCGTTGCCAGCACGCCGCCATAGGTCATCGAGGACAGGCGGTAGTTCTCGCGGTACTGGACCCATTCGCCCATGGGCACGCGGAAGCCCTCCCCGGCGCCCTGCGCTTCGACATAGCGGTCAGCCAGGTTCTGCAGCTGGGCCCGGTCGCAACCGCCTTGCGCGGCGGCCGGCGAGGCCAGCACGGCAGCCGCGAGGAAGGCCAGCGAGCCGACGGTTGTCCGGTGCAATGCCATCTGCCTGTTCTCTCCCCTGCCCGCTCTGCGGTGCAGCGGCCCTTGTTATCGCAAGGTCCGGACATTGTCATCAACCTCGCATAGCATGGTGACAGTCCCGCCGAACCTCGCTAGCGGAACGGTAACGGACAGGTGGCCGAGTGGTTTAAGGCAGCGGTCTTGAAAACCGCCGTGGGTGCAAGCCCACCGTGGGTTCGAATCCCACCCTGTCCGCCATCCCTGAAAACGGTGTCGCCCTGGCAAGTGTGACCCACGCTTCGGGCCACACTTGCCTGTGACCTCGTTTACGGGCTAGTTCCCAGGGCACCGGCCAGGCCCATGCCGCCCCAATCGAGCGAGAAACGCCATCCCTTCCTCCGCCACCATTCTGCAAGAACCGCCCGGCCAGAACCCCTCGCGGGGGGATGAGCGCGTGACTGCCGAGGCCAGGCGGCGTGGCCGCCCGTCGCGTGAGGAACAGCTGCGCCGTGAAGACCTGGTGCTCGACATCGCGCTCGAGGAGTTTCTTGCCGAGGGGCTGAACGGCGCGAATATCGAAACGATCGCCCGCAAGGCCGGGGTGGGAAAATCCACCATCTATCGCAAATTTGCCAACAAGCAGGGCCTGCTGCTCGCCGTCGCCCGGCGGCGAATGGTGGAACTGGGGGAGCGGTGGTCGGAAGTCCCCTTCGATATCGATGATCCGGAGGGCACCCTCTATCGCATCGCGCTGGTCAGCTATCGCGAATGGTCGGGCAAGTCGCTGCCGATCTACCGGATCGTCTATACCGAGGCCGAGCGCATGCCCGAGATCGCCCGCGCCGTCGATGCCATGACCAGGCAAAGCGCCATCAGCCCGATCCTCGACTATTTCCAGCAGTTGCAGGATCGTGGGGTGATCGAGGTGGAGGATATCGCCGAAGCGGCCTCGCTGTTCCTGGTCGTCGCCGCCGGGGCCTTGCGTTCCTTCCTCATCCCGGTGGAACTGGACGAGGAAGCCAGGGCAAGGCTTGCCCGGGATGCCGTGCAATTCTTCCTGTACGGATACGCCAGGCGGAACCGCTGATCGCGGTGATCGGCCGTTGCCTCAGGCCACTATGGCCAGCGGGTGCAGCAGCAGGTGACGCAGGCCGGAAAGCAGTTGCCTTGCATCTGACAGCGACGGCCCAGCCTCGCCGATGGTCAGCACCACGGTCATCTGTTGCCCCGATTTGCCATCATGATCTGCCAAAAGGCCGAAGGACAGGCTGGCCGGGACAGACGGGTCGAGGTGCACGACCTCGCTGAGCCAGTCCTCCTCGTGCCATTCGATGACCAGTGCCGGCGAAGGTCCAGCCACACTTTCGGGTGCGGCCAGTCGGGTGGCGATGTTCGACAGGCCGAGCGCCGCAGGGTTATCGATCACGACGCATTCGCCAGTTTCGGATCGCAGGCCGATTGCGCCCCCTGACAGAGCCACCTGCCCCATGGCCCGCGCCGTTGCCTTGAGCAGGGCCGCGGGGATGGAAGCAGCGGTTCCGTAAAAGGGAGCGAGCTGTTCCAGCAGAAGCAACAGCGGCCCGGCATCGCAGCGCATCCGGAGCTGTCGCAGGCCGGTTCCGGCGGGGACAGGCGCAAGGTGGGCCGAACCGGGAGCAACGACCCCGCCCGGTATCGGCGCGGCATCGGAAGCGACAGGCCGGCGCGCTGCTTCCAGGACATCGCTTTCGATGATCCTCCCGCCTGGCCCGCTGCCGGTGATGGTGGACAGGTCCAGGCCGTGGAGGCGCGCGGCCCGGCGGGCGCGGGGTTCAACCTGCCTCGCTCCATTGGCGCGGCTGCTGTCCATTGACCGGACGACAGGCCGATCTGGCGCTGCTGGCGCGCCGGGCGCCTCAACCCTTGTCGCAGGCGCGGCTTGCGCAGGCGCGGCTTGCGCGGGCCGGGGTTCTGGTGGCTCTGGTGGCGTGCTTGCCGGCGCCATTGCCGGGACAGCTTCGGGGGCCAGCGCCGTGTCGCCAATCAGCGCGATTACCGTGTTGACGGGCACATTGGTCCCGGCAGGGACCACGATCCGTTGCAGGATGCCGCCACGGGGCGCCGGCACCTCCACCGTGGTCTTGGCTGCCTCGACATCACAGAGCGGCTCACCCTGGGTTATCGGGTCGCCTTCGGCCTTGTGCCAGGCGACGATCGTGCCATCCGCCATGCCCATGCCAAACTGGGGAAGGACCATTTCGGTCATCGGCGCGCCCCTCAGTCCATGGTCTTGCGAATGGCCGCGACAACCCGGTCACGGCTGGGGAAGAGCGCCCGCTCGACCGCATTGTTGAACGGGATATGGGTGTTCTCGGTGCACACCTTCATGATCGGCGCGCGCAGGTCCCAGAAGCCCTCTTCCGCCACGACCGCGGCAATATGGTCTGCGGCGCTGCACCGCTCCCACGCGACATCAACGATGACGAGGCGTCCGGTCCGCGCCACCGAAGCGAGGATCGTCGGCATGTCCAGCGGTGCCAGGGTGCGGGGGTCGATCACTTCGGCGCTGATGCCCTCGGATTCCATCAGGGCGGCGGCTTCCATGGCCAAGGGCACCATCGCGCCGATCGCCACTACGGTACAGTCATCACCGGTCCGCAAGGTTGCCGCCTCGCCGAATGGAATGGCTACATCGCCGTCCGGGATCTCGGACTTCATGCTCCACAGACTGGCATCTTCGAAGCTGATTACCGGGTTGTCGTCGCGGATCGCGGTCTTCAGCAGTCCCTTGGCCTCGGACGGGCTGGACGGCACCATGATCTTGAGGCCCGGCATGTGCATGAACATGGGATAGGGCCGGTCGGAATGCTGGGCGGCACCGCTGTTGCCGTAGATCATGTTCGCGCGCAGAACCAGCGGCACCTTGGCCTGGCCGCCATAGAGGTAGCGCGACTTGGCGACGATGCTGCAGATCTGGTCCATCGCCGGATACAGGA
>CAZTED010000005.1:0-14975 GCA_964612175.1 uncultured Sphingomonadaceae bacterium
TATGGCGCGCAGATGCTGGGCGACTACACCGGCCCCAGCGGCCATGTGAACAACGAGCTGCTGGAGCTGCTGTCCGCGCTCTACAACGGCGAGATGCGGCCGGTGCGCCGCCCGGACGATGCCACCGACATCGGCCAGATGCTGCCCTATCGCCGCGCCAGCTTCGGGATCGACGCGATGGAGCTGCGCGGGGCGACCGGCGCGGATTGCGCGGCCATCCTCAGCCTCAAGGACTATCCGGACGCGACCAGCCCGGGCCTGCTCGATGCCATGCTGCGCCTGCCGCACGAGATGGTGGTGAGCGAAAGCTTCGCCCCGCAGGAACGCCAGAGCGCGCGCGAGCGGATCGACCTGGCGCTGCGCCGCCTGCGTTCGGCCGACGAGGATGCCCAGGCAGAACGGGCCGACATGTTCGCCGCGCGTGACGAACTGGGCGCGGGCAGCGTGGCCTTTGGCGACCATCACCTGACCGTGCTGGTGCGCGAACGATCACTCGACCGGCTGGACGATGCGACCGCCCGCGTCGCCGCCGCGCTTGCCGATACCGGTGCCATCGCCGTGCGCGAAGATACCAACCTGGAGCCCGCCTTCTGGGGCCAGTTCCCCGGCAACGAGGGCTACCTGGTGCGGCGCGCGCTGATCTCCACCGCCAACATGGCGGGCTTCGGCTCGCTCCATGGCTTCGCGCTGGGGCAGGCCGAAGGCAACCACTGGGGGCAGGCCGTCACCCTGTTGCAGACCACCAGTTCCACCCCGTTCTTCTTCAACTTCCACCACGGGGACCTGGGCAACTTCACCGTCATCGGCCCGTCCGGTTCGGGCAAGACCGTGGTGATGAACTTCCTGGCAGCCCAGGCGCAGAAGTTTTCCCCCCGCACCATCCTGTTCGACAAGGATCGCGGGGCGGAACTGTTCATCCGCGGCATCGGCGGCAGCTATGACCGGGTCCGTTCGGGCGAGCCTTCCGGCTTCAACCCGCTGGCCCTGCCCGATACGCCGGTCAACCGCGGTTTCCTGCGCGACTGGCTGGGCGTGCTGCTGCAGGCCGAAGGACCGGAGGAGCTGCAGGTCATCGCCGCTGCGGTGGATGCCGCCTATGCCAACGATCCTTCCCTGCGCCGCCTGCGCCATTTCAAGGAACTGGTATCGGGCAGCCGCCGCCCGCAGCCGGGCGACATGGCCGATCGCCTGAGCGCGTGGATCGAGGATGGCGAGCACGGCTGGCTGTTCGACAACGCCGCCGACAAGCTGGACCTTACCACCCGCGTCATGGGTTTCGACATGACCGCGCTCCTGGAAAACCCGCGCCTGCGCACGCCGGTGATGATGTACCTGTTCCACCGCATCGACGAGCGGCTGGACGGCGAGCCGACGATGATCCTGATCGACGAGGGCTGGAAGGCGCTGGATGACGAGGTCTTCGCCGCACGCATCCGCGACTGGCTCAAGACCCTGCGCAAGCGGAACGCCCTGGTCGGTTTTGCCACCCAGTCGGCCCGTGACGCGCTCGACAGCCGCATTGCCACGGCCCTGGTCGAACAGACCGCGACGATGATCTTCATGCCCAATGCCCGTGCCCGGGCAGAGGACTACTGCGACGGTTTCGGCCTTACCGAGCACGAGCTGGCGCTGATCCGCAGCCTGCCTGCCCACAGCCGCTGCTTCCTGGTGCGCCAGCCCGATGCCAGCGTGGTCGTGCGGCTCGACCTGTCGAACGCGCCCGAAGTGCTGACCGTGCTGTCCGGCCGCGAGAGCACCGTGCGCCGGCTCGACCTGCTGCGCGAGGCGGTGGGCGACGATCCGGCACAATGGTTCCCGGCGCTGACCGGCCGCCGCTGGCCCGGCACGCCGGCAGGCCCCGGCGATGAACTCGATACCTGGGAGGCGGCCGAGTGACGCCTGCTGCCGCCCCTCCGCCAGCCGGTGGCCTCAGTCAGTGCCAGGCGGCGCTGGAAGGCGTTGGCGCGGGCATCGGCGCGAGCCTGAGGGCCATCGACTGCGCGGCAAGCGAGATGTCGCAGGCCGCCTTCAGCCGCATCTTCGGCCCCGAAGGCGCCTTTGTGCTGCCCTTGCAGATCCTGCTGACGATCTTCGTTGCGCTGCTGGGCTATGGCCTGATCACCGGGCGCCTGAGGATCGGCCTGTCGGCGCTGGCCCCGCGCCTGATCACGCTGGGCGTGGTGCTGACGCTGGCGACCAGCTGGATCGCCTTCCAGAGCGTGTTCTGGAACGTGCTGGTCGGCGGCCCGGACGAGATCGCCGGGGCGCTGATGGGGCAGCAGGGTTCGGCCACCACCATCTTCGCCGACAAGCTGGATGTGGTGATGTATTCGCTGATGGAGGCATCGGGCGGCGCGGCTGCGGAAACGACCTCGATCTTCTCGCCTTCCGGCCTGCTGTGGGCGGGCGGTACCATGCTGCTGCTGGGCACGGTGGGCGTGCTGGCGACCTGCAAGATCGCGCTTGCCGTGCTGCTGGGCCTTGGCCCGATCTTCATCGTGATGGCGCTGTTCAAGGGCACCCGCGGCCTGTTTGCCGGATGGCTGAAGGCCGCCGTGCTGATGGCGCTTGCCCCGCTGTTCGCAGTGCTGGCAGGCACCCTGATGCTGGAGATCGCCGCCCCGGTGCTGTCCGCCCTTATGGCCACTCCCGGCCAGATCGACGTACGGCCTGCCATGGCCTTCTTCATGATCGGCGCGGTGCACCTGGCGCTGATGGCGATGGTGATGAAGGTCACCAGCACCATGGTCGGCGGCTGGAGCGTGTTCGGCTTTGCCGGCGGGTCCGACCGCAATGACGAGCGCCGCAGTGCGCCCCTGACCGGCGAGCGCACCGCCGCAGCGCCGCCACCGGCGCAGGCCCGCCAGCCGGTTACGGCCGTATCGCCGGCCCCGGCGCGCGACATCCGCCTTGCCGCTGCCGGATCCTTGCAGGCGGCCAATGACAGCGGCGCTGGCGGCGGCACCCGCCAGACCACCCGCGAAACCCGCATCATCGCAGCGGCCGGGGCTTCCGCGCCTGCCGCCGATGGCAAGACAGCCCTTTCGCGCGCCCGCGGCATCGGCAGCCGCTTCAAGTCCGCGCCCATTCGATCGACGGAGAAACTGTGATGTCCCGCGCGCTCCTTGCTGCGGCCCTGCTCGCCACGGCCGCCCTTGCGGCACCGGCCCATGCCCAGGGCGATCCGCGCCTCGTGGTGCGCGAGTATAACGAGGCCCAGGTGGTCCGGGTACAGGGGCGCACCAATGTCCAGGCAACCATCCGCTTTGCCGAAGGCGAGGCGATCCAGAACGTCGCCATCGGCGATTCGCAGGCCTGGCAGGTAACCCCCAGCCGCAACGCCAACCTGCTGTTCGTCAAGCCGCTGGCCGAACGGGCCACCACCAACATGACCGTGGTGACCGACCGGCGGGTCTACCTGTTCGACCTTGTCGCCAGCCCCTCGCACCGCACCCCGCTCTATGTGCTGAGCTTCACCTACCCCGACGAGATCGTGGCGGAGGAAGATGTGCAGCTGGCCGAAGGCGCCGCCCCTGCCGAGCGCGCCAACCCCGATGAAATGGCCGCCGCAACCGACGATTTCGCGGTGATCGACCCGGCCAGCCTCAACTTCGCCTGGGCGGCGGAAGGTGCGGCTTCGCTGCTGCCGGAGACCGTCTACGACAACGGCAGCGCCACGTTCCTGGCCTGGCCAGCGGGCGGGGCCATGCCCGCCATCCTCGTGCGTGACGAACAAGGCACCGAAGGCCCGGTCAACTTCGCGGTCCGCGGCGACGTGATCGTGATCGATGCCGTGCCCGCCGAGATCATCCTGCGATCGGGCGAGAACACCGCCCGCCTCGTCAACAACGGCCTCGTCAATAACGGGCAGGCGGCACAGGCCGCAGCCAGGTCCTGAAGGAACCGACGATGAAACTCGCCATGCGCCTGCCGGAAAAGAACGCCGCCGCCGCGAACGACCGTGACCCGCGCGAGGATGCGACGACCGAGGTCATCGACCTGGCCAGCCGAACCTCCTATCCGGCCGTCGCCAACCGCAAGGGCCATTCCGATGCGCTGGGCCTTGCCGCCGGGGTCGGCTTCGTGGCCCTGCTGGGCGCGGCGACGCTGTGGGGCCTCAACGCCAGCCGGATGCCGGAAGACGCGGCCGGGCAGACTGCCGTCGCCACCGCTGCCGTCCCGCCGGCGCAGACCGCCGTTGCCACCCCGCCGCCCGACATCAATGCGCTTCCTTCCGCCAATGCCGGGGCGGTCCAGCCCGTGCCCGAGGCGGGCATGGTCGGCCCGGTGCTGTCGCAGCCGCCCTATGCCGAATACCAGCCGGCGACGAACCCCTATGGCTCGCCGGTGCTGGTATTCGATGCCGGGGCCGCGCCCGGGGCCGCGCTTGCCGGCGGACCAGGTCTTTTCCCGGCCCAATCGGCCGAGACGGGCGGCGTGCCGGGTTCAGGTTCCGCCGGAGACTTCGCCGCCCGTATCGGCGGCATCGGCGGCGGGCCTGCCACTGCGCAGGTCAGCTTCGACCCGGCGACCACGGTCAGCCAAGGGACAATGATCCCGGCGGTACTGGAAACCGCGATAGATACCGACGTGCCCGGCTATGTCCGTGCCGTGGTGAGCCAGGACGTGCGCAGCTTCGATGGCAGCCGGGTGCTGGTGCCGCGTTCCAGCCGCCTTGTCGGCCAGTACCAGAGCGGCCTGCAGGCGGGGCAGAGGCGCGCCTATGTGATCTGGACCACGCTGATCCGGCCCGATGGCGTCTCCGTCAACCTCGCCAGCCCGGCCACCGGGTTCGACGGCACCACCGGGCTTGCGGGCGAGGTCGACAACCACTTCTTCCAGCGCTTCGGTTCGGCCATGCTGCTGAGCGTGATCGGCGGGCTGACCACGGTGGCCAGCGGCGGCGCCTCGGTGATCCTTGGCGGCGGGCAGACCGCGGCCTCCACCGCCCTCCAGCAGGACGGCCAGCGCCCACCGACAGTGCGGGTGCGGCAGGGCGAACCGATCCGCGTGTTCACCTCGCGCCACCTTGATTTCAGCCGCGCGCCGCGCCTTTGATGTCGGCAGAGGTCCACCGCCTGGTCGATGAGGCCGCCGCGCCGGGTGATCCCCCGGCGGTGCCCCTGCGCGCCAGCGGCTCGGTCTATCTCGATGCCTACCTCGCGCCGTTCCGCCAGTGGCTCGATCGCGACACGGTGACCGAGATCCTCGTCAATCGCCCGGGCGAGATCTGGGTAGAGGATGCCGCCCATCCCGGGATGCAGCGGATCGAAGTGCCCGAAGTGGACGACAAGCTGGTCCAGCGGCTGGCCGAACAGGTCGCCCGCGTCAGCCACCAGGGCATCAACCGCGAACACCCGCTGCTGGGCGCTACCCTGCCCGATGGCGCGCGCGTGCAGTTCTGCGGCCCGCCCGCCACCCGCCAGCACTGGGCCATGGCGATCCGCCGGCACCGGCGGCTCGACCTGCCGCTCGACGCCTATGACGCAGGGCCGCTTGCCGGAGCCACGGAACACGAGCTGCCCGACCCGGTGCAGCAGCCGGTGCAGTTCCTGCGCGCCGCCATCAGGGCGCGGCTGACGATCCTGATTTCCGGCGGCACCAGCACCGGCAAGACCACCTTCCTCAACGCCATGCTGGGCGAAATCCCGCGCGAGGAGCGGGTCGTGCTGGTGGAGGACACGCCCGAACTGAAGCTGCCCGGCGCCAACGGCGTGGGGCTGGTGGCGGTCAAGGGCGAGCTGGGCGA
Organism: uncultured Sphingomonadaceae bacterium; assembly: GCA_964612175.1. Lineage (GTDB taxonomy): Bacteria > Pseudomonadota > Alphaproteobacteria > Sphingomonadales > Sphingomonadaceae > Alteraurantiacibacter. Next base: position 5,750 of record CAZTED010000005.1, read on the forward strand.
GGCCAAGGTCACCGCCAACGAGCTGCTGCAATCGGCCCTGCGCCTCAGGCCCGACCGCATCGTGCTGGGCGAATTGCGCGGCGCGGAGAGCGTATCGTTCCTGCGGGCGATCAACACCGGCCACCCGGGCAGCTTTTCCACCATCCACGCCAATTCCCTGCGCGGCGCGCTGGAACAGCTCAGCCTGATGGTGATGCAGACCGGCATCGGCCTGACGCGCAGCGATACCCTCGCCTACGCCGCCAGCGTGATTGACGTGATCGTGCAGCTGGGCCGCAGCGACGGCAAACGCGGGATCACCGCGATAGCCAGGGCTAAAGACCTCGTCTGATCGTGTGACATATCCGGGCTTTGCCTTGCGCCAGGTCAGCGAAGTGTCCACATCAGGTGTGTAACAAGGCCAGATCATGAGCACCCCCCCGGACATTTCCGCGCCCGAACTCACCAGCCCCGAAGACCGCTATTTCAACCGCGAGATGAGCTGGCTTTCGTTCAACGAGCGGGTGCTCGCCGAAGCGCGCAACCCGGCCTACCCGCTGCTCGAACGGCTGCGCTTCCTGTCGATTTCCGGCAGCAACCTCGACGAGTTCGCGATGATCCGCATGGCCGGCCTTGTCGGCCAGGTGCGCAGCGGCGTTGCCACCCTGTCGATCGACGGCAAGACCCCGGCGCAGCAGCTCGCCGCCATTGCCGCGCGGCTGCGCCAGCTGGAAACGATGCAGCAGGCAGCGCTCGACGAATTGCGCCCGCTGCTTGCCGCGCAGGGCCTGCAGGTGCGCGGCGGCGATCTGGTGGACGAGCGCGCCCAAGCCTGGCTGAAGCAATACTTCATCGACCATATCGTGCCGGTGATCACCCCGCAGGCAATCGATCCGGCGCACCCTTTCCCCTTCGTCGCCAACCAGGGGATCGGGGTGCTGTTCAACCTCGAACGCAAGGAGGACGGCAGCCGCCTGGTGGAGATGGTGCTGATCCCGTCGGCCCTGCCGCGCTTCGTGCGCGTTGGCCAGGAAGTGACCGGGGGCGACGTGATCCATGTCGCGATAGAGCGGCTTGTGCAACGCTTTGCCCCGGTGCTGTTCCCCGGTTTCACCATCCGCGGCGACGGCGTGTTCCGCGTGCTGCGCGACAGCGATATCGAGGTGGAGGAAGAGGCAGAGGACCTGGTGCGCGAATTCCGCACCGCCATCCAGCGCCGCCGGCGCGGGCAGGTGATCATGCTCGAACTCGACCAGAGCTTCGAGGCCGAGGCCGAGGACCTGCTGCGCGAGAAGCTGGGGCTGGACCAGGCCTTCGTCACCAAGACTTATGGCATGATCGGCATTGCCGGGCTGTCGGTGGTGGTGAACGAGGACCGGCCCGATCTCAAGTTCATCCCCTATACCCCGCGCTATCCCGAACGGGTGATGGAGCATGACGGCGATTGCTTCGCCGCCATCCGCGAGAAGGATATCGTGATCCACCATCCTTACGAAAGCTTCGAGGTGGTGGTCGATTTCCTACGCCAGGCGGCGGCCGACCCGGCGGTCGTGTCGATCAAGCAGACGCTCTACCGTGCCGGCAACCAGTCGCCCGTGATCGGCGCGCTGACCGAGGCGGCGGAAGCCGGCAAGTCGGTGACTGCCGTGGTCGAACTGAAGGCCCGGTTCGACGAGGAGCAGAACCTCAAGTGGGCGGGTGAACTGGAACGCGCCGGGGTGCAGGTGATCTATGGCTTCATCGACTGGAAGACCCACGCCAAGATCAGCATGGTCGTGCGCGCCGAGGAAGGCGGCTATCGCACCTACTGCCACTTCGGCACCGGCAACTACCACCCGGTGACAACGCGCATCTACACCGACCTGTCATTCTTCACCGCCGACCCGGCCTTCGGGCGCGATGCGGCGCGATTGTTCAACTTCATTACCGGCTATGTCGAACCGCAGGGGATGGAGCGGCTGGCGATCTCCCCGCTCAACCTGCGCGAACGGCTCTACGAGCACATCGACGCGGAAATCGCCAATGCCCGCGAAGGCAAGCCGGCAGCGATCTGGGCCAAGCTCAACTCGGTAACCGAGAAGGGCATGATCGACCGCCTCTACGAAGCAAGCCAGGCCGGTGTGCAGGTGGTGCTGGTGGTGCGCGGGATCTGCTGTCTCAGGCCGGGCGTCCCCGGCCTGTCGGACAACATCACGGTCAAGTCGATCATCGGCCGGTTCCTCGAACACAGCCGCATCTGGGCCTTCGGCAATGGCGCGCCGCTGCCCGGTGACCAGGCGATCATCTACATCTCCAGCGCCGACGCGATGAGCCGCAACCTCAACCGCCGGGTGGAAACGCTGGTGCCGATCACCAATCCCACCGTGCATGACCAGGTGCTGGACCAGGTGCTGATGGCCAACCTGCTGGATACCGAACAGTCTTGGCTGCTGGATGGCGAAACCGGTGAGTACCAGCGGGTCGAGGAATCCCCCGATGCCGAAGATGGCGACGGCAACGGCGTGCCCGGCTTCAACTGCCACGCCTATTTCATGACCAACCCCTCCCTCTCGGGCCGCGGCGATGCGCTGAAGGACAGCCGCGTGCCGCGCCTCACCTTGCGCAAGGGAGGGGTCTAGCCGTGGCTGCCTCCAACAACAGGAGCCGCATGGTCGCCATTGACCAGCCCGATCGCGCAGTGATCGACATCGGTTCGAACACCGTGCGCCTGGTGGTCTATTCCGGGTCGCGCCGGGCACCGGCGGTATGGCTGAACGAGAAGGTGACCGCCCGGCTGGGCCGCGAACTGGCCACCACCGGTCGCTTGCCGGCAAAGGCGATGGACCTGGCCCTGTCGGGCCTTGCCCGCTTTGCCGCGATCCTGCGCGACCTCGAGGTGGACGACGTGCAGTGCGTGGCCACCGCCGCCGTGCGCGATGCCGCAAACGGGCCGGAGTTTCTCGACCGCGTGCGCGCGACCGGGCTCGATCCGCGCCTGCTTTCGGGTGAGGAGGAAGCCTATTACGCCGCCATGGGCGTTATCGGGGCTTTCCCGGGAGCACGGGGCATGGTGGCCGACCTTGGCGGTGGCAGCCTCGAACTGGTGCCCGTTGCCGACAACCAGTGCGGCGCGGGATCCAGCCTGCCACTCGGTACGCTGCGGCTGCCGGCCCTGCGCGAGAAAGGCGAGGCCGCTTTCCGCAAGGCGGTGGCAAAGGAACTCGTCTCGACCGGCCTGGGGGGCAAGGCCGGCGGCCCGCTCTACCTGGTGGGCGGCACCTGGCGCGCGCTGGCGAGCTTTGCCATGCACGTCGCCGATTATCCGCTGAGCGATCCGCACGCCTTCCGCCTGGACAATGCCGAGGCGATGCGGCTGGCCAAGGTGCTGGAGTCCATGGCCCCGGCCGATCTGTCCGCGATCGACGGGATCCCGGGCAGCCGCGCCGCCGGCCTGCCCGATGCGGCGGCCATGCTGCAGGTCATGCTCGCCACGCTGGAGCCGGACGGGCTGGTGATCTCGGCATGGGGCCTGCGCGAGGGCCTGCTGTTCGACCGGCTGGAGCCGGCCGCGCGCGAGCAGGACCCGCTCATTGCTGCCGTCACCCATTTCACCGCGCCGCGCGGCGGGGCCCTGCGCGAAGGGACGATGATCGCCGGCTGGACATCCAGCGTGGTCAGCCCGCTCGGCCCCGGGACCGAGCGGTTGCGGCTGGCCGCCATCCTGCTGGCCAAGGCCCAGGCCCGGCTGGAGCCGAACATGCGCCTCAAGCATTCGTTCGACTGGGCGATGGACAAGCGCTGGATCGGGATCGACCATCGCGGTCGCGCGCTTCTCGGTGCGGCGCTGCGCGGGGCCTGCGGCAAGCCCGATCCGACGCCGGACCTGCTGCGACTGGCAAGCCCGGAAGAACTGCACGAGGCCGCCGCCTGGGGCCTTGCCTTCCGCCTGTGCCGCCGCATCGGCGCCGGCAGCCGCGCCTCGATGCTGACCAGCCGGCTGGAGCGGGAAGACGGCAAGCTGGTGCTGTGGCTGGACAAGAGCCGCGAACAGCTTGCTTCCGACCACGTTGCCGCAGACCTCAAGACCCTGGCCCAGTGGCTCGGCCAGGTGCCCGAACTGCGCATCGGTGCGCGTGAACTGGCGGGAACCTGAGGGCGCATTCTGCTTTCTGACACTTTTGTGACGCGATGCAGCTTTGCTTGCCTTGGCGGTGCGAACCACGATGTTGGCGGTTGAACAGGCGACGGGAGAACTTCGGCCTCATGGCAAGCAACGGACAAGCTGAACCTGCCGGGAAAGCAGCGCCGCAGGAGCCGCCAGCACCCATCAACCCAGCCCCCATCGATCAGGACGCGCTCGACGTGAAGGACCTCGCCCGTGCGGTGCTCGCCCGCTCGATCCGCCCGCGGGTCGCATCGGTCCGGCGGCTGGCAGAGGCAGTGCTGGCCAAAGGCAAGGGCGGTAAGGGAAGCAAGGGTGGGGGCAAGAAGAAGGCCAAGAAGTCCCGCAAGCTCGCCACCATCCCCGGCCAGAAGGCGCGCAGCAAGAAGGACGCCTGATCAGCCCTGGAACGGGTCGCTCGTCTGCTCGTCGAACGGGCGGGTATCGGCGGGCGGCATGGTATAGGGCGGCCGCTGCGGCAGGCTGCGCACGCCCTTCCACGGCACCTGGTCGACCTCGGTCCAGGCGTTGACAGTCAGCCGCCAGAACTTCCACCGCCCGTCCTCGCGTACCAGCCGATCGTCGCGGGTGCCGATCCCGAACACGAAGTTGTTGCGGTAGTCCGCGTTCCACTGGATGATCTGGAAGAAGCACCGCACCCGCGCACCTTCCGGGTGGGGGTCCATGATGAAGTGGTTCATCATGTGCTGGCGGCCGTACCACCAGTGCTGGCGATCGTACCACAGCTTGCGCAGGTTCTCGCGGATCGCGTCATGGCCGCGCACCTTGCCCTGCCACAGGTGGTCGAACTCGGCATCGCGGGCGAAAGTGGCGATGGCCTGTTCTTCATCAGCCAGGTCGATGCCCCAGGCGTAGCGGGCGTAGAGCTCCTCGATCTCGCCGCGGTCCTCGGCCGGCATGATCGCGGGCACGCCGTCCGGCCAGCAGGGTTGGGTCATGGCAACTTGTCTCCCGTCAATTGCCCGCTTGATCTGGGGCCCTATTCGCTATCAACTGACCCTATAAACAGGGAGAGAGCAATGCCGGAACTTTTTCACGCCTTCCACAGCTTCGGGCTGCAGCAGCGCGTGCCGATGCGGTTCGAGGCGGACGTGTTCGAATGCGAGGTGGAGGGCGAGATTCCCGAGGCGCTGCGCAACGGCGCCTATTACCGCACCGGGGGTGACCGGCTGTTCCCGACGCTGGAGGACGACATCATCCTCAACGGCGACGGGATGTTCTCCATGTTCCGGTTCGAGGACGGGCACGTGTCCTACCGCAGCCGTTATGTGAAGACAGAGCGGCTGCGCGCCGAGATGGCGGCGCGGCGGCGGCTTTATGGCAAGTACCGCAACCGCTATACCGATGACGAGAGCGTCTCCAACCTTCCCCAGCGCGACAACACCGGCAACACCTATGCCTTCGCCCACCATGGCGAGCTTTATGCCCTGCGCGAGGATTCGCGGCCCTATCGCCTCGATCCCGAAACGCTGGAAACGCTGGATGTGGGCGATTTCGGCGCGCTGAAGAGCACCGCTCTGACCGCCCACCCCAAGATCGACCCGGTGACCGGCGAATGGTGGTCCTATGGCGTCTTTGCCAAGGGCGCACCCACCACCGATGCCAGCCTGCACGTGTTCGACCGGCATGGCCTGCTGGTGCGCGAGCAATGGTTCCACACCCCCTACCCCGGCCTCAGCCACGACTGGGGCATTACCCGCGACCATATCGTCCTGCCGATCATGCCGCTGGTGGCGGACGAGGCACGGCTGCGGGCGGGCGGCGACTACTACCAGTACGACCCCGACCTGCCGAGCAAGTGGGGCGTGATGCCCCGTCATGGCGACCCTGCACGTGACATGCGCTGGTTCGACATTCCCGGCATCGTGATGGGCCATGTGATGAATGCCTATTCCGAAGGCAGCAAGGTGATCATCGACACCCCGTGCAGCCCGGGCAACTGCTTCTCCTTCTTCAGGGACAAGCACGGCCGCCAGCCGTCGATGCCCGAAACGATCACCCAGATCACCCGCATCACCTTCGACCTTTCGAAGCCCGATGCCGAGGCCGTGACCCTTTCGCCGGTCAATGGCGCGCTGGGCGACATGCCCAAGATCGACGACCGTTTCGCCATGCAGAGATACCGCACGGGCTACTTCGCCCTGCGCGACTTCCCGCAGATGGGGATCGGCCAGATCGACTGGGAAACAGGCCAATTGAAGGTCCACGAATTACAGGGTGCCGCGAGCCAGGAACCGGTGTTCGTCCCGCGCACCCCCGATGCGCCGGAAGGCGATGGCTTCCTGCTTGTCGCGGTGGACCGGTTTGCCGAGAAGCGGATGGACCTGCTGGTGCTCGACGGGAACGATGTGTCCCGCCCGCCCATTGCCACGATCAAGCTGCCGTTCCCCCAGCCGATGTGTTTCCACGGGTGCTGGGTCCCGGCCTGAAGGAGTACATGCACATGATCGACATCGCCACCGCGAAACAACGCCTCGAGGCACAGCTGGCAGAGCTGGAACAGCGCCTCGCCAGCATCGAGGGCGACCTTGCCGAACCCGCCGACCCGGATTCGGGCGAGCGCGCCGTGCAGATGGAGGACGATGCCTCGCTGGAAGGGCAGGCAGCAGTGGTGGTTGCCGAGATTGCCTCCACCAACCGCGCGCTCGATCGCATTGCCAATGGTACATACGGCGAATGCGTGAAGTGCGGCGGGGCCATTTCGGCCGGGAGGCTTGAAGCCCGGCCGGAAGCCGCGCTGTGCATCGCTTGCGCAAGCAAGACCTGATGCCCGCCACAGGCTAGCCGGGCACGAAAAAGGCGGGCGGGGTTATGATCCCGCCCGCCTTTTTTCCGGCTTCATGGCGTGCTTATTCGGCTTCTTCGGGCGCGCTGGCGTCAGCCTCTTCCACGCCGATCACCGGCACATCGACGACGCGCTCTTCGGTGCCGACGGTCACTTCGGCGGCATCGACATCATATTCGGGAAGGTTGCCGCCTTCGACCGTTACTTCGGGCATGTCGCCTTCTTCGGTCTGTTCCACGTCACAGGCCGCAAGGCCGAACGCAGCGACGCCGCTCGCGGCCAGGATGAGTGCAAGTCTACGCAAGGTCGTTCTCCCCAATGGTTTGGAACTGGAGAAACGACACAATGCCCAGAGTGTTCCCGCCCTATCCGGCAACCCGACGCACGAAGCCGGAAACCATCCGCTCCACCTCACGGCTGTCCGAACCGATCGAGAGCGCCGGGCTGAGGTGGTTATGGCCGGTGAGCATGTGCATTTCGGGATAGCGGCCCTTTGCGGCGGTCCACTGGCCGACCACCTGGGCTGCCTGGCGATGGAAGTCGTCCGGATCGAATTCGGCTACGGAGAACTGGATCGGCACGGGGGTGGCCAGCAGGCCGGCCATGCAGCTGGCCGGGCCCCAGCCCCTGCGGTCCGCGCCATAATAGGCTTCGGCAAAGGCGTTGGGTTCGGTGGTCATGGTGTCGTAGATGCCGCTCATCAGCACCGCCCCGGCGATACCTTCGGAATGGTCGCGGCGATGGGCAAGGTAGCCTGCCACGTGGGTCGCGCCTGCCGACTGGCCGGACAGCACGATGCGCGCCGGATCGCCGCCGTGCGCCGCGATGTTGGCCCGCAGCCAGTCCACCACCAGCGCCAGGTCGTCCGGACCGGAAGGGAACCGGTTGGCCGGGGCCAGGCGATAGGTGATCGTCACCCCCACGAAACCGTGGCGGGCGGCAAAATCGCCCATGTTGGAATAGAACGGCGAACCGGGGGTGTGCTTGTCCCCCATCACGAAACCGCCGCCATGGACAAACACGAACACCGGTGCGCCCGACAGGCCATCGCGGGTGAACAGGTCCAGCCGGTGCCGATCGTCCGGGCCATAGGGCAGGTCGCGCTGCACCTTGGTCGCCGCAGCCATGCCGCGGCTCATGCTGGCCATCAAGCCTTGCGTCCCGCCCAGCATCTCGGGCGTGAGCGCGGGGCCGAGCGCCTGCAACTGGGCGCGGATTTCAGGGGTCATTGCGGTGTCTCCATCAGCAGGACGGGCTTGATCGCAGTGCCGGCGTGGGCATCGGCGAAGGCGCGATCGATTTCGGCAAAAGGATAGAAGCTGAGCATCCGGTCAAACGGCAGGCGCCCCTGCCGCCAGTATTCCGCCAGCAGCGGCAGGAAGGTCTGCGGGTTGGCATCGCCGCCCAGGATACCGCGCAACTGCCGCCCGCCCGCCAGCATGGCAAACATCTGCGGGGCGAAGGGGCCAAGCGGCGCGGCAACGAACCCGGCGGTGCCGTTCATCGCCAGCACTTCCAGCGCCAGCGTGTGCACGGCGGGGGCATTGGTGGTGTTGAAGGTGAAGTTCACGCCGCGCCCGGTGACCGCGCGGATCTTGGCTGCAAGGTCATCCTCGTCGCCCGCGATGCAGTCGGTCGCGCCGAATTCGCGGGCAAGTTCCAGCCGTTCGCGGTTGAGGTCGACCGCCACGATCCGCTTCGCGCCGACCAGCTTTGCCGCCATCACTGCCGACAGGCCCACCCCGCCGGTGCCGAAAATGGCAATGGTATCGCCAAAGCCCACCTTCAGCGCCTCGATCACGCCGCCCGCCCCGGTCACCACGCCGCAGCCCAGCGGCCCCAGCATGTGCAGCGGCAGGTCCTTGTCCATCTTCACGGCGGTGCGCTGGGGCACGATTGCATGGCTGGCGAAACTCGACTGGCCGAAGAAGTGCGAATGGACCCGATCCGCTTCCGCCCCGCCCAGGCCGGCAAGGGCAGTGGACCCGTCCAGCCGCTTGCCGCCAAAGCACAGCGGCATGGCAAGGTCACAATAGGTCGGCCGCCCGGCAAGGCAGCTGGGGCACAGGCCGCAGGAATTGCCGGATAGGATCACGTGGTCCCCAACCGCAAAGCCGGTCACGCCCTCGCCCAGCTTGTCGACCACCCCGGCCCCTTCATGGCCAAGCACGATCGGTTGCGGACTGTGGCGGCCGGGATGCTCGTGCAGGTCGGTATGGCACACGCCGGTGGCGACCAGCCGCACGCGCATTTCGCCCGCGCGCGGTTCTTCCTGTTCCAGTTCGACCAGCTCGGGCGCG
>CAZTED010000005.1:15075-37605 GCA_964612175.1 uncultured Sphingomonadaceae bacterium
GCGCATTTCGCCCGCGCGCGGTTCTTCCTGTTCCAGTTCGACCAGCTCGGGCGCGACCCCGCCACGTCCGGAAAGGGCTGCGGTGATCTTCATTGCGGAGCCCCCAGGTGGTGGTCGTTGCGGATATCGGCCACGTCGCCATGCTGGGTCAGCAGGCTCTTGCGGCGCAGGAACCGGCGCAGGCTATCCGGCCCGATGCGCGGGGAGCCGTACCCCGACCAGCCGAAACTGTCCGATCCGAAGGTGCGCAGCTTGGCAAAGGTCAGGAAGGTGTCCTGCATGAAGATGCCCCCGGCATTGAGCCTGAGGCCGATCGCCCGGGCTTCTTCCGCAGTGCCGGCAATCACGCTGGCGGTGAGGCCGAAATGGGTGTCGTTGGCAAGGGCGATCGCTTCCTCGGTATCCTTGTAGGCCATCACCGGGATGCACGGGCCGAAGGTCTCGTCCTGCATGATCAGCATGTCGTGGGTGACATGGGTGAGGATCGTGGGCCTCAGGTAAAGGCCACCGCCGATATCCTCGATCACGCCGCCGGTCAGCACCTGCGCGCCCCTCGCCCTGGCATCCTCGATATGGCGCATCACGATGTCCGCCTGCGGCGCGAAGGTGAACGGGCCGATGTGCCCGGCACGCGGGTTGTCGGCATTGAGGCGGACATGGGCCGCCTTCTCCACCAGCAGGGCGACAAAGGCATCGTGCACGCTTTCGTGCACATAGACCCGCTCCACCGAATAGCAGACCTGCCCCGTGGCATAGACCGCGCCGCGCAGCACCGCCGTCGCCGCCCGGTCAAGGTCGGCGGTTTCGGTCACGATGCACGGATCCTTGCCGCCCAGTTCGAGATTGCACGGGATCAGCCGCTCGGCACAGGCAACCGCCACCTTGCGGCCCGTAGGCACCGATCCGGTAAAGCAGATCGTGTCGGCCTCCTGGATCACCCACTGGCCCACCTCTCCCGCACCGGCCACGTAATCGAACACGGCGGCCAGTTCGGGCACTTCACGCACCGTTTCGAACAGGGTCTCGATCACCCGCGGAGTGACCTCGCTGGGCTTCAGCAGCACGGCAGAACCCGCAAACAGCGCCGGCACGGCATCGAGCAGGGCCAGCATCAGCGGCGCGTTCCACGGCGAAATCACGCCCACCAGCGGATAGGCGACGACCTGGCTTTCCACCTCCACCGTGGGCATCGAGGTGCTCATACCCTGCCACTTGAGCGCTTCGAAGGCGCGGGGCGCATCCTCCAGCCAGCCGCCAATGTTGGCACAGGTGATGAAACCCTGGACATAGGAGGTGTGGCAGCCGCCGGTGTCCACCGCGTCGGCCTCGCCGATGTCCATGGCCCGCGCCTTTACCGCGCCCAGCCACCGCGCCATCACCGCGCAGCGGCCGCCCACGCCCAAGGCCTCCCACCCGCGCTGGGCCTGCCGCAGCCGGGCGGCCTTTTCGGCAACCTCGGCACGCGTGGAAACGGCGATGGTATGGTCGGCGCTGCCGGTACGCGGGTTGCGCACCGTCAGCACGGCGGCATCAGCAGCCATGTGTCTCTCCCTCGGCAAGGGTCGGTGATAGAGCCTCCGGCGCTGCGAGCAAGCGGACCTTCACCCACTGACCCTCAGAACCCGTAGCGCAGGCCGATCCAGAAGGTCTGCGGCACGCCATAGTCCATCGAGCCACCCTGGTTGCGGGTGACGATCGTCTCGTCGAACAGGTTTTCCGCCCGCGCCACTGCCGACAGGCGGCCGGAGACCGGCACCTGCGCGAACAGGTCGAGCGTGGTCGCCCTACCCAGCACGTCGGTTTCCAGGTCGTCCTCGAACTGGTTGGCCACGTGGCGCAGCGTCGCTGCCACCCGCACGCCGCCGGTGCCGGTATAGCTGGCGGTCGCGCTGCCGCTGAATGCTGGCGTCTGCGACGGGCGGTTGCCGGTCAGCACTGATGCCGCACCGCTGCCGCGCACTTGCGCATCGGTAAAGGCAAGGCTCGCATCGAGGCCCCAGGGCCCGCGCTGGAACGCGCCATAGACTTCGGCCCCCAGCGATTTCACCGCGTCGAGGTTCTGCCGTTCGCGCAGGTTGGTGCCGATCGTGACATTGGCGATGGCGTTCTTCACGCGGTTGTCGAACACGGTTGCACCAAAGCTGAGGCCTTCCTCCACCGCGAAGTCGATCCCCGCTTCATAGCCTTCGAGCTTTTCCGGCAGCAGCGCGGCATTGGCGCGGGTGGTGACCGGGAAGACGGCGAACGGGCGGTAGAGCTCGTTGAGCGTCGGCAGGCGCAAGCCGGTGTAGGCGGCCGCCCGAAGCGACACGACCTCGTTGGCCCGCACCAGTGCACCGGCGCGCCAGGTCACTTCCCAGTCGCTGCGCTCGGCATAGCGGTCGTTGCGGGTCTGGGTGCCGGCGGCATTGACCACGCGGTAGAAGCCCTGCTCGATGGCATAGCGGTCCGCCCGCAGGCCGCCGGTCAGGGTCAGCGCGCCCAGTTCGAGGTCGTTCTCGGCATAAAAGCCAAGGTTCTCGTTGACGCCCCCGGCAAAGCGTTCCTCGGTCCGCGCCCCGGAAAAGGCATTGTAGGCATCCTCGAACAGGCGGCCTTCGCTGCGGCGGTAATCGGCGCCGAGGCGCAGGGTCACGCCTTCGCCCAGCGGCGGGCGCACCTCGATCTTGCCGCCCTGCCCTTCGGCCGGCGTGTCCTTCTGGTCGAGCGTGCGGCGGAACGTGGTGGAGGAGATCACCACGTTGGAGAAATTGCGCCACTGGGCATAGGCCAGCGCATCCACCTGCCACGGCCCGCGGCTGACGAGGCGCAGCGACAGGTCCTGCCCTTCGCTGGTGTTGTCCGCCCCGGCAAAGCGCAGGGTGCGCTGGTCATCGAAAGCCATGCCGCGCAACTGCACGTCGACCGGGCCGAGGCGCTGCACGATCTGCCCGCTGGCGGACCAGCTTTCATAGCCGGCGCGCACGCTGGCAGGCACCCGCTGGCTTTCCGGCGTAGTCCAGAAGCCCTGCCCGCGATCCCACCGCCCGCTGACGAGGGCATAGCCATTGCCGATCCGCGGGGCGAGGCTGGCCGACATCTCGGTCTCCTCGCGCTGGCTGGCGAGCACCTGCCCGGTGAACAGGCCCAACTGCGAAGGCCCGGCGGTTTCCAGCTCGATCGTGCCGGCCAGCGCGCCCGAACCGAACGGGCCGGAGCCGCCACCGCGCGTCACCCGCGCCGTGCCCAGCCGCTCGGGCGCCAGCGCGCTCAGCGGTACATGGCCGAAGAACGGATCGATCATCGGAACACCGTCGAGCAGCACCAGCGCCCGGCTGGAAGCATTGCCGCCCAGTGCGCGCAGGGTCACGCCCTGGGCCGTGGGGTTGGAGCTGCGGCTGTCGGAGCGGCGGAACTGCTGGAACCCGGCGACATTGGCCAGGGCATCCTCCAGCCGCCCGCTGGCCGTGCTGACGAGCGCATCGCGATCCACCTCGACCGTCGAATAGGCAGGCACGCCAGGCGTTGCTTCAAGGCCCTTGCCGATGACCACGATGATGTCGCGCGCGGGCACGTTGGCGAGGATGGCATCGGGGTCCTCATCCGCTGCGACGACCGGGAACAGCGGGTCATCGCCGTGGGTTCCGTCCATGTAGATGTCATCGTTCTGCGCCGCGGCAGGACCTGCAATCATTAGCCCGGCACAGCCTGCCAGCCACACGTACTTCATCGGCATTCCCATCGCTCTGGTTCATCAAATTGACTTTGTCCGGCGCGCCCTAGCGAGTTCGCCTTGCCCTGTCACCCTGCCTTTGGCACTCTGCCGGACGAGGAGAGGGATTCATGCGTTTACTGACCGCTTCCAGCAGCGCGCTGGCTGCCATCCTGTTACTGACTGCCTGTAATCTGGTGGTCGAGGACGAGGAAGGCAATGATGTCGCTCCTACCGAAACAGGAGACAATGCCTTGACCGCCACACCCCCGATGGTGCCCGCCGACCATGCACCGCTGCTGGCCAGCCCAGACCCGCGCCTCGCTGCCAACAAGCAGCTGGTTTATGACATGTACCGCGTGGTGCTGCAGGCGGGCCTGGCAGACCGGGCGGGCGAGTATATCCGCGAAGACTACATCCAGCACAACCCGATGGCGGCGCAGGGCCTGGCCGGTGTGCAGGAATATATCCGCAACACCCGGCCCGAGCGCGAGGTCCTGCCCCGGCTCGAACTGCCGATGATCAACATCATGGCCGAAGGCGATTTCGTGACCATCGCCTTCGTGCGGCCCGAGACCGACAGCACCGGCGCCACCTACTATTCCACCTGGTTCGACATGTTCCGCATCGAGGACGGCAAGATCGCCGAGCACTGGGACCCGATGCTCAAGACCGACACCCCGATCGACCCTAATACCAAGCGGATCGACTGACATGCGCAGGGTGGGAAAGTGGACGCTCGGCTGCGCGCTGGCGGCGCTCGCCCTGTCGCAGGCCGTGGCGCAACCGGCTGGCGGAAGCGGGGCAGGCGAAGCGCCGCCGGTGCCGGACTTCGCCCCGGTAACCGATGCCGAAATCCAGGACCCCGACCCGGCGGACTGGCTGAGCTGGCGGCGCACGCTCGATAGCTGGGGCCACTCGCCGCTGGCCCAGATCGACCGCGGCAACGTGGGCCAGCTGCGCCTCGTCTGGGCCCGGCCGCTACCGCCCGGGCACCAGGAAGGCACGCCGCTGGTGCACGAAGGGATCATGTATTTCCCCGGCCCCAGCGACGTGATCGAGGCGATCGATGCCCGCTCGGGCCAGATGCTGTGGCAGTACCGCCGGCCCCTGCCCGAGGATATCGGCCAGTACCTGCCGGTCTATGACACCACCCGCAACATCGCCATCTACGGCCAGCTGATCATCGGGCAGGCTGCCGACAATTACCTCTATGCGCTCAACGCCCGCACCGGCGAGCTGGTGTGGGAGACGCAGATCGACGAATACACCAGCGGCGCCAAGATCAGCTCCGGCCCGATCATTACCGATGGCCTCGCCATCACCGGCCGCTCGTGCGAGCCTGAAGGCGGGCCGGATGCCTGCGTGATCGTGGCCCACGATGCGACAACGGGGCGCGAGGTCTGGCGCACCAGCATCATCGCCAGGGGCGACGATCCCAACGATGCCACCTGGGGCGGCGTGCCGCTGGAACGGCGCCAGCAGGCCGGCGCATGGATGATCGCCAGCTATGATCCCGAACTGAAGCTCATCTACATGGGCACATCGGTCTCGGCGCCTGCGCCCAAGATCAGCCTGGCCGGGCCGGACCACGATTACCTCTACCATAACTCCACGCTCGCGCTGGACGTGACGACGGGCCGGATCGTGTGGCACTACCAGCACATGGTCGACCACTGGGACCTGGACCACACCTTCGCGCGGATGCTGGTGGACCAGGAAGTGGCGCCCGACCCTGCCGCTGTCGCCTGGATGGCGCCCGATATCGAGCCGGGGCGGGTCTATCGCACGCTGACCGGCATTCCCGGCAAGCCCGGTATCGTCACCACGCTTGACCGCGAGACCGGCCGTTTCCTGTGGGCCCGGCCCACCGTGCGCCAGACGGTGATCGAGAGCATCGACGGCGCCACCGGCCGCGCCCGCCTCAACCCCGCCACGGTGCCACTCGCCTACGGGACCGAGCACGAGGTCTGCCCCGGACCGACCGGCGGGGCTAACTACATGACCGGCAGCTACAGCCCCGACACGCAGACGCTGTTCCTGCCGCTGCTCAACCTGTGCGCACAGATGACCGCGATCGACCCGGCCAGCAATCCCGGGATCTATGGCATGAGCCAGCGGATCGCCATCGTGCCGGAGGCCGAAGGGATGCTCGGCAGCCTGTTCGCCGTCGATGCCGTGACCGGGATCACCCGGTGGGAGCATCGCCAGCGCGCCGGGATGCAGTCGCTCATCACCACCGGCGGCGGGCTGGTATTCGCGGGCGATGCCGGCGGGCGGTTCATGGCGCTGGACCAGCAGACCGGCGAGGAACTCTGGGCGATCAACCTCGGCTCGTCCGTCACCGGATACCCGGCAAGCTTTGCCGTCGATGGCCAGCAGTATGTCGCCACCTCGACCGGGCGCTGGCTGTCCGATGCCTTCACCCCGGAACTGACGCACGGGACGCAGAACACGCTGTTCGTCTTTGCCCTACCTGAAACAGGGATCGGTGCGCGGGGGCCGCAGCGGGCCTTCCGCACCCCGGGCAGCGCCGCCGGGTTCGATGATCCGGCGCTGGCGCAGGGCTTCAGCCTGCGGGCAAGCGCAGGGGTCTATTCCGCCGCGCAACTGGCCGAAGGGCGCACGGCCTATGCCCGCGCCTGCGCCGCCTGCCATGGCGCAAGCTTCCAGCCCGCGCCGGGCGTGCCCACGGTCAAGGGCGGCGGCTTCCTGGCCAACTGGCGCGGCCGTTCGGTGGCCGACCTGTATGCCTATACCCGCGCCAACATGCCCACCGGCGCCGGCGGATCGCTGACCGACAGCCAGTACCTGGCGCTGGTGGCGCTGATGCTGGCCGAAAACGGTTTCCCCGCAGGCGAGACCGCGCTCGATCCCGACGAGGCGATCCTCGCCGGCATCGGGATCGAGTGAGGCGGGGGACGGACCTGAAGCCTAGGCCACCGGCCCGTCGACCAGGATGGTCTTGGTCTCGACATAGGCCCACAGCCCTTCGTCGCCGCCCTCGCGACCGATGCCGGACTTCTTGAAGCCGCCGAACGGCGCGGTCCATTCCATGCGCATGCCGTTCTGGCCGACCACGCCGGTGCGGACCTTGCGGGCAATGTCATAGGCGGCCTGCGGATCGGTGGTGAAGACGCTGCCGTTGAGGCCGAAATCGCTCTCGTTGGCGATACGGATCATGTCGGCCTCGTCCTCCGCCGGGATCAGGCACAGGACCGGGCCGAAGATTTCCTCCTGCGCGATGCGGCTGGTGTTGTCGACATTGGCGAACAGGGTCGGCTCGATGAAGTAGCCCTTGTTCATGTGCGCCGGACGCTGGCCGCCGGTGACGAGGTCGGCGGTCTTCTTGCCTTCCTCGATGTACATTTCCACGCGGTCGCGCTGGCGGCGCATGGCCAGCGGGCCCAGCTGGGTCTCGGGATCATCCGGATGGCCGATCTTCACGCCCTTCATCACCTGCGCGATCGCCTCTGCCAACTCGTCATGCCGGGCGCGCGGGACGATGGCGCGGCTGAGCATGGCGCAGACCTGCCCGCTCATCACGGTAATGGTGTTACCCAGGATGCCGGCCGCCGCCTCGATCGGGAAATCGTCGCGGATGATCGCGGCGCTCTTGCCGCCCAGTTCCAGCGTGCAGCGGGTCATGTTGGCGCCGCATACGCTGGCAATGTGCGAACCGGCGGCGCTCGATCCGGTGAAGGTCACCTTGTCGATCAGCGGGGAGCGGACGAGGTGGTCGGCCGCCTCGCGGTCAGAGGGGACGAGGTTTACCGTGCCCGGCGGCAGGCCCGCGGCTTCGGCAGCCTCGGCGATGATATAGGCTTCCAGCGGGGTTTCCGGGCTGGGCTTCATGATCACGGTACAGCCCGCGATCAGGGCATAGAACACCTTGTTCGCCATGATCGCAAACGGCCCGTTCCATGGGGCGATGGCGGCGACCACGCCCACCGGTTCGCGCACCACGCACACGGTGTGGACGTCCATGCCGGGGCGGCGCTCCTCCCAGGCGAAGCGTTCGCCCAGGCTGGCAATGCCGCGCAGGCCCATCACCGCACCGCCGTGCATCGGGGTGCTGGCACTGGCGAGGCCGCCGATCTGCGCGGTCCATGCCCTGGCCAGTTCGGGGACGCGCTTTTCCAGCTCGTCCACCATGCGCATCAGGTGGGCCATGCGCTCAAGCGGCGGGGTGGTGGGCCAGGGTCCGTGGTCGAAGGCATGGCGCGCGGCGGCAACGGCGCGGTCCATGTCAACGGTGTCGGCATGGGCGACCCAGGCGACGATCTCCTCGCTGACGGGGTTCTCCACCTCGATCACGGCGGTGCCGTGGGGGACCACCCACTCGCCGCCGATGAACAGCTTGTCGGGATGGCGGATGGTCACGCCTTCGGGCGTCAGGGCGGCGGTCATGGGTCGTTCTCCTCAGTAACTTGAAAGAATGGTCAGCGCCCGGGTGTCGAGCGGCAGGCCACGGCTCTGCAGGTCAAGCTCCCGGCGGCGAAGCTGGCCCTGGGTGTCGATCAGCCAGGCATGGATCGCCTTGACCTGTTCCGCATCCAGCCGGTCGTCCCAGCGCGGCATGCCGCGCGGCACCAGCAGGCCGCCAAGCACGATCTGCTCGAACCCGGCATGGACGCCCGCGTTCATGCGCCGCAGGTCCGGCAGGGGTGCGCGCGGCTGGTTGGAATGGCAGATCGCACAGTTGGCGGTGAACAGGCCTGCTCCGGTCGCGATCATCGCGGGCGTGGCATCGGCATATTGTGCGGGCGGTTCGGGCGCGGGTTCCAGTGCCGGCAGGTCGGCAGGGACGGGCACTTCGCCGCCGCCCAGCCGGAACACCAGCAGGCGGTTGGCATTGCCCTTGGAATAGGCCGCGGCATAGGCGGGCACGAATCCCCAGCCGCCACCGCCCCAGCCGGTCTGGACGGCGACATATTGCACCCCGTCGACCTCGTAGGTCATCGGCGCGGCCATGATGGACGAGCCGGTTTCCACCCGCCACAGCTCCTCGCCGGTATCGGCATCGCGGGCGAACAGGGTGCCGGCCAGGTTGCCGTGGAAGACAATACCGCTTTGCGTCGCCAGCGCGCCATGCCGGTCCTGCCAGCCGAGCGAAGGGACAGCCCATTTCGTCTCGCCGGTCATAGGATCTATGGCGCGCAGTTCGCTGGTGAAGGGCTGGTCCACCACCCATTGCCAGTTGGGATGGCTTTCCAACGCGGCGCGCACCGGCGGCGGCAAGGTGGGCGCAGCGGCCTCGAGGTCGGGCGTGAACAGGATCGCCGCGCCGACATTGAGGAAGTTCGCCTCGTGCTGCACATTGTCCACGGGGCCGGGCAGCCACATCAGGTTGCCCATGTCGAGCACGTGGGCGAAATAGGTGTTGCGGCCCGGATCGTAGGCCGCCGGGTACCAGTTGCGCGCGCCGGGCGATCCGGGGAACACGATCTTGGGGCCGCCGGTATAGTCGGCCAGGTCCATGCGCAGGTTGGGCCGCTGGGTTTCGAGGTTCCAGCCATCGGCCCAGTTGGTGCGCACGATCGGATTGGCGGCCAGCGCCCGGCCCGTCTCGCGGTCGACCACGAAGAAGAAGCCGTTCTTGGGGGTGTGCAGCACAACCGGGCGACGCTCGCCCGCCACGTCGAGTTCGGCCAGCACCATCGGCTGGGTTGCGGTCAGGTCCCAGTTGTCCTGCGGGGTTTCCTGGAAGTGCCAGTTGACCCGGCCCGTCTCGCGGTCGAGCGCGACCAGCGAGTTGAGGTAGAGGTTGTCGCCGCCGCCGGGGCTGCGGATCGCCTGCGGATAGGGGCCGCCATTGCCGGTGCCGATGATCACCTGGTCGAACACCGGATCATAGTTGATCGCGTCCCACACGGTGCCGCCGCCGCCGATGTCCCAGCGGGTATCCTCGCTCCAGGTTTCCAGCGCGGCTTCAAGCTCGGGGTTTTCCTGCCCGCCCAGCGCCGGATCGCGTGGCACGGTGTAAAAGCGCCATTCCTGCTCGCCATCGGCGATCGCATAGGCCGTGACATAGCCGCGCGTGTCGTATTCCGCGCCGGCGTTCCCGATCACCACCAGGTTGCCGGCCACTTCGGGCGCGCCGGTCACCGTGTAGCCGCGGGTCTTGTCGACAATGGTATCGACCTGCCACGCAATGGCGCCGGTCCGGGCGTCCAGCGCATAGAGCTGCCCGTCAAGGGCGGCGACCAGCACCAGCTTGCCTTCCGGACCCTGGGCCACGGCAAGGCCGCGGTTGGCCCAGTCACAACAGGCGGCGCGGGCCACCTGCATGTCCATCTCGGGCGTGAAGGTCCACAGTTCCTCGCCAGTTACGGCGTTCAGGGCATAGACGCGACCGAGGTTGCCGCTGGCATACATGACCCCGTCAATCACCAGCGGGGTCGATTCCTGTACGCGCGCGGTGCCAAGGTCATATTCCCAGGCAAGGCCCAGTTCGCCGACGTTTTCCCTGGTCAGCCCGCCGAGCCGCGAAAAGTGGCTGCCGGCCCAGTCGCCGCCGGTGGCGGTCCAGTCCGCCCCTGCGCCATAGGTGGAGGTATCGACCTGCGGCACGTCCTCGCCGCAGGCAGCAAGCGCAAGCGCCAGGGCAAGTACAAGGCGGCGGATCATTGGGGCCACAGGTGCTGGTACTGCTCGAGCACCGAGCGCAGGGTACGCGGCCGTCTGCCGGTCAGGCGCTCGAAATCGTCGGACAGGACATTGAAATAGCCTTCGCGAATGGCCTGGCCAAAGGTGACCATGCCTTCGCTGGCCCAGGGCATCGCCGCTTCGGGCGTCAGGTCTTCTGCCTTGCGCACCGCGCCCAGGGCATCGAAGTACTGGAACATGCCTTCCTCATCCACCGGGATCACGTCGATCGGCTTGCCCGACATTTCGCTGATCATTGCCATGGCTATCGGCAAGCTGAGCAGTTCCGGACCGGTGATCTGGTAGGTGGTATTCTCGTGCCCCGGCGTGGTCAGCACGGCCACGGCAGCGGCCACGCAATCGTCGCGGCTGACGAAGGCGATCGGGCCATCGCCGCAGTTGTCCGCCTTGCTTCCGGCCAGAAGCGTAGGGATGGCGATGGCCGTGGCCACGGCCTCGGAATACTGGCTGTTGTAAAGGATCGTGAACGGCACGCCCGAAGCCCGCAGCAGCTGCTCGGTGGCATAGTGGTCATGCTGCTCCACCGCCGGGTGGTTCGGGTTCCCGCCATCCAGGATCGAGGTATAGACGATATGCTGCACGCCAGCCGCCTTGGCAGCATTGATCGCATTGCCGTGCTGGCGCGGGCGCTGTCCGACCATCGTGGTGGAGACAAGCATCAGCTTCTCGCCGCCCTGCATGGCTTCCACCAGCCCGTCGGGACTGTCGAAATCGGCCGCGCGCACCTCTGCCCCGCGCGCCGCCAGGTCGGCCAGCTTGTCGGTGGTGCGCGACAGCGCGATGACCTGCTGACCCATGTCCAGCAGCTGGCTGGCAGCTGCATGACCGAATTGCCCGGACGCGCCGGAAACGATGATCTTGCCCAAGAATCCTCTCCTCTTCTTGGCAGCGATACTAACGAATGTTACGGTCGTGGCAACACATGACGCACAAGGGGAGAGAGCAAATGCCGCAACTGACTATCGAAGACCGCCTGGGCCTGCAGGACCTGATCGCCGACTACAGCTGGGCGCTCGATACCGGCGATGCCGAAGGGCTGGTCGGCTGCTTCACCGAAGACTGCGAAATGCGCGAGGAAGTGTTCGATGAACCCGACATCTGGCTGGGCCACGATGGCATCCGCGGCCTGATGGCGCACTATGCCAATGCCCCGGGCTTCCCCGGCCGCCAGCACCACGTGACGCAGGTGAAGTATTTCCCGCAAGCCGACGGCACCGTGAAGCTGAAGAGCTTTGCCTTCGTCACCGAATGTCATGACGAACCACCTTTCGAGCTGCGCTTCTGCGGCTGGTACGAAGATCACGCGGTGAAGGGTGCGGACGGCAAGTGGCGCTTTCGCCAGCGGCTGGTGCGGCTGTGGGACGGCGAGGTCCTGAAGAACTTCCCGGGACGCGGCCAGTGGGTGCCGAGGAAGCGGCCCGATTCGCTGATCATCCGCAAATAGGAACAGCCCAGCCCCGCTTGCGGCACGCCCCGGACGCAGGCAATACGGGACCGAAATGGAGAGAGACAATGCAGCTTAGAACCATGCTTGCCGCCACCGGCTCGCTTGCCGCGCTGGCCTTTTCCGCGCCCGCCATGGCAGCGTGCGGGGACCTGGCGGGAATGTCCATCGATGGCGGCCGGGTGACCAGCGCGGTGGTGGTGGACCAGGGCGGCTTCGTGGCGCCGCCCAGCCCCTTCGGCCCGCCCCCTGGCGTAGCCGCATCACCCTTTGCCGACGTGCCGGCCTTCTGCCGCGTGCAGCTGACTCTGACGCCGACCGCCGGTTCGGACATCAGGAGCGAGGTCTGGCTGCCGCTGACCGGCTGGAACGGCAAGTATGTTGGCGTGGGCAACGGCATCTGGGCCGGATCGATCTCGTTCACCGAGATGGGGCGCAACGTGGTGAGGAACTATGCCACCGCCGCCACCGACACCGGGCACACCGGCAATGGCCTGACTGCCGAATGGGCGATCGGCCACCCTGAACGGCTGGTCGATTTCGGCCACCGCGCGGTCCATGTCACCACGGTTGCCGCCAAGGCGGTGGTCGAGGAGTTCTATGGCCGGGCGCCGGAACGCTCGTACTGGAACTCGTGCTCCACCGGCGGGCGACAGGGGCTCATGGCAGCCTACCGCTACCCGAACGATTTCGACGCGATCAGCGCCATGGCCCCGGCCAACCCGATGACCGACCTGATGACCCAGTCGATGTGGCAGGGCTGGCAGCCGCAGCGCTTCGGCGTGCAGCTGACGCCGCAGGTGCTGGGCATGGTCCATTCCGCGGTTGTGGGCCAGTGCGATGCGCTGGACGGGCTGGAGGACGGGCTGATCTCCAACCCGCTGCGCTGCAGCTTCAACCCCGCCAGCCTCCAGTGCGCGCCGGGACAGGCCGAAGGGTGCCTCTCACCCGGCCAGGTGCAGGCCGTGGCCAACCTCCATGGCGGCGTGCGCGACAGTGCCGGCAATGTCCTGCTGCCGGGCTGGCCTTATGGCAGCGAGATGCAGCTTGCCCTGCTGGTCATGGGGGCAGAGCCATTCCCGGTGGCGATGAGCTATTTCCGCGACCTGGTCTATCACGGCCGGGACGGCTGGGATTGGCGCGCCACCGACTACCGCACCTACATGGAGGATGGCCGCAGCTTTGGCGCGGATATCCTCAACGTGCCACATGATGGCTTTGCCCCGTTCTTCGCGCGCGGCGGCAAGCTGCTGTTGAGCCACGGCTGGAACGACGGGCTGATTCCGGCGACCAACACGCTCGCCTTCCACCATGGCCTCTACAATGCGCTTCCCGCCGGCCAGCGCGACAGCCAGCTGCGGCTGTTCATGGCTCCGGGGATGGATCACTGTTCAGGCGGCGAAGGGCCGAGCGTATTCGACACGCTGGGCACGATCGACGCCTGGTCGACCACCGGCATTGCGCCGGAACGGATCATCGCCACCCGTCCCACGCAGGCCGGTGGCGGCATGGGTGGCCCTCCCGGACCGCCTGCCCCGCCGCGCGCGCCGATGGAACGGCCGCTCTGTGCCTGGCCGATGGAAGCAGTCTATACCGGGACCGGCGATCCGGCGGTGGCCAGCAGCTTCCAGTGCCGGATGCGCACCTGAACCTTGCCCGTTCGTATCGAGCGCAGTCGAGACACCTGAACGCTGCGTCCCGACTACGCTCGACGCGAACGGTTGCTGGTTACAGGTTTCTTGGAACCAGCAACCAGCCGAGCGCCCTGTCCTGGTCGGTAAACCAGCCGGAGGATGCCTGCGCCAGTTCAGTCGGCACGGCGCCTTGGGGATTGGCGGCCCAGGCGCCGAACGCCTCGGCCCACAGCGGACCGGCACCCACTGCCATGCGGGTGAGCGCGATGAACCCGGCATCGCAACTGTTGCCCGAACAGCCGGTGGCATCGCCCATCAGTTCGGCGGCAAGGCCATAGCCCGCTTCGGCCGCGACCTCGCCGATCAGCAGCGCGTCGGCATGGCGGGTGACCCCGGCGATCAGCGACGGACGGGTCTCCACCAGAGCGCGGGCAAAGCGGATCGCATCGCCCTCCACCGCCATGCTGAGGCGGCCGGCGGCGGCACCCGCCTGGGCAAAACGGACCCCCGCGGCAAGGCC
Organism: uncultured Sphingomonadaceae bacterium; assembly: GCA_964612175.1. Taxonomy (GTDB): domain Bacteria; phylum Pseudomonadota; class Alphaproteobacteria; order Sphingomonadales; family Sphingomonadaceae; genus Alteraurantiacibacter. The sequence goes on from CAZTED010000005.1 coordinate 29,034, forward strand.
GGCATCGTGGACCAGCCCGGTGTGGCTGCCATGCTGCCAGCGCCAGCGGGCAAGGGCAGCAACGGTCGGCACGGCAAGCGCGCCCGCCACTCCCCCGGCGATCATGGTGCGGCGCGTGACCTTCATTGTCCTGCTCCCGGATGCGGGCCGGCCGCAAGGTAATCGGCAATCGCCTGCAACTGCTCGTCGCTCACTTCGCCGCGCGGGATGGCGGGCATGTTGCCGATGCCGTTCCTCGCCGCGGCGACATAGAATGCCGCGGGCAGGCCGCCGCGCATCTCGAGCAAGGGCTCGGGCCGCCCGGCGCGCTGCAGCAGGCCGGTGCCCATTCCGCCAGGCCCGTGGCACATCATGCAGTATTCGACATAGAGCGCCTCGCCCCCGGTGGCACCTGGCCGCTGCGCCAGCGTGACCGGCCTGGGAAGGCCGGGCGGCGGCGCCGGTGCTGCGGCAGGCGCCGCTGCCGGTTCTTCGGCATTCTGGGCCACGGCCACGCCCGCACATCCCGCGAGCACCGCGGCAGCCAGCGCCCCGATCACAAGATCCTTCCTCATTGTCCGCGCTCCCCGGCAAAGGTGCCCCAGATGCCGCTCTTGCCCGGTGCAATGATGCCATTGGGATCGAGCGCGTTCTTCACCTTCTCGTTCAACCGCCGCATCGCGCCGTTGTTGAAGTCATAGCTGTCGGCCACCAGGTCCATGTAATCCAGATGCGTGCGGTATTCGCCGTATCCCTGCTCCTTGGCATCGGCCACCAGCGTGCGGAAGAACGGATCGACCCGCGCCATCATGGCCGGATCATCCTTGTTGAAGATCATGGCGTTGACATTGGTCAGGTGCCGTTCGCCAAAGGCGAAGCTGCCCTGGTAATCCATCCCGTATTCCTGGTAGCGGGCATAGGTGCGGCGGAACTGGGCCAGCGCCTTGTCGCCGTCCTGCTCGATGATCGGCGAGAAGCCGATATGCCCCCCGCGCCCGCCATACCAGTTCACGTTCTGCATCGGGAAGGTGATCGGGGTGCCGGTCCAGCCGGAATACTCCATCGGCTCGCCCCGACGCCACGAAGTCGGCTTGATCAGCATCGGCCCGGCATTGCCCATCGCCGTTTCGAGGATCTTGTAGGCCGCCTTGTTGACGTCCTCGCGACCATAAAGCCGCAAGCTGACGCCCCACCAGCCGATGTTGAAGCGGCTGCGGATGGCGTCGATCACATCGTCGGTCAGCGCGCCGGGCTTGTCGGTCCAGTCGGTCCGGCGGGTCAGGATGGCGGCAGCGCGCATCCAGTTGCCGATACTGGGGCTCTGCGTCAGTACCCGCTCGCGCCTCAGCGGCGCGATGGTATCGACCATGACCTTCAGGTCTTCCGGCCTGTCGAATTCGACATCCATGCCCATCAGGCTCTCGGGCTCGGGCATCAGCCACATGCCCATCTTGGTGACCACGCCGAAGTTCGATTGCACGAACATCTGGTCCCAGCCCGGGCCGAAGCCGAAGGGATAGGCCTGCCAGGTAGGCGCATTGCTGAAGGCGCCCATGCCGGTGCGCACCAGGTCACCATCGGGCAGCACCACTTCCAGCCCGCAGATGTTCTTGGTGTGCTCGCCATAGGGCGTGTAGCCCACGCCCCGATCGAGCGCATTGCCCATGACCGAGCCCCACGAATTGCCAGGCGTCGACAGCCAGTAGGGCAGGTTGTGGCGCTGGATGTAGTCGTAGAGGTCATAGAAGCTGACGCCCGGTTCCACGATCACCGTGCCCAGCTTCTCGTCGAACTCGATGCCCTTCATGCGCGACAGGTCAAGCACCACGCTGCCCGCCATGACCGGCGCGGTGCCACCATAGCCCAGGTTCTTGCCGCGGCTGATCGGGAACAGCGGCAGGCGGTACTGGTTGGCCACGCGCACCACCGCCTGCACTTCCTCCACGCTTTCGCAAGCGACCGCGCCCGCGGGGTGGTGAAGCGCATCGTCGACGGCGAACTTGTCGCGGTAGGAGATGCGGTCGAGATTATCGAAGAACACCTTGCCGGAGCCCAGCACGGCTTCCAGCGCGCGGCGCGCCTCGTCCATCTTCTGGGCGGTGAAATCGGGGGGAAGCGGAATATCGGCCATGCTGGGTTCCTAGGTCGCGGACCACTGGGTGCGGGCGGGCGGGCGGGTGCCGGCGTCGAGCCGGATGACCTCGCCGTTGATAAGCGGGTTTTCGATGATGAACAGCGCGGTACGGGCAAACTCGTCGGCCCGGCCGGCGCGCCTGGGAAATTCGGCATCCCGCAGCAGCTCGGCCACGAAATCTTCTGGCAGGAAGGCTACCATCGGCGTTGCCATGAAGCCCGGCGCGATGCCGGCACAGCGGATCGCATGGCGCGACAGGTCGCGCGTCCACACCAGCGTCAGGCCCGCCAGCCCGGCCTTGGCCGCGGTATAGGCGCTCATCCCCTCCTGCCCTTCGAAGCTGGCGATCGAGCAGGCATTGATAATGACCCCGCGCTCGCCATCCTGACCCACGGGATCGTTGCCGGTCATCAGGTGGGCGAAATGGGCGGTCACGGTGATCGCGCCCAACAGGTTGACGTCGATCACCCGGCGGATCGCGGCGATATCGCCGGGGCCATCGGGGCTGGCGATTGGGCCGATACCACCGATACCTGCGGAATTGACGAGCACATGGACCTGCCCGTGATCGCTGGCGACCTGCGCGGCGGCGGCGGCGACTTGTGCCTCGTCGGTCACATCGCAGGCAATGAACTTGGCCCCGGCAGGCGCGTCACCGCCAAGATCGAGGCTGACCACGCGGGCGCCACGCGCCAGCAGCGCCTCGACCGTGGCGCGGCCAAGCCCGGAATTGCCGCCGGTGACGACGGCCAGAAGCCCGTGCGGATCCATGTCCTCTCCCGCCCTCTCATGCCATGTCGCTAACCGGCGAGTCAGCCTCGCGACTTTAACGAACGTTACTTTTCATGTATTGGCCGGGCAAGTCAAGAAAAGGGGGGAGAGGGCGATGGCGACACGCGCCGCATTGTACGCAATCATGGACCGGTACCTGGCGGCACTGGCCGCGCGCGACATTGCCGCAGCCCCCCTCGCCGCGGGCGTGTTCAATACCGAGAACAACGTGGCGATTACCCCGGGTGACGGGTGCTGGAACACAATCACCGCGCTCCACCCCTATCGCCTGTATATGGCCGAAACAGGGGCCGAACCAGAAACCGGACAGGTCGCCGTGTTCACCGCGATCGAGGAGACTGACGCGCTCAATCCGTGCTGCATCAGGCTGGAGGTGGGCGCGGATGGCCTTGTCACCGGCGTCGAAACCGTGGTCGCCCGCAACAAGGACGAGGGCTTTCCCTTCGGCCCGCAGCATTTCACCGACAAGCCGGAGATGGCCCTCCCCGTGACCCCGGCCCCGCGCGAGGATCTGATCGCCATCGCCAACGGCTATTTCGAGACGATCGAGCGCAACGACGGCACCATCCGAACCCGCTTCCATCCCGAATGCAACCGGGTGGAGAACGGCGTGCAGACCACCAACAATGCCGGCTTCCCGCTGCCGATTGCCCGGCTCGGCTGCGAGGAGCAGTTCGCGCTCGGCTGGTATCGCTATGATGATGACCTGCGCGCCCGCCGCTTCCCGCTGGTGGATATCGAACAGGGGATTGTGCTCGCCTATGGCTTCATCGACCATTCGGGACGGCTGGGCGACTACCACCTGACCGACGGCACCCCGGCATCAAGCCCGGTGCGCCGGCCCCATTCCTATTACCTGGCCGAAGCCTTCAAGATCGTCGACGGCGCGATCCGTCAGGTGGAGGCAGACTTCCTGACCGTGCCATACCGGATGCCGAGCCCGTGGGATAATCGGGCCTGAATTCCGCTCACGCTTGCCGGAGGGGTCAGCGGTGGGCATGTTGCCGAAAAGAAGTGCCCTTGCAGGACAGGCCCGCCACCGGTGCCTCCCGCAAGCGGGAGGGGAGGACAAGGGATGTTTTCAACGCGCCGCATGACCGCGCTTGCCCTGCTGGCCGGCGTATTCATCATGGAAGGCTTCGACATTGCCGCCATGTCGATCGCGGTGCCGCGGCTCGAAGGGGCGCTGGGCCTTGATCCCGCCGATTTCGGCTGGGTCTTCACCGCGCTGCTGATCGGCCTTGGTGCAGGCGGGGCGCTGATCGCGCCTTTGGGCGACCGGTTCGGCAGGCGGGCGCTGATCGTGGGCGGGTGCCTCGCGACCGGCCTGTTCACCCTGGCCACGGCAACCGCCACCTCCATCACCGAATTCCTCGTCTGGCGCCTGCTTACCGGTCTCGCGCTGGGCGCCTGCCTGCCCAATGTCAGCGCCTTGTCGAGCGAACTGGCACCGGCGGGCATGCGGGCGACGATCATGGCAGTGGTTTCCGCCGGTATCCCGGTGGGCCTGGCGCTGGCCGGAATCTCCGCCCCGATGCTGATCGCGGCGGCGGGCTGGCCGGTGCTGTTCTATGCGCCTGGGATGGCCGCCGTGGTGCTGGCTGCGGCGCTGTGGCTGATCCTCGATGGCGGCAGGCCTGCCGGCGCAGAGGCTGCCGAGAAGAAGTCGGTTACTGCGAAACTCCCGCAGTTCATGCTGTTCGCGCGGCCCTGGGCGTTCCCCTTCGCAGTGTTCTCGACCATGCTCGCGCTCAACGCGCTCAACCTCTACCTGCTCAATTCGTGGCTGCCCACGGTGCTGCCCAAGGCGGGCCTGACGCTGGACGTGGCAGCGCAGGTGGCGGGTGTCGCCAACCTCGCCGGCCTTGCCATCGGCATCGGTGCCAGCATGCTGATGGACCGCTGGAAAAAGGGCCCGACGCTGATGCTGTTGTTCGGCGCGATGGCGGCAAGCTTTGCCGTAATCGGGCTGACCGCGCCCGACACCACGCGCTGGACGCTGATGCTGATGGTCGGCGTGGGCGGAGCCAATGCCGGCGGCATGGTTCTGCCCGGCCTTGCCGCCTACCTGTTCCCCGCCAGCCTGCTGTCTTCGGCGGTGGGCATGGGCGTGCTGGTGGCGCGGCTGGGCGCCTTTGCCGGGCCGCCGCTGGGCGCGGCAATGATCGCGGCGGACGTGCCGGCACAGACCTTCCTCGGCGTCGCCGCCCTGCCCGCGCTCGCTTGCGTACTGGTGGCCTTGCTGGTGGGCCGGGCGCTGAAGGTGCGAGGCAAGGTGGAACTGCAAGAACAAAGCGCGGTTTAACCAGCGAACAAGACAGGGGGCATGAGCATGAGCCGGTTGCATTTGGAAGCGCACGCGGTTTCCCGGATCGGCTGGCTGCGCGCCGCGGTCATGGGCGCCAATGACGGGATCGTTTCGACCGCCAGCCTGATCGTCGGCGTCGCCTCTGCCGATGCCGACAAGGGCGCCGTGCTGGTGGCCGGCATGGCCGCGCTGATTGCCGGGGCCATGTCGATGGCGGCGGGAGAATATGTCTCGGTCAGCTCGCAATCGGATACCGAGAAGGCGGACCTTGCCCGCGAGCGCAAGGAACTGGCCGACCTGCCCGAGGCCGAACTGGAAGAACTGGCCGGGATCTACCAGAAACGCGGGGTCGCCCGCGAAACCGCGCTGGAAGTGGCCCGGCAGATGACGGCAAACGATGCCCTGTCGGCCCATGCCCGCGACGAACTGGGCATTTCCGAAGTCATGACCGCGCGCCCGATCCAGGCTGCGCTCGCCTCGGCGCTGACCTTCACCGCCGGAGCCGCCGCCCCGCTGGCGGTGGTGCCGCTGGTGCCCGAAGCCATGCTGGTCCCCGCCGTCGCGATCGTGTCGCTGGCCTGCCTCGCGCTGCTCGGCGCCCTGGGCGCACGGGCAGGAGGAGCGCCGCTGGGGCCGTCGGTCCTGCGGGTGAGCTTCTGGGGCGCGCTGGCGATGGTGGTGACCGCGGCCGTTGGCAAGGCCTTTGGCGCGGTCGTGGGCTAGGGCCGGAAGTCGAGGCTGCCGATCCGCTCGGCAAAGCGCCAGCCTTCCGCCGTCCTCACGCACAGGTCGGTAAAAGTGCCCACCAGCGGGCTCTTCGCGTCCTGCACCGGCAGGCCATCGTCCACAGCATCGCCCATGTAGAGCACGACCACGCTGCGGGCGCGGGCGGTATTCGCGTCCACGACATCGACCAGCACGTTGGCGATGGTGTGGCGCTGCACCCGCGGGGCGCGGGCCAGGAAGCCGGCAAGGATCGCCTCGCGCCCGCGCACCGGATCGCCCCCGCTGGGTCGGCGGAACAGCGCATCATCGGTGTAGAACGCGGCGCAGGCGTGCCAGTCGGCATCGTCGTTAGCCCAGGTATAGGCATGGATCAGCCGCGCCACATCGGCCTCGATCGCGCGGCGCTCATCCAAGGTCATGGTTCCGGGCCCCTCCCCGGCCATGCTAGTCGCCATCGGGGCGGGTCGCCTCGAGGAAGGCGGAGCGGCCCTTCTCGTCCCTGGCCTCCAGCCGCCCGGTCAGCCGGTTCACCAGGGCCGCCAGCGAGGCCAGTTCGGCCTTGTCCATCCCGTCGAACAGGTAGTCTGCCACCTTGTCGCTCTGCGGCCGCATCACCTCGTACAGGCGCAGGCCCTCGGCCGTCAGGGTCAGCCACTTGCGGCGACGGTTGGCCTCGTCGCGGACCACGGCCACGCGCCCGTGGCGCTGCAGCGTTGCCACCGCGCGCGACACGCTCATCACGTTGACCCCGGTCAGCTCGGCAACCTCGTGGCTGGCGGTGCGGCCGAGGGCGCCGATGGTCATCAGCAGGCGGAATTCGTTGAGGCTGATGCGATAGCGATGCGCCAGATGCGTGCTGAACGGCGCCATCAGCCGGTTGTTGAGCTTGAGCAGGTCATGCAGCAGCGCCGTCCTGGCCGACACCTGCCCCCCCTGAGCGTCTTTCACCTTGAGCACCCCGTTTCCGCTCCCGAATTCTTTGCCCTATGGCTGTTTCCGACAACCGTAACACCTGTTAGCGTTGTTTAACAGGAATCACATATCGGGAGACATTGGGCAATGACTGCCTTTCCGCAAACCATCCATTTCATCGGAACAAATACCCCGCGCCGGGCGGAAATGTCGGTGCGCGACCTGGCCGTGGAAGGGACGATTCCCGCCGACGTGGAAGGCGCCTTCTTCCGAGCCGTGCCCGACAATGCCCATGCGCCGATGTTTGACGACGATATCGCCCTGTCCGCCGACGGCATGATCGCCCGGTTCGACATCTCCGGCGGGGCGGTCGACTTCGCGATCCGCTATGTCGAGACCGAACGCTACAAGGCAGAGCGCAAGGCCCGCCGCGCGCTGTTCGGCAAGTACCGCAATCCCTTTACCGATGATCCCTCGGTCCAGGGCATGGACCGGACCGTCGCCAACACCACCCCGGTGTGGCACGCCGGCCGCCTGTTCATGACCAAGGAGGACGGCCGCGGCTACGAGGTCAACCCGCATACGCTGGAGACGGTCGGCAAGTGGGATTACCAGGGCAAGCTGCGCAGCCAGACCTTCACCGCCCACCCGCGCGTCGATCCGCAGACGGGCGAATTGTTCTTCTTCGGTTACGAGGCGGGCGGCCTGTGTGATCCCAATGTCGCCTATTGCATTGCCGATGCAGAGGGCAACCTGGTGAAGGAACAGTGGTTCGAGCAGCCCTACCTGTCCACCATCCACGATTTCGTGATCACCGAAAAGTACGCGATCTGGCCGATCTTCCCCACCCTGGCCGACCTTGACCGGCTGAAGGCGGGTGGTGAACACTGGGCACACCGGCAGGACCTGCCGAGCTATATCGGCATCATGCCGCGCTATGGCGACGTGTCGGAGATGAAGTGGATCAAGGGGCCGCTGGGCGTCTCCTGCTTCCACGAGGTGAACGCCTATGATGACGGCGACCTGGTCCATATCGACCTGTGCCTTTCCAGCACCAACGCCTTTGGCTTCATGCGCGAGGCGGGCGGGATCCATATCGCCCAACAGGACATCCAGGGGGCGCTGACCCGCTGGACGATCGACATGGGCAAGAGCGATCCTGCGATAGAGGAGCGGCCGCTCGGCCCGCCGGGAGACCTGTGCCGCCTTGCCGATGCCGACCAGGGCCGCCCCTACAACCGCGCCTGGTACCTTTCGATGAACCCGCAGGCGAAAGGCCCGCCGATGCTTGGCGGCCCGGTGGGGGCCAATTTCAACGCCCTCCTGCGGATCGAGCCGGGCAACGGCCGCCTGTCTATGATGGAAGTGCCGCCGGGGTCCGGGATCAGCGAGCCTGCGCATGTGCCATCGCGCGAGGCGGGGCATGGCGGCTGGCTGCTGACCGTGGTGGACATTCCCAACAGCCCGAACCCGGCGGACTATTCCTCCGAGCTGTGGATCGTCGAAGCGGACGCGGTGGAAAAAGGCCCGGTGGCAAAGGTGAAGACCGGCCTGCCCTTGCGCAGCCAGGTGCACGGCACCTGGGTCAGCCGCGAACGGCTGGATGCGAGCAAGATCAGGTAACGGGCCGCTCCCCTCAGGCGAGGGGAGCGATCACGACCAGTGTCGCAAGGCCGCCCCAGAAGGCGGCAAGGCCAGCCAGCGCCGCGCGCCAGAAATGG
>CAZTED010000005.1:37705-41958 GCA_964612175.1 uncultured Sphingomonadaceae bacterium
CGCAAGGCCGCCCCAGAAGGCGGCAAGGCCAGCCAGCGCCGCGCGCCAGAAATGGGCGCGGCCGGTGTGGCCATTGCCAGCCTCGGGGCTTCGGGCCGCGCCCGGTTCCGCCTTGGCCGGCGCAAGAGGCAATCGAGACGAACGGGTGCACATGCGAACCTCCTTTTCCTGGGAACGCATGAACCCGCCGCCTTATTCCGCACCCCGCGCGGATGCTGCCGGGATGGTGCCAGACAAGGCTAACCGGCTGTTTCCACGCCTGAACAATCGGGACCCCGGACAAGCGGTCAACCGGCCCCTTGCGTCACCCTGCAAGAGGGTCATAATCCGCGCCGGAGAATGGAGGGGACCATGGTCTGGAAACTGTGCGCGGCAGCGCTCCTCATGGTCGTCGTGGCGCAGCCTGCGCTGGCGCAGGAGAGCACGCCGGAGGAGCAGATGGCGGCACGGTTCCAGCCGCCACCGGCAGGCTGGCAGGTGCCGCGCACCGCCTGGGGCGATCCGGACCTGCGCGGCAAGTGGCCGGTCGACTACCTTGGCCAGACCCCGCGCGAACGGCCCGCCCATTTCGGCACCCGCGCCTTCCTGAGTGACGCGGAATATGCCGCCGCCTTCGAGGACGCGCAGGCCCAGCTCGACCGTTATGACGAGGAGATCGAGGTCGGCGTCATGGCCATGGGCCACTGGGCCGAACGCGGCCACCCCTTGCGGCAGAACTCGATGGTGGTCGAACCCGCCAACGGCCGCTACCCGCCCCTGACCCCGCTGGGCCAGCAATGGCGCAGCGAGGAACGCACCAGCTGGAACACCGAGGTGTTCGACGACCTCGACGATTTCGGCATCTTCGACCGCTGCCTGACGCGCGGGATGCCCGGATCCATGCTGCCCGGTGCCTACAACGGCGGCATCCAGATCTTCCAGGCGCCCGGGCTGGTGGCCATCAGCCTGGAGATGATCCACGAGACGCGGCTGGTCCACCTCGATGGCCGCGAGCCCCCGCCTGCCAGCGTGCAGTTCGACCTTGGCTATTCGGTGGGCCGCTGGGAAGGCGACACGCTGGTGATCGAAACCACCAATTTCCGGCCCGGCATGTCGATGGGCCCGGCGCCCAATTCCGACCAGCTCAGGATAACCGAGCGGATCACGCTGATGAACCCGGACCAGGCGCGATATGAAGCCTGGGTGGAAGACCCGGTGGTAATGGAAGGGCGCTACAAGATCGACCTGCCTTGGCTGCGCGACGATGGCTATGGCATGTTCGAATATGCCTGCCACGAAGGCAACGTCCAGATCCGCGGCTATATCACCGCCACCTCGCCGCGTTTCACTGCCGAGCGCGAAGCCGCCTGGGCCGCCCAGCAGGCAGCAGCAGCCACAGGGACCAGCGAATGACCGGCAAGGCCATTCCCGACGAGCTTCCGGGACCGACGATGAAGTGGATCTACCACCTCAGCCGCCTGATCTTCGGCGGCTGGTGGCTGTTCTCCGGCCTGATGCATTTCCTGTGGCCGGACCTGCAGCCGCTGGGCAACGAGCAGCCGGCGATCGACTTCACCCTGGCGCTGATGGCAAGCGGACTGTTCGACTGGATCAAGGTGCTGGAAATCGTGCTTGGCATCACCATGCTGGCCAACCGCGCCATGCCGCTGACGGTGATCGCGCTGGTGCCGGTGAACGCGGTGATCGTCTACTGGAACTTCGTGCTCGACGAAGGGCTGGTGGAATGGACCTTCGGGTTCCTCTCGATCCTGTTCAACGCCATCCTGGCCTGGCCCTGGCGGCGTTATTTCTGGGGCCTGTTCGTGTGGAACGGCCGCGCGGACTTTTCGCTCGATCCGGGGATCCAGGACTGACCTGCACGCACGCCTTCTCGCCCCGCCTCGCCTGACAAGGGAGAATGCATGATGAGACCTGCCATCCGATACCTGCTGACGGCCGCCACCCTTGCCGCCGCAACCGCCATGGCCACGCCCGCCGCCGCGCAGGTGCCGTGCGACCGGGCCTGCCTGATCGCGCTGGCCGATACCTATGCCCAGGCGCTGATCGATGACGAGCCGGGCGCGGTCCGCTGGGCGAGTGGCGCGGTGGTGATGGAAAACCTCGCCCGTTCACGCCCGGGCGAAGGCGCATTCGACACGATCACCGGCGATGGCGCGGATGCCTATGCCATCCACGTGCCCGATCCGGCCAGCCAGCAGGTCGGGCTGCTCAGGATGATGGTGGAAGGCGATGCGCCGGTCCTGGTCGGCATTCGCCTGAAGCTCGATGCAAGCGGCGCCGTGGCCGAGGCCGAGCACCTCATCGCCCGCAACCTCTCCGAAGCGCAGCTTGCCAACCTGCAGGCCCCGCGCGCGCAGATCCTGATGCCGGTGCCCGAAGCCTATGCCGACAGCCGCGGGCGGATGATCTGGCTGGGCCAGTCCTATTACGACGCGCTGGACCTCAACAATTCGCGCATGTCGAGCATGGCGGACGATTGCGTACGGCACGAGAACGGCTTCCAGACCGCGCGCAACAGCTTCACCCGGCCGGGCGTGGTCTTTTCCGACAGCGAATTCGCCTATCTCGGCGGCCTCGGCTGCGCGGCGCAGATGGACACCAACATGTGGGAGTACATCGACACGATCGAGAACCGCCGGGTGGAAATCGCCGACCCGGTGACCGGCCTTGTCTGGGGGATGAGCCATTTCCACCACGACATGGCTGAAGACACTACCCCTTTGGTCGGCGTGCCGTGGTTCGCCAGCCGCGACATGCGGCGCTTCAACGAATTCGATATGCCCGCGATCCACGTGTACAAGGTGTGGGGCGGCGCGATCCACGAGATCGAGGCGCTGGGCATCGTCATGCCCTACCGGTCACCGCACAGCTTCGCCGACTGAGACCGGCTGCCTCCGGCACGAGAAAGGGCGGGGAAGCGCGCTGCCTCCCCGCCACTTTGCCTCCCCCTTTGTTAGGGCTCAGGCCTTCTTGGTCAGCGCATTGGCGAGCAGTTCAGAGGCATAGCCGAACACGGCGCCAATGAGGATCGCGACAATGGTCGGGAACACCGCTTCCTGCGGCGTCTTTTCCGCCAGCACCATCGATCCGGCGATCGAGGCAAAGCCATAGACGCTGGCCGGAATGGTCGACAGCAACGGGACCTTGCTGGAAAGGCAGATCACCGCGGCACCGATACCGACCGCAATGGCAAGCGCCACCGGCACGTCGAGCCCGCCAAGCGGACCATTGGCCAGCATCACCGAGCCCATGCCGACGATCGCGCCCCATGACATGCAGGCAACGGCAGTGGTCGCACCCTTGGTCCCGCCGCCCGAATGGAAGTGGCACCCCCAGGCAATGAACGAAACCCAGACCAGCCCGGCGACCAGCGAAGTCGACAGCGGCCCGAAGAACAGCCAGGTATCCAGCACGGCCAGCAAGCCGACCGATACTGCAAGCGCAAGATATGCAGACATTGAGTTCTCCCTCCGAAACGCATTTGCTTTTTTGTCGTTTCCGCCCCGGATCCCCCCGGATGCAGCAGGCGAAAGGTAAATGAACGCCGCCACATGGACAATAGCACCGGTGGATAAATCCTACGCTTACCGTTTTGCGCAGCAAATACCTGTTTAACCTATATATTTGTCAGACCTTCAAGGCGCGCAATCCCTTTGTATGCTGCGCCCTGCTGGTGTAGCTTCGGCACCCGGGATTGACCTGGGGGAGGATTTTTCCGTCATGAAGCTTGCCGTGCTGCTGGCGCCGCTGGGCGCGCTTGCCCTTGCTGCCTGTTCGGGCGCTTCTGCGCCCGACGCCGAAACCCGGGAAATGCTCGACCGCGTGGCGATCGAGGACATGGTGGTGGAGTACTACTCCCACCTTGGCGCGGGCGATGCCGGCGCCTTCGACGACTACTTCACCGAAGACGCGGTGTTCGACGTCAACGGCAATGTCGCCACCGGCCGCGCAGAGATCGAGGCGATGTATGCCGAGATTGGCGAGAACCCCACCAGCGCCGGCAACGAGGGTGGCACCTTCCACATGATCCTGTCCAACCCGGTGATCGAGGTGGATGGCGACAGCGCCACGGCCAGCTTCATCTGGACCGGCATCCGCAACCCGGCCATCGGCGAGCCGCCGGTGTTTTCCGAACAGGGGCGCGAATATGACCGGCTGGTGAAGGTGGACGGGACCTGGAAGTTTGCCCACCGCGTGGTCATCGCCGACAGCGGCCTGCCCGAAGGCCAGTACCCGGCATGGACGCCGCGGCT
>CAZTED010000006.1:0-17446 GCA_964612175.1 uncultured Sphingomonadaceae bacterium
CCGCCATTCCAGCAGTGGGAGAAGTTTGCGCACCTTGCCCCCCACCTGCCGGCCGATTTCCCGACCTGGCGGCCATTCTGGGACAGCATGGACGGCGATGCACTGGCCGCCCTGACCGCCCAGCCCTGAGCAGAGGATGTGACATGAACCCGCAAGGCCCGCCGAAAATGGTCGTCTACCAGTCCAATGTTCCCGCTCTTGCCGGACTGGCAGGGGCGCTGGGCGCGCCCTTGGCCACCAGTCCTGCGGCGCTGTCAGACAAGGTGCGCGACCTGCGGGCCGATGCCGTGATCATCAGCATCGGTCCGGCCGGCGCAGGCCACGCGCGGCCCCTGGCACAATGGTCGCATGACGAATGGATGGCAGCGGCTGACGATCCGCAATTCGAGATGCTGACCGCGCTCACGAATGTCCATGCGGCACTGGATGGCCGGCCTGCCGCGATCATCCTGATCGGGCCGTCCATTGCCCAGACAGGGGCCGCCGGCCACGTCGCGCTGGCAACCGCAAGCGAAGGCCAGCGCGGGCTGATGAAATCGGTCGCGCGGCAATGGGGGCCGCAGATCAGCCTTGGCTGGATCTCGGTCTGGCCCCCGCTGCTCTATCCCGGCATCGATGAGGCCGACTTGCCCGAACAGTGCGAACTCGGGCCGTTCACGCCGCCGCTTGGCCAGCGGCCCGGCTGGCAGGAGGTTGCCCTTGCGGTGCGCGGCGCGGTTCTCGCCGGCGGCGCGGTGACCGGACAGACGATCATGGTCGATGGTGGGGAGTGGATGCTGTCATGACCCGCATGCTTGAAGGACGGGTGGCGCTGGTCACCGGCGCAGGTTCGGGGATCGGCCGCGACATCGCGCTTGCGCTTGCCGCGGCAGGAGCGAAAGTTGCGGTTACCGTGCGGCGGGCAGAGACCGGCGGGGATGTCGTCGACGAGGCCGCTGCCGAAGGGGGAGAGGCCTTTTCCATTGCGATGGACGTGGCCGATCCGGCTGCCGTGGAAGCGGGGATCGCGGCTACCGTGGCCCGGTTCGGCTCGCTCGACATCGTGATCCACAATGCCAACAACAGTTCCTCCGCCATGCCCGCCGCTGCCCTCACGCTGACGCGGGAGGACTGGCTGGCCCAATCGCGGATCTCGGTTGGCGGGGCCTTCCTGCTGGCGCGTGCGGCCTATCCCCACCTGGCCCGATCCGGCCAGGGGCGCTTCGTGCTGATGACATCCGATTTCGGCTATCACGGAGCGGCGATGAACACGATCTATGCCGCACAAAAGGCGTCGTTCCGCGCCTTCATCAAGTCGCTGGCGCGTGAATGGGGTGGCGAGGCGATCACCGTCAATGCCTTGTCGCCATCGGCCGCAACCCCGCCTACCCGCATCTTCTTCGACCAGAACCCGGCCGCCCGCGATGCCTACCTGCGCAAGTTCCCGCTGCGCCGGATGGGCGATCCGCGCGCAGACATTGCCGAAGCGGCAGTGCTGCTGTGCTCGCAACAGATGGGCTACCTGACCGGGCAGACCCTTTTCCTCGACGGCGGCCTTTATCCATCCGCCTGATCCCAACCCCTAGCATTCTGTGTAGCAGTTGCTTTATTGCACCCCGCGCGCATCCAGCAGATTCGGAGAGGACACCATGAGCGGCACAGTCATCCAGTTCACCAGCAAGGGCACGGTCTGCGAAGGCGACCTTTACCTGCCGGACAACTTCGATCCGTCGGGCAGCTATCCGGCGCTGGTCCTGGGGCACGGCTTCACTGTCGCTCGCTCCAGCCTTGTCGAGGAAGGCCGCCTGTTCGCAGAGGCCGGCTTCATCACCCTAGCCATCGATTATCGCCACTTCGGCACGTCCGGCGGGGAACCGCGCGGCCGCCTGTGGCCCATGCAGGAAGTCGAGGATTTCCGCGCAGCGATCGACTGGCTGGAAACCCAGCCGGGCGTGGACGGCAGGCGCATCGGCATCTGGGGCACCAGCTTCGGCGGTGGCATTGTCACCCATGTTGCCGCGCATGACATCCGGGTGCAGGCTTGCGTGGCCCAGGCGCCGATCCTTGACGGTGATTTCTGGATCCGCTCGCTGAACCGTGAATCGGATTACCTTGCGGTCCGCAAGTACCTGCTCGAAGCGCGCCGCAAGCGGGCTGTCGATGGCGGTGATCCGTCAATGCCGATGGGTGCCCCCCCTGAAGACGGCTTCACGCCCATGCCAACCGATCCGACGATGATCGAGGACGTGATGAGCTGGTACGCCAAGACAGGTGACTTCCTGATGCACTCGGCCCCGTCCATCACCATCGAGAGCTTCGAACAGGCGATGCAGTTCGATGCCACCTATACCGCCCGCAAGATCGCGCCGCGAGCCTACTGCATCGTGCAACTGACCGGGCACGACGTCTACCATCCCAACGAGCCGATCCAGACCGCCTATCGCGCCGCAGGAGAGCCCAAGCGCATGGTCTCGCTCAAGATGGACCAGCTCGATTGCTACAAGCCGGGCTTCCGGGAACAGACGATCGGCGCGGCGATCAGTTTCTTCCGGGACCATCTCGTCTGACCGTCCACACAAGCTGGACAAGACTTTCCCCAATGCATCTGGAGTGCCGATGACATGACCACAATCAGTTTTGCAGGCCGCGTGGCGATCGTAACCGGCGCCGGCAATGGCCTTGGCCGCGACTATGCGCTGGAACTGGCGCGTCGGGGGGCCAGGGTCGTGGTCAACGACCTTGGCGGAAGTGCATCGGGCGTCGGTGCATCGACCAGTGCGGCGCAACAGGTGGTGCAGGAAATCCAGGATCTCGGCGGCCAGGCCGTTGCCAGCACGCACAGCGTGGCAACACGCGAAGGCGGGGCCGCCATTGTCCAGACCGCGCTCGATGCCTGGGGTCAGGTTGACATCCTGATCAGCAATGCCGGCTTCCTTCGCAACAATCGTTTCGAGGACCTGACCGACGAACAGATCGACCCGATCCTCGATGTCCACCTCAAGGCGGGCTTCTATGTCGGCCAGCCAGCCTACCGGGCCATGCGAGCCGGGGGCTATGGCCGGATGCTGTTTACCGGATCGGCATCCGCCATGTTCGGCCATGCCTGGCAGGCCAACTACGCCGCGGGCAAGGCGGCCATGCTCGGCCTGTCCAACGTTATCGCGATCGAGGGTTCAGCCTATGGCATCACTTCCAACGTGATCCTGCCCACGGCTGCTTCGCGCCTTGCCGGCGAAATGGACCAGGGCTTCCTGGAAATTCCCGCTTTCGCGCAGGCCCTGCAGAGCGCCGATTTCTCGACCAGCGAAGGACGGCTGGTGCCGGAATTCAACACGCCGCTGGCGCTTTACCTGGTGAGCGAGGCCTGCACGGCAACACACGGCGTCTATTCGGCCAACAGCGGCCGCTATGCCCGCGTGCGGATCTGCGCGGCTGAAGGCTGGGTCGCGCCCAAGGGTGCCGTGGCACCCTCGATCGAGGATGTCGCCAGCCACTTCGACCAGATCAGCACGCTTGGCGAATTCAGCGAGCCGATGACCGTCTATGACGAGATGACCGCCGCCGCCAGGGCCGCGCGCAAGCAGGGCGTCTTCGAATAAGGCCCGGCATTGGGGCCTGAACCGGCAGGGTGGGCCTGACCGCTTGTAGCGGAAAGCGCCCACCCTGTCTGGTTCAGTCGCCCAGCGGCTGCCAGAAGCCGATTTGCACCGTGGACATGTCCAGCGCATCGGACACCGGCATCAGGTCGGTGCCCGGGCGCTTGGCGAACTCGGCCAGGACGGCACCAATGTCGTCGGTCTCGATCTCGTAGATCGCCAGGTAGCGATGCGGCCCCTCGCCGATGCAGGTAAGCCGTTCGGCCGACACAAAACCGGGCACCGCAAGGACATCGGGCATGTGCTGCGTATTGTACCATTCGTTGTAGTCGTCGTCGCGGCCCTGTGCCGCGTTGCTCAAGGCCACAAGCTTGTATCGCGCCATAAGATCTGATCTCCTCTTGGTTGGTTTTGCCAGCTCAGGCGAGAATGCGCTCCAGTTCGTTCGAACCTGTCGCGTGGTGTGCGGCAATGTAACCGAACGTGAATGTAGCACCGATGCTTGCCCCGGCAGCGGGGTAGCAGCGCCCGAACACCGAGGCAGTGGAATTGCCGATCGCATAAAGCCCGGGGATGACAGATCCGTCTTCCCTCAGCACCCGGGCATATTCGTCGGCTACCACGCCGCCAGCCGTTCCCACGTCGCCCGGATAGATGGCCACTGCATAAAACGGGCCCTGCTCGATCTTGCCCAGGTTGGGATTGGGTTTGACCGTGGGATCGCCATGGACATTGTCGAAGCGGCGGCTGCCGCGGCCGAAATCCTCGTCCACGCCGGTCTCGCAGAAACGGTTGAAGCGCGCCGCTTCATCCTTCAGGCCAGCGGCATCGATCCCGCACAGGGCGGCCAGGTCTTCCAGGGTTTCGGCCTTCTTCATGTACCCGCTGTCGAGCCATGACTGCGGCGTCTTGCCCGGCGGCATCGTGCCCCAGGGGTAGCGTTCGCGGTGCCGCTTGTCGAAAATGACCCAGCACGGCACGGCCTTGCCGCCCGTATCGCGATTGCGCTGATAGAGCCGTTCGCCGATCTCCATGTAGGCGCCCGCCTCGTCCGCAAGGCGCCGGCCATTCTGGTCGACCATGATCGAATAGGGCATGCTGAGGTCCAGATGGTGCATGAAGGGGCGGATGCTGCCATCCTTCCAGACCGCACCTTCGGGCCATTCCCCGTTGGTATTGCGCGATGTGACCACCCACCATGCGGTGTCGAGGCAATCGGTGGCGGCACCGATATCCATCATCTCCTCGATCATCTCGCCGGTGTCCCCGGGGTTGGAGCTGGTCCATTCGTTACTGGCCGGACCATCGGTCACCTTCTCGCGGAAGGCCTTGTTGTGCGAGTAGCCCCCGACGTTGACGATCACGCCCAGGCGGGCGCGCACTTCCACCTCCTGCCCGTCACGCACCACCACTACGCCGACCACGCGGCCATCCTCCACGATCAGGCGGCGGGCGGGGCTGTTGCGCTGGATATTGACCCCTTCGCGAAGGGCAATCATGAGCATTCGCCCCTGGATCGCCGCGCCATTGGCCACGGTCCGCCGGCCGGTCAGCTTGTCGAGGGCGACCAGCTTGGCAAAGCGCAGGGCCTTCATCTTGCCGGCCCATGTCCGCTTGAGCTGGAACAGGATCGGGAATTCCTCCGGCGGCATCGGCATGTCGGCCAACGGAGGATAAAGCGACAGATGGTTCTCCCACTCACCCAGTTCATGCAGGTCGAACGGCTCGGCCAGGAGCGAGCGCCCCTGCGGCTCGCCGCCGGGCAGATTGTCATAATAGTCGGGCCAGTCATCGCGCGGACGGCGCACCTTCAGGCCAAGGCCGCGCAGGAAGTCGATCATCCGGGGCCCGCCCTTGAGGAAGGCGTCACGCCGCTGCGGCGTGACCCCGGGGCCCTTGTAGGTCACGCAATGATCGAAATACTCGCGCGACTTCTCAAAGCTGTCGGGAATTCCCGCTTCTTTCATCAGGCTGTTGTTGGGCACCCACCAGACGCCGCCGGAAAAACTGGTCGAACCGCCGACCTTGTCCTGCTTTTCGAGGATTACCGCGGTCTTGCCCTGCTGCTTGGCGACCAGCGCCGCCGGCATGGAACCCCCGCCCGATCCGATGATCACGAGGTCGTATTCCCGTTCGAGTGGCGGATCGACGACTGCCATGCTCTCTGCTCTCCCAATTCAACAGCAACAATTATGCACCCGCAAGGGTAAGCCCCCCACGAACCGGCGCAATGGCTGCCGGTCTAACCGGCATGAAATCATCCATGCGATTGGTTTGCACGGCCACCGGTCAATCGCGGACCGGCGGTGCCAGCCCGCGGGTCATCAACGTCTCGATCGTGGCAAGAACCTGTTCGCGCGGCGGCACGCCATCGGGGAACAGCCAGTCGCGCAGCAGCACGGATGCCGCCATCATCCCGAAGCCCAGCCGCAGGCCGATGTCGATGTCAAAATCAGGTTGCTGGCCGGCCTGGGCATACTTCTGCAATTGTTCCCGCTTGCCGGCCTCGAAGAAGGCAATGAGTCCTTCGAAAGGGGGCGCGCCGCCATCTTCGTCCTGTATTCCCCGGGCCGTGAGCAGTGCGGCAAACAAGGCCTCGTTCTTTTCGAACAGTTCGAAGGCGGCAGCATAGACGTAATGCTCGTCAGCAGCGGGGTTGGCACTGCCCTTCCGTTCGGCTGTGAACTTCTCCATCAGCCGGTTGAACGGATGATAGACGACGAATTCGAACAGGCCGGCCTTGTTGCCGAAATAACGGAACAGCAAGGTCTCGGAGACGTCGGCCAGCCGGGCAATTTCCCGCGTGGTCGCACCGTGGTAGCCGCGATCGGCAAACAGCTGGCGCGCGGCATCGCAGATGCGCTCCGTCACATCCTCGCGGCTGCGGCGCCGGCGGCGCAAATGCTCGCCCGGATACGCACTGGAAGCAGTTGTGCTGGTGGGCTTGGTAATCGGTTGAACCCCCTCATCGATCCATCAGGGCACCGGCCTGTCCGTTCGATGGGCAGGCCAGCGATTGCGATGGCGCACTATCAGGCATGATGGAAGCCGCGCTGCCACGCAAGCCCTGCGCAACGGCTGACGCGGGGCCTCACCCGTCGAAGAAGTTCAGTTCCAGAAGCACGTTGTTGGGATCGGCGGTGAAGATCTGCCTCAGGCCAATCGCCGCCACGAAGTTTTCCTTGTAGTCGGCGCCCCGCGCATCCAGCCGCGCCTTCAGTTCCTCATATCCCGATACCCGCAGCGCCACGTGGTGCAGGGCGCCCGTCAGGGCGCCAGGCGTGATCTCGCGATCATAGGCGCGCACGCAATCGAGCGAGTTGATGTGGACGATGGCGCGGCCGGCTTCGTCATACATCCATTGCGCGGTCGCAGGGGTCAGCGGCGGGGGGGCATCGCGGCGTTCCAGGCCCAGCAGTTCCTCGTAGAACCGGGCGGTGCCATCGAGATCGTCCGTGATGATGTTCACGTGATCAAGGGCTTCCACTTTCATGCACTTGCCTCCTGTCGGTTTTCCGCGTCCGGGAGCCGTTTTGCGGCGCTTATCGCTTGCACCTCTAGCGCAACATTGTATGTGACGCATACAATTTCGCGTATGTGATTCCTTCACAAGCATGGAGAGGTGAAGCAATGGCTGACAATCTTGAACAGATCCTGCAGGGCACGTCCGACATCGTCGGCAAGCTCCGCAACTCGCAGATCGGTGCCTATGTGTACCCGGTCGTCGCGCCGGAATTTTCCAACTGGCGTTCGGAGCAGTGGGCCTGGCAGCACAGCGCCGTGCTGTTCGACCAGTCGCACCACATGTTCGACCTCTACATCAAGGGTCCGGACGCGCTCAAGCTGCTGACCGCCACCATGATCAACTCGCCCAAGGGCTGGGAAGTCAACAAGGCCAAGCAGTACGTCCCCACCACGCCTTATGGCCACGTGATCGGTGACGGCATCATCTTCTGGCTGGAAGAAGACGAGTTCGTCTATGTGGGTCGCGCGCCTGCCGCCAACTGGCTGCGCTTCCAGGCCGAGAAGGGCAAGTACAACGTCACCATCATCAACGATCCGCGTTCGCCGAGCCGCCCGATGGGCAAGCCGGTGCACCGCATCTCATGGCGCTTCCAGATCCAGGGCCCGCGCGCGTGGGACGTGATCGAGAAGCTGAACGGCGCCCCGCTCGACAAGCTGAAGTTCTTCAACATGTCGACCATGAAGATCGGCAACAAGACCGTGCGCACCCTGCGCCACGGCATGGCCGGCTCGCCGGGCCTCGAAATCTGGGGTCCCTATGAAGAGCAGGACTACATCCGCGACGAGATCCTGAAGGCTGGCGAAGAATTCGGCCTGATCGCCGTGGGTTCGCGCGCCTATCCTTCGAACACCCTGGAATCGGGCTGGATCCCCAGCCCGCTGCCCGCGATCTACACCGGCGACGAGCTGGCCGACTATCGCGAATGGCTGGGTGCCGACAGCTACGAAGCCACCGGCGCGATCGGCGGTTCCTTCGTGGGTGACAGCATCGAGGACTATTACCTCAACCCGTGGGAACTGGGCTATGGCCCGTTCGTGAAGTTCGACCATGACTTCATCGGCCGCGAAGCGCTGGAAAAGATCGATCCGTCGGTGCAGCGCAAGAAGGTCACCCTGGAGTGGCACGCCGAAGACATGAAGAAGATCGTCGGCTCGCTGTTCGATCCCGAGGGCGAGCAGTACAAGTTCTTCGACCTGCCGCTGGCGAACTACGGCAACTCGAACTACGACAAGGTGATTGACGCCAACGGCCGCACCGTGGGCCTGTCGCTGTTCACCGGCTACTCGTACAACGAGAAGAAGGGCCTCAGCCTCGCCACCGTCGACCACGAGATCCCGCTGGGCACCGACCTGCACGTCGTGTGGGGCGAGGAAAACGGCGGCACCTCCAAGACCACGGTCGAGCCGCACAAGCAGCTCAACGTGCGCGTGCGCGTGTCGCCGGTGCCGTACTCGGCCATGGCTGGCGACACCTACGCCGCCGGCTGGCGTTCGGCCCGCCAGGGCTGATCCGCTTCCCGAAGCGAACAACAAAGGGGCGGTGCCGCAAGGTGCCGCCCTTTTTTTCTGTGTTCCTGGTTGTAAGGTGGCAGCGGGAGGATCGTGCATGGCAGTTTCATTCAGGGATGATCCCTACGCAACCGGCTTCTTCGCGCCGATGCGGTTCGAGGCTGACCTGCACGATTGCGAGGTGGACGGGACCATCCCGTCCGACATCGACGGGACGTTCTATCGCACCTGCGTGGATCGCCGGTACCCACAGCGCCTGCCGGGAGACATCCCCTTCAACGCCGATGGCGCGGTGGACATGTTCCGCATCCGCAACGGCCACGTCGATTTTCGATCCCGCTTCATCCGCACGCCGCGCTACATCATCGAACGGCGCGAGCGGCGGGCCCTGTTCGGGATATATCGCAACAAGTACACCAACGATCCGCTGGTCCGCGACGTGTCGATGAACACCGGCAACACCACTCCCATCGTCCATGCCGGCAAGCTGTTCTCGCTCAAGGAATCGAGCCCGCCAATGCTGATGGACCCGCACACCCTGCGGACCATCGAGGAGCACGATTTCGGTGGCCGGATGACCGCCACCAGCTTTACCGCCCACCCCAAGATCGATCCCGTAACCGGCGAGATGCTGGCCTTCTCCTATGAGGCAAAGGGCGACCTGTCGGATGACCTGGCGGTCCACTTCTTCGATCCGGCGGGAACCCTGGTTCGCACCGTGTGGCTGAAGGCACCGGTGGTCAGCATGATGCATGACTGGATGATCACCGAGAAGCACGTGATCCTGCCGACGACGGGCATGGTCACGAGCGCGGAGCGGCTGCAGCAGGGCCTGAACCACTGGGCCTATGACCCAAGCGTGCCGGCCTATGTCGGCATCCTGCCGCGTGATGGCGAGGCAGGAGACGTGCGCTGGTTCAGGGGCCCGCCCGATCGCGCCATGCTGATCCATGCGACAAATGCCCGGACAGTGGGCAACAAGGTCATCCTCGATGCGCCCGTAGCCCGCGGCAATTTCAACCCGCAGTTCCCCAACATCGACGGCTCGCCGTTCGATGATGAAGCGCGCAAGAACACCATCCGGCGGTGGACCTTCGACCTCAATTCCTCGAGCGAGACCTGGGAGGAGGAGATCCTGTTCCCCGGCATCCTTCCATCCAGCTTCAGCCGCATGGACGATCGCTACCTCACGCAGGATTTCCGCTGGAGCTTCAACCTGCTGACCGATGCCGACATGCCGTGGGACAGCGAGCGCGGCGGCGACCTGCGCGGGCGGGTGGCCAATGCCTGGTACCGGTTCGACCATGCCCGGGGACAGGTGAACAAGTTTTTCGCCGGCCCCACCCACTCCTTGTTCGAGCCGCAGTTCGTGCCCCGCAGCGACAATGCGCCCGAAGGCGATGGCTACCTGATCGGCGTGGCCAACGATTTCGCCGAGATGCGCAGCGAACTGGTCATCGCCGATGCGCTCGGGCTGGAGGAAGGGCCGATCGCCAGGGTCAGGCTGCCGTTCCGGCTGCATATGCAGGTGCACGGGTGGTGGGAGCCGGCCAGCCGGCTGCCCTTCGATTTCGGCCATGACTTCGACTATGACGGACCGACCTATGGCCTGTGACATGAACCGTCGGCAGTTGCTGGGCGCTGCTTCGCTATCGGCCATGGGACTGGTCTTGGGCGGAAGCCTTCTGGCGCAGGCGGAACCGGTGCTGGCAACACCGCACCCGTCGGCGGCGGCGGCGCCCGAGACAGCCAGGCCGGTGGTCCGGCTTTACATGGGCATGCCGGAAATCGATCCAACCGGCCGGTCCGCCCCTTATACGAATGCCGCCTGCCCTGGCAGGCTGGTGCCTGAACACTCCGATTGGTGGGTTTGCTAAACATGACTGATTACGTTCTCGTCCACGGCGCCTGGGGCGGCCATCACACCTATGGCGAGGTGCCGCGGCGGCTCGAGGCAGCGGGGCACCGGGTGCTCAACTGCACCCTGCCAGGCCTCGGCGTGCGGCAGGGGGAACTGCACCCCGGCATCACCCTCAGCGACCATGTGGACGCAGTCTGCGATCAGGTCGCGGATGCCGGCTTCGACCGGTTCGTGCTGGCCGGCCATTCCTATGGCGGGATGGTGATCACCGGCGTCGCCGGACGTCTCGGCAAGCGGATCGACGCGATCTGCTACATTGACGCCTTCCTCCCCGAAGACGGGCAGAGCCTGTGGCACATCACAGGGGAGTTCGAGCACAACTGGTACCTCGAGACGCAGAAGCACAACCCCGGCCTGATCCGCCCGCTGATGACCCCGGAAGACTGGCAGCCGGTGCCCGATGTGGTCGGCTATCACCCTTTGCTGACGCTGGTGGAGGCCGTGCGCCTGTCGGGCGACGAACGGGCCATCGCGAAGAAGAGCTACATCTTCGCCACCGGCTACGAAGGCACGCCCTTCCCCCGCTTTGCCGAGAAGGCACGGGCGGCCGGGTGGGACTATCACGAAACCGCGACAGACCACTTCGTGATGGAGAATGATCCTGACCTGACTACGCGGGTATTGCTGGATCTGGCCGGGTAGGCTGGCGACGGACCCGAAAGGGGACGCCTTCACCACAGGCGTGATTTGATGGGCCAGCGGTTGCCCGGCAGGCCCCGATCATTGCATGAGAGGCTGGACCTGCCGAGGAACACCACCAATGCCTGCCGCCCAAGCCACCGGATATCTCGCCGAACTCGAACCCCTGTTCCAGCCGCTCACTATCCGCGGGGTTACCTTGCGCAATAGGCTGGCCATGGCCCCGATGACGCGCAGCTTCTGCCCCGGCAACCTGCCCGACGACAATGTGGCAGGCTATTACCGCCGCCGCGCCAGGGGCGATGTCGGCCTGGTCATCACCGAAGCCGTAGGACCTGATCATCCGTCTGCCGTGGGCGATACCGGGCTTGGCGAGACCGACCTGCCGATCTTCAACGGCCCGCCCGCCGTTGCCGCGTGGCGCCGGGTGGTCGAGGGTGTCCATGCCGAAGGCGGGCTGATCTTTCCCCAGTTGTGGCACCAGGGGCCCATGCGGATGCCCGGCTCCCCGCCGTTCACCGATGCCGTGGCCTTCTCCCCTTCGGGCCTTTACGGCGACCCGTCGAAGGCCGCCGATTACTACAACCAGAAGGCCGAGATACTCGCCTCGCAGAACCTGCCCGTGCCGACCGATGCGGAAATCATCGAAGTGGTCGAGAGCTTCGGTCGCGCCGCGCGGCAGGCGGTGGAGGCCGGCTTTGATGGCCTCGCGCTGCACGGCGCCCATGGTTACCTGATCGACAGCTTCCTGTGGGAGGAGACCAACCGGCGCACCGATCGCTGGGGCGGCGATCCTGTGCGCCGGACGACTTTCGCGGTCGAAGTAATCAAGGCGTGTCGCCGCGAACTGGGCGAGGACCGGCCGCTGATCTTCCGCTTCTCGCAGTGGAAGCAGCAGGATTTCCGGGCGAAACTGGCCGAAACCCCGGCTGAGCTCGAAGCCATCCTTGGTCCCCTGGCCGATGCAGGTGTCGACCTGTTCGATGCCAGCGTGCGCTTTTTCAATACGCCCGCCTTCAAGGGGTCCGACCTGACCCTGGCCGGCTGGGCCAAGAAGCTGACCGGCAAGCTGAGTGGCGGGGTTGGCGGCATCGGTTTCAACAAGGGCATGTACGATACACTGTCGAACAGCGAAACGCAGGGTTCGAACAATCTCGACCTGGTGCTCGCACGGTTTAATGCCGGGGAGTTCGACCTGGTGTCGATCGGCCGCGCCTTGCTCCACGACCCCGAATGGGTGCGCAAGGCCCGCCGCGGCGAACCGCTGATGCCGTTCGACCCTGAATCGCTCAACCGCCTGACCTGAGGCCGGCTTGCGCAGTACCCTACAATTGCAGGGCTGCTCACGTTCCTCGGCTTTTGGACAGCCTCATTCATGAAGGGACAGCGTAATGTCTAGCCGGGACGAGAAAATCGAATTGGCGTGGTCATTCTGGCAGTTGCAGAATGAGCGCCGACCAGATGAGGCTGCTGCCCTGCTCCACCCCGATGGCGGCTATCGCTCCATATGCATGCCGGATTGGGAGCCAATGCTCCACAAATCGGGTTGGCTGATGAAGTTCATCGGGGTGGTTCTGGAAACGACAGACCTCGAATACCAGCGGGGGGATGCCCTGGTGGATGGGGACGATGTTGTCCTTGAATTCACCGGTACGTTCCACCTTCAAGGCGATGAAACCCTTCACGATCAGCGCTACTGCATGCGGATGACCTTGCGAGATGGTCTGATTTTTATGATCAACGAGTATCTGGACACCAAGAAGGAAGATCCGTTGATCGCCTTCGTGCTCGGGGAAATTGCCCGGCGTGATGCCGCAACCAGCTGACAGAGAGCTGAGCGGCGCGCGCCCACCTGCGGCTACGAGACATATGGTCAAGGCCGTTTTTCCATAGACAATTATTGCCGGCTTGGACTGTGCTCCATACCGGGCGATATCCCCTCCTCGCTTTGAAAACGCCCTATCCCTTGGGCAGTTTCAGGAGGTTGGCGATGTTGGTCTTCTGGATGGCGGAAGACCCGCCGAAGATCGGCAGCACCATGGCATCGCGGACATAGCGTTCCATGTTGAAACCTTCGGCATAGCCATAGGCGCCCATCACCATCTGGCAGGTGATGGTAATGTCGCGCACGGTTTCCGAGACATAGAGCTTGGTCATCGAAGTCTGCACTGCGCTGGGTTCGCCCCGATCGACAAGGCCGGCGGCATGGTCGAGCATCAGCCGGCAGGCCTGCAGCTTGGTCTGCACTTCGGCCAATTGGTGCCGCACGGCCTGGTGGCCGCAGATCTTCTTGCCGAACTGGGTCCGCTCCTGGGCATAGGCCCAGGCTTCGGCCACCGCGCCTTCGGCAATGCCCAGCGCCATGGCCGATGGCTGCAGCTTCTCGATCTCCAGCGTCGGGCCGGCGAGCTGCTGCCAGCCCTTGTTCCACATCTCGCGCCCGCCCATGATATTGTCGGCAGACACTTCGACATTCTCGAAGATCACGTCATTGGTTGACGTGCCGTGCATGCCCATCGTGGGCGTGCGGGACATGGTGATGCCCGGGGCATCGCAGGGGATCATGACGAAGCTGAGGTTGCGGTAACGCTCTTCCTCGGGGCCGCTGCGGACCAGCGCATAGATGTAGTCGGCATATTCCGCGCCAGAGCACCAGCGCTTCATGCCGTTGATGATGACAGTGTCGCCCACGAGGCTTGCGCGGGTCTTCACGCTTGCAAGGTCGGCCCCGACATCGGGTTCCGACAGGCCAAGGGCAAAGAGGATCTTGCCCTGCGCGATACCCGGCAGGAGACGCTCCTTCTGCTCGGCAGACCCGAGTTCGGACACGTTGAGCCCGGCATAGCTGGCGCACTGGATGAACACGCCGGACAGGGCGCAGCTGCGCCTGGTCATCTCTTCGATCACCATCAGCTGCGGCAGGATGCCAAGGCCAAGCCCGCCATACTCTTCGGGCAGGGTCAGGCCGCAGATGCCCAGCTCGGCCAGCCGCTCGATCAGCTCGCGAGGGAAGAAATCCTCCTTGTCCCACTTGGCCACGGCCTCAGGCGGAGCAATCTCGTCGAGCAGTCGCCGCAGGCTGTCTCGCAGCATATCCATTTCGGCAAAGTCGGTCATCCGGGGAAAACTCCTGGGCTATGCTGGATCAGGGTCTTCAGCTGCGAAGCTGGGCTTCAAAACGGCACTGCATGCGACGCGTCAGGACCCGCCTGGAGAACTGCCAGCCCGCTTCGGTCCTGACCAGTTCATCGGCATAGTCGCCGAGGAACAGTTCAAGCTTGTCGTGCGCCTTGCGCTTGGCAAATTCGGTCACCGTCCAGCGTGCCGTGGCGCGATCGCCATCGACTTCGATGACAGCGGCAGAGCAGACCTGGTTCATGACTTCCATCAGGCCGATGGTCTCGCCAAATACCTTTTCAATGGCTGCACGCCCTTCGAAACTGTGCCCGAAAGAGACCAGCACCCCATCCTCCGCATAGACCGCAGCCATGTCGCGGGCATTCATCCTGTTGGCCGCTTCGCTGTAGCGGTCCGCCAGCATGCGGATGGCGAGAAGATCTGCTGTCTTGTCGATCCTGCTCATTGTCTCTGGTCTCCCTTGTTGATCCGCGCCTGCCACAGCATGACGGCGATGATCTCGTTCTCGCGTCCCTCGTCCCGCATCACCGAGCGGCACGAGATCAGATCACCGTTACGGCCGAGCAGTCCGGACCGGATCCGGAACGGCCCCTTGCGCCCGGCCCGCACGATCCGGCAACTCATGGCAACCGGCGTTAAGGGGTGGGCACCCGCTTCGCTAGTAGCCAAGTCGAATGCCGCTGCTTCCATCACCACCATGATTGGCCCGTGGTGCAGCATGTCTGCGCCAAGACGCGGAGAAAGGCCGGAAATGATGTAGCCGCCGCCACCGGCCGACTGCGCCCCGAACACTTCGGCAAGCGACGGCATCGGGGATTCATATCGTGGCCCTGGACCGGGATCGGTATAGGTGAAGCCGGGAGGCGTGGGATTGATGATCGCCCAGTTGGCCGAACCGTGCCCGATCACGCGCCCGTCCGCCTCATCCGTAAGCACGACTTCGGTAAACACCTGCGTGCGCGCCTCGCGGACCACTTCGCTGGCAAGGGCGACGCGTTCGGTTCCCGGCGCCCCGTCGAAGGCATGAATGTCTATCTGGGTCAGGCCAAGTTGGTAATAGCGGTCCATGTTGTTGCCCGCCGCATCCAGCATGCCGATCGCCAGCGGCGCCAGCAGCATGCCTCCCGATGCCCGCATATCCGGCCGCATCGGCATTGTCCCGGTGGCGTGATGCCGATCGACCAGCACCGACCGGGTGCCGAAATGGCGATAGCTGACCAATTGGTCCATCGCCTCGGCCCAGACCCCGTTCACTTCTCCGGCCGCCCGGTCGCGATCGCTATTGGTCTGTGCCATCAGGCCTCTCCCGAAGGTGCTGCAGCATAGGATTGGCGCAATGCGACCTTGTCGATCTTGCCGGCGCTGGTCATCGGGAACTGTGTGACGAATTCCACCCGGCGCGGACACTTGTAACGGGCGAGCCGTGTCTGGCTGAAGGCGACCACACTATCGGCATCGAAATCCGCATCGGGCTTGCGCACGATCAGGGCCAGCACGGTTTCGCCCCATTTCTCGTCCGCTTCCCCGATAACGCTCACCGCCTGAACGCCCGGCATCTGTTCCAGCGCCACCTCCACTTCGCGGCAGTAGATGTTTTCTCCGCCCGAAATGATCATGTCCTTCTTGCGGTCCACCAGCCAGAGATAGTGCTGCTCGTCAAACAGGCCCATGTCGCCAGTGCGGACATAGTCCTTGCGCCAGATGGCTGCCTCAGTCGCGGCCGGGTCATTCCAATAGCCACTGAAAGGACCATCGCGCACACACACTTCACCGATCGCGCCAGTCGGCACAGGCTCGTCGTCATCACCCACCAGCACCACATCGGACCAAGGCAGGATCTGCCCCACCGAACCCAGCCGCTCGGTCACCTTTGGCGAGATGTCGGCACGCGTTTCGGACCGGCGCAAGCGGGACACATAGCCGCCCTCGGTCAATCCGTAGGCAACATAGAAAACCGGGCCAAGCACGTCCACTGACCGCCGCAGCAAGAGCGGCGGGATGGCAGTTGATGCCGCCAGTACATATTGCAACGATGACAGGTCATGCTCGGCCACGGCCGGGTGCTCGACCACCGCCTGCATCATCGCGGGTACCATGAAGGTCCAATTGATCCGATGGCTTTCCACCTGTGCCAACCAACGGCCTGGATCGAAGCCGTTTTCAAGTACCGTTGTGCCAACCGCCCACATGGTCGACAGCACCGGGCAACGACCGCCAACGTGAAACAAGGGTGACACCTGCAGCAAAGAGATGTCTTCGATCATCGGACAAAAGCGGTGCGCATGACTCATCAATACGCTGTGCTTCCAGGGCACGCCGCGCGGCGTGCCGGTAGTACCACCGGTAAAGAACAAAGTGCCGGTATCGGCAGGTTGCGGGCGTTGGGATGGCCCCGTCTCGGAGCCTTCGGCAAGAAACTGCGAAAACGGCGTCGCCCAGTCCGGGCCATCATCACCCAAACAGACCATCCGCCGAATGCAACTGCTGGTGCTGGCCGCTGCCTTTACGGTCTCGGCAAAGGCGGCTTCGAAGAAGAACACGACCGGCTGGGTCTGTTCGATAAGCTTGGCCAGCTCGGGGATCGCAAGGCGGAAGTTGTAAAGAGCTGCAACATAAGCCCCATATTCCGCTGCCCCGGTCGCCTCCAGATGGGCAATCGAGTTGACACCGAAGATGCCAACGACCTGCTGTCGTTCTATCCCGGTCCGCTCGATTGCCGATCCCAGTTGCCGCACCCGGGCAAGGTATTCACTGTAGGACCGACGCTCCTCGCCCATGATAAGAGCAATGCGATCGGGGGCCTGCTCTGCACAGCGTTCATAGAGATCTGCCGTCGTTCTCATGCCTGAAGACACTCACATTTGTTTCGCGATGGACGTGCCTCGGATGGTCGATCCGCCAGCACGATCCGCCCCCCGGATTTGACGATCTGCCGCGCGACGGCCTGACCGATGCCCCTGCCGGCACCCGGCACGAATGCGACCTTTCCGGCGAAATTCATTGTCCGACCCTCTCCGCCATGCACCGTCCGCGGCAGTCGCGCGAGGCAGGGCCAAGCCAGGCCTGCCCTGCCCTGGCCCGCCTATTGCCAGAGCAGGCGGGCGCCGTTTTCGTACATGATCTTGCGCTCTTCCTCCGG
>CAZTED010000006.1:17546-41499 GCA_964612175.1 uncultured Sphingomonadaceae bacterium
ATTGCCAGAGCAGGCGGGCGCCGTTTTCGTACATGATCTTGCGCTCTTCCTCCGGAGTGATCCCCTTCATGCCAGCCATGAAGACCCTGGGCTCGGCACAGCCTTCAGCATGCGGGTAATCGGACCCCATGACAAAGCAATCTGCAGTGCCGGTGGCATCGATCACATGGCGCATATCGTCTTCGGGATAGGGCACAACGAAGACGTGGCGCTTGAACACCGCGCTCGGCCGCTCCTTCATCTGGCCGCAGGGCCAGCGGCCGTTCTTGGCAAAGCCGCGCATCTTGTCCATGCGGGTAAGCATGGCCGGCACCCATTCTGCGCCATTCTCCGCCGAGAGCGCGCGGATATTGGGGAAACGTTCGAAGAAATTCATGTAGATCATCGACGAGAGCATGTGCACGATCGGCGTTTCTCCCATGGTGTTCATCCAGTCCCAAGCCGATTTCTCGGTCACGGGCGGCATATGCGGCTCGCCCCATGCCGACAGCAGGGCATCGAGATAAGGCGCCTGGCCGATATGCAACCCGCAGATCGCCCTGGCTTCGTTCACGCGGGACCAGAAGGCATCGAACTTGGGATCGGCGGGCGAGCTTTTTTGCGCCGGCCCGGTAGGAATGACGATCGCCTTGCAGCCGCGGGCGAGTGCCCAGTCCAGTTCCTTGATTGCCCAATCCAGATCTTCCAGATGCAGCATTGCCGTGCAATACACCCGATCTTCGGTGGTAAATCGCCAGTAATCAAACAGATAACGATTGTAAGCTTCCATCAGCGTGTTGAGCCCCTGAACGTCGAGATAGGGCAGCAGCACAACGGCCTCGCTGGGAAAAACGACCGAGGCTGCGACGTTGAATTCGTCCATCTTGACCAGGCGGTCTTGCACATTGCGCACATCAGGGGTTGGCTGCACCCACAGATGGTCTTCGTTGGCACCATCCTTGCGCGCCTTGAGCCACTCGGCGA
Source organism: uncultured Sphingomonadaceae bacterium (assembly GCA_964612175.1). GTDB lineage: Bacteria > Pseudomonadota > Alphaproteobacteria > Sphingomonadales > Sphingomonadaceae > Alteraurantiacibacter. Next base: position 18,510 of record CAZTED010000006.1, read on the forward strand.
GCGAACCCGGCTTGGGGATCGTGCCATCTGGGCGCATGTATTCTTCGCCGTAGCTGATTGGCTTGCCACCGATGTGCAAGGCAAAGCGTCCGCCTTCGTTCAAGCGCCGCTCGATCAGGTACTTCTCATGGTGGATGGACGGCATGTAACTCATCCATACGTCCACATCTTCGTAGATGTGAGAATCACCATCGATGATGGGCTGATTATAGGTTTCCACGGCGGCTCTCCCCTGCGACAATTTCGATCGTGCCGGAATTATATGTGAACATTGTTCACTAGTCCATGCGGTTATTGGATGCCCCGCACCTGGCGCCGCCGTCCTGCTAGGCGCTTGCGCCCGGCGTCTTGCTGGCCAGGAGTTTCTCGATCCCGCCGATGAAGAGTTCGAGGCCGAGCTGGAAGCTGGCTTCATCCAGTTCGAGCCGGCCCCTGGCATCGCTCCTGCTCGCGGGGCGGCCGGCGCCGGCGCCCCTCAACATGTCCCCGTCGCCCGCGCTGGCCCGCAGGAAGGCATTGAGGGCAGCGGCCGTCCGCAATGCCTGGGTCCGCGTCAGGCCGGCGCGGATCAGCACGGCGATGCTCTGTTCGATGGCCTGCTGGCGGATCGATGTCTCGCCAAGGTGCAGGGTAAGGTAGGCAGCAACGCCGGGGTACTGGCGAAACGTGGCGCGATAGGCGCGTGCGTTTTCCATGAAGGCGCGTCGCCAGTCGCCGTCGCCGTCGGTAAACGGTATGGCGGCAAGGATCCGGTCGGCCGCGACCTCGAGGATCTTTTCCTTCCCGCCGAAGTGGCGGTAGGTCGCCCCCACGGTCACCCCGAGGTCCGCGGCAAGGGCCCGCATGCTGAAACCGTGGAAACCGACTTCCCGCAGGAGCCCGAGCGCGGCGGCGATGATATGCTCCTGATCGAGCGATACGCCGGCCTTGCGCAGTTCCATTCCTGGTGAACCCTCAATCCTTCGCCGGGCCGCGTGCCCGCCCCGGCCTGCTATCGCCCCTGCAGCGCCGCCTCGCACTCTGCCATCAGCGTGGCGATGATCTGCACGGCGGGTTCCTCTTCCTTGACCATGCCGACCGACTGGCCAGCCATCAGGCTGCCGCTCTCGACATCGCCATCGATCACCGCACGCCGCAGGGCACCGGCCCAGAAGTGTTCGATCCGCAGCTGCGCCTCGCCCATGTCGATCGAGCCCTGGTCAAGCAGCAGTGCCACTTCGCGCTGCTTGGCGGCGAATTCCTCGGTCCCCTTGTTCTCCAGCGCGCGCACCGGGATCACCGGCAGGCGCGGGTCGATCTGCACGCTGGCTATCGCGTTGCGGGCACTGGCGCGGAAGAAGGCCTTCTTGAAGTCGGGATGGGCGATGCTTTCGGTGGCGCAGGCAAAGCGGGTGCCCAACTGCACGCCCGCCGCGCCCATTTCGAGGTAGGCGGCGATCATTGCGCCGTTGCCGATACCGCCGGCCACGAACACAAGGTTGTCGGCACTGAGTTCGGGCAGGATTTCCTGTGCCAGCACGCTGGTGGAAACCGGGCCGATATGGCCGCCCGCCTCGCTCCCCTCGATCACCAGGGCATCGGCGCCCGATCGCAGCAGCTTCTTGCCCAGCGCCAGGGTGGGCGCGAAACAGATGACCTTGGCCCCGGTGTCCTTGATCGCCTCCACGCTGCCCTTGGGGGGCAGGCCGCCGGCCAGCACCACGTGGCTCACATGGTGGCGGGCACACACCGCGATCAGGTCGAACAGCGCAGGGTGCATGGTGATAAGGTTGACACCGAAGGGGCGGCTGGTCAGCGCCTTGGTGCCGGCGATCTCGGCATCGAGCAGTTCCGGCGTCATGGCCCCGCAGGCGATCACGCCGAACCCGCCGCCGTTGCTGATCGCGGCCACCAGGTTGCGTTCGGAAACCCAGCTCATCGCCCCGCACAGGATGGCGGTCTCGCTGCCAAGGAATTCGCTTCCGCGCTGCATCAGCGCCTTCGTCTTGGGAAAATTCGTCATATAGCGTGTCGGTTAGGCGTACGAGACTGCAAGGGCAAGCGCCAGGAGGCAAGCGGTTATGCGATTGGCCGTGATCATCACCGGCGTGCTGGCGGCAATCGCCACCATGTTTCCCGGCCTCGTGATCGTGGGCTATTTCCTCCTCGTCGTGCCCGGGGTGGTGCTGTCGCTGGCGCCGACGGTGTTTCCCTACCTGCTGGCAACGTGGCTGGTTGGTGCCATGCTCCCTGTCAGGCAGGTATGGCTGGCGCGCGGGGCTGCGCTGGTGCTGGTGGTCGCGCTTGCAAGCGTTGCCGTGCTGCCCTGGCGATTGTCGGCACTGGCCGAGTTCGACCAGGCGCAAGTGCCCGACGTGGCAGCCGAAGCGCCGATTGCCCTTGCCGGCGACGTGCGCATCGAACGCAGGGGCCTTGGCCTCGCCTGGGATGAACCGCCGCCCTGTGACGCCCTGTGCAAAACGATCCTCGGCCTGGCCGAAGTCACCTCTGTCACCGTGCAGCGCGACGACATGGCCGCAACCTATCGGCTTGGCATGCCCGAGGACGGCGGCGAGGACGGCGGCGAACCTGGCCCCGTGCCAACAGCGGGGGTAAGGCAGGCCGACTTCATCCTGCGCGACATCATAGAGAACCCCGGCGAATCGCCTTTCGTTTCCTGCGCAGAGATTGTGCAAGGCAGCGATCTGCTGCTGCGCCATTGTCACGTGCAGTCGGAGATCCCGGTTATCCCGCCATTGCTGGTGATGGATTTCGGTGACGCTGGTATGGGCTTTCCCTTTAACGGCCTGAAACTGCTTTCCACCACGCGCGAGGCTGGCGACGTTATGCAGCCGGGCGGGCAGGACGAGGTGCTGGAACGCGCCCTGCTCTTGCCGGGGTGAATCACACAATTGCTGTCATGGATCGGCATTGCCTGCGCCATTCAGTTGCCATGCAGCAACCAAGGCCATGATTTGCATTACAGACTGCTCGCAGGCCGCCGGATCGCGTCATCCCGCCGCACCCCCTGCCCGCGACCGGCCTGATGCACATCGAAGGGGGTTACGATGAAGACTTTGCGCAGCGCCGCCGCAATGCTGGCAACCATCGGGACGGTCATTGCCGCCCCGGCCATGGCCCAGAGCGATTCCTACCGGGTGGAAGCCAATGACAGCACCACGATCGACATCACGATCTGCAACCCGGAAGTCTATGTCTCGGTTAACGGCGACGGAGATACCGATCTCGATTTCCTGGTCCGGAACCCGCGCGGGGAGACGGTCCATTCCGACTACGACCTGACCGACATTACCTTCTTCACCCTCTACCGCCTCGCCAGCTCAGGCTGCGAGGTGCACGAGATGGACGTGACCAACCTTGGCAACGTGTGGAACAGGTTCGACATCACGCTGACCACGGTGCGGGCCGATGCCGTGGGCAGCGGGGTGTCGCAGGACGACCGGAACCGCGCCGTTTCGCTGGTCAACCGCGGCAAGGAATCGATCTTCTACATCTATTGGGCGAACATCGCGTCGACCACCTGGGGCAGCGACCGCCTGGGTTCGAGCACCCTTCCCGCCGGGCAGAGCTGGGAGACCACGGTGGACGACGGCTCGGGCGCCTGCCGCTTCAACTTCCGCGCCGTGACCGCCGGCGGGCGGGAAATCCTGCGCAACGACGTGAACGTGTGTTCGACCTACACGATCAACTTCGACTGATGCCGCACTGAGCCATGCCCCGGGCCTGCCGCCACGGCGGGCCCGGTTGGCATGACCTGGCAGGCAGCCTGCTCAGGCTTCCGTGGCGTCCAGTTCGTAAGCCGAGTGCAGCACGCGCACGGCCAGTTCGGTCTCGTCCTCGTCGATCAGTACGCTGATCTTGATTTCGCTGGTGGAGATCGCCTGCACGTTGATGCCACGGTCGGCCAGCGCCTTGAACATGGTGGCGGCAACGCCGGCGTGGCTGCGCATGCCGACGCCCACGACACTGACCTTGGCCACCTTGTCGTCGCTGATCATGCGGAAGTAGCCGATGGCTTCCTTGCGTTCTTCCAGCAGCACCTGGGTGCGCAGCAGGTCCGCCTTGGGGACGGTGAAGGTGACGTCGGTCTCGCCCTTGTCCTTGGCCACGTTCTGGATGATCATATCGACGTTGATGCTGGCGGCAGCCAGCGGGCCGAAGATCGAGGCGACCGCGCCGGGCCGGTCGGCCACGCGGGTAAGGGTGATCTTGGCCTCGTTCTTGTCGGCGGCGATCCCGGTGATCAGTTGGCGTTCCATGTCCAGTCCCTCTTGCGTGATTTGGGCCACTTCCTCGTCCGATACGATCATCGTGCCCGGCAGGCTGTCCGCGTCCGGCGCATCCTCGTCGACGAAGGAGGAGAGCACCTGCACGCGCACCTTTTCCTTCATCGCCAGGCTGACCGAGCGGGTCTGCAGCACTTTCGATCCCACCGAGGCGAGTTCGAGCATTTCCTCGTACGTCACGTTCCGCAGCTTGCGGGCCTTGGCCACGATCCGCGGATCGGTGGTGTAGACCCCGTCGACATCAGTGTAGATGTCGCAGCGATCCGCCTTGAGCGCGGCGGCCACGGCCACGGCCGAGGTATCAGAGCCGCCGCGGCCCAGCGTCGTCACCCGGCCATCGGGCGTCACGCCCTGGAAGCCGGGGATCACCGCGATCTGGCCAGCCTGCATGGCTGCGATCAGTGCCGGCGCGTCGATATCCTCGATGCGGGCCTTGGCGTGGGCATCGTCGGTCTGGATCGGCACCTGCCAGCCAAGCCAGCTGCGCGCCTTGCAGCCCATCGCCTGCAGGGTGAGCGCCAGCAGGCCGCTGGTCACCTGTTCGCCGCTGGCCACCACCACGTCATACTCGGCGGGATCATAGAGCGGGTTTGCCTCGCGGCAGAAGGTCACCAGGCGGTCGGTCTCGCCCGCCATGGCGGACACCACCACGGCCACCTCGTCGCCCTTGGCGGCCTGCGCCCGCACGATGTTGGCAACGCGGCGAATGCGCTCGGTCCCCGCCATCGAGGTGCCGCCGAATTTCATCACGATACGGGCCACGGGTTCCCCCTGCTGGAATACTGGCTTCAGACTGAGCGCGCTGTTAGGGATGCGGCATGACCGATGCAAGTGTCGCAAATGAAACCATCCGCCCGTCCGAAGCCGCGCATTTCGGCGCGCTGGCCGCAGACTGGTGGGACCCGGCGGGCTCTTCCGCCATGCTTCACCGGCTGAACCCGGTGCGCCTTGCCTTCCTGCGCGAGGCAGTGGACCTGCACTGGGGCGGGGACCCGCGTACGGCAAGGCCGCTGGCAGGCCGGCGCGCGCTGGACGTGGGCTGCGGCGCAGGCCTCTTGTGCGAACCGCTCGCACGTCTTGGCGCAGAGGTGACCGGGGTTGACGCGGCGGCAGAGAACGTGGCCGCCGCCACCCGCCATGCCGCGGGGATCGGGCTGCCGGTCACCTACCACCATGGCGAGCTTGCCGCGCTGGCGCTGGGCCAGTTCGACCTCGTCACCAGCATGGAAGTGCTGGAGCACGTGGCCGACAAGCAGGCCTTCGTCCGCCAGCTTGCCGCGCACCTTGCACCCGGTGGCCTGATGGTACTGTCCACCCCCAACCGCACCACCGCCAGCCGCCTGCTGCTGGTCGGTGCGGCCGAAGCGCTGGGCGCGGTGCCGAAGGGCACGCACCACTGGGAGGACTTCGCCACGCCCGACGAACTGCGCGAACTGCTGGCAGAGGCGGGCCTCGTCATGGGGAGCCCGCGCGGCATTGCCTGGTCGCCATCGAAGGGCCTGCACCTGTCGGACGACCTGTCGCTCAACTTCATCGTCACAGCGCAGGCTGCCTGAGGGCCCGCGATGATCGTCCGCGACACGCCTCGCCCGATCGACCTGGTCTTCGCGATCAGGGGATCGATCGTGCCGCGCATCGCGCTGCGCCTCCTCGTGCTGATGCTGCTGGCCGGCGTGGTGGTGTGGATCGAGCAGCGCGAGGACCTGCTGCCGCAAGTGGGCGGGCTGGGCTTCACGGTGTTCGGCATTGCCCTCTCGCTGTTCCTCGGCTTCCGCAACAATGCCGCCTATGACCGCTGGTGGGAGGCGAGGAAGCTGTGGGGCGGCCTGCTTGCCGACATGCGCGCCCTGGCCCGCGAGGTGGAGATCTTCGTTCCGGACGAGGCGCGCCGCCGCGAACTGCTGCGCACCGCACTCGCCTTCCTGCACCTGCATCGCGCCAACCTGCGGGGCCTGGCCGATGACCCGGTTGCCCGCAACCTCGCCGGTGCGCTGGCCGACACCCCCCATCCGCCCGATGCCGCGCTGGACCGGCTTGGCGCGCTGGTTGCAGAAGGCGGGCGCAGCGGCGCAATCGAAGGCTTCGGCCTGCGCACCCTGACGGAGCGGCTGGGCTCGATGGCCCTGCAGCAGGCCGGGTGCGAGCGGATCGCGACGACGCCCCTGCCCTATGTCTATTCGCTCCTCATCTATCGTACCACCTGGCTGTTCTGCCTGCTCTTGCCGCTGGCTCTGGCCGGCACGGCGGGCTGGCTGACGCCGCTGTTCGTCGGCATCGTGGGTTACGTGTTCTTCGGCCTTGCCGAAGTGACCGAGGAGCTGAGCCATCCCTTCGGCCAGACCCCCAACGGCCTGCCGCTGGATGCCATCTGCCGCGCCGCCGAGATCGCGCTGGCCCCGCACCTGGGCGAACCTGCGCCGGAGCCGCTGGAGCCGAAGGATTATTTCCTCAGCTGAGCGCCGTCAGCCTCCTGCCGGGGGATCAATATATCGGTGGCAATTGATGATCGCATCCTGATCCGAAGCGCGCAGGATGCGGGCGGGGCCGGGATCGTCGGTGAAGACGCCATCCATGCCCGTGGCCGCCAGTTCATCCCACCACAGCGGCAGGCAACCGGGCCGATCAAGCAGAACATCGCTGCTGCGATGGCGCGATGGCAGAAAGGCGTTTTCTTTCCGCAAGGTCCAGCCGTGAACAACCAGCCCCGCCGCATGGGCGGCATCGACCAGCCCGGTGCCTGATCCCTGTTCGTCCACCAGCAGCGCCAGCTCCGCCCCGATCCCGTCGGCATAGGCGGCAATCCCGGCCAGTCCCTGCGGCGTCAGCATCCCGGCATAGGTCATGTCCGGCAGGTCCGCCGGGCCACCTTCCGCCGACACCAGTTGCACCAGCCTGAGGTCCGTCATCGCATCGAGCCGCTGCAGCGGCCCGACCTCGAAGCTCTGGATGAACACCGGATCGGTCGCGCTGCGGTATCCGGCAGCGTGCAACTGTTCCACCAGCATGGCCGCCAGATCGTGGCCGATGCTGCTGAAGTAGGCCGGGTGCTTGATCTCCGGGTAAAGGCCGATGCGGCGACCCAGTTCCGCCTCGCGCGCCTGCACCAGCGCGATGATCTCGGCCAGGGTCGGGACCTGCCACAGCCCGTCGAAGGCGGTGTTGGCCGGGCGGATATCCGGCAGCCGCTCACGGGCGCGCAGGGTGCGCAGTTCGGCCAGGTTAAAATCCTCGGTGAACCAGCCGGTCACCTCCTCGCCGTCGATCATGCGGGTGGCCGCGCGCCCGGCGAACTCCGGCCGCTCCGCCACGTCGGTCGTACCCGAAATCTCGTTCTCGTGGCGGGCAACCAGCACGCCGTCTTTCGTGGCCACCAGATCCGGCTCGATATAGTCGGCCCCCTGGTCGATCGCCCGGTCATAGGCGGCAAGGGTGTGTTCGGGCCGCTCCCCGCTGGCCCCGCGATGGGCGATGATCAGCATCCTGTCCTCCTGCGCTGCGACCGGCACGGATAAGGATAGCGCCAGCAGGGCAGCAAGCCACCTCATCCCAGAGCCGCCTCCCATTCGCCTTGGTCGAAACCGACCAGCAGCCCGCCGGCATGTTCCACCACCGGCCGCTTGATCAGGCTCGGCTGCTCCACCATCAGGCCTGCGGGATCACTGTCGGCCCGCGCCCTGTCGGCATCCGACAGCTTGCGGAAAGTCGTGCCGCGCTTGTTGAGCACCACGTCCGCGCCCTTATCGGCCAGCCATCCGGCCACTTTCTCGAGGGTTGCCCCTTCCTTCTTGTAGTCATGGAAGGTGTAGCCGATCCCGCGCGCATCGAGCCAGGCGCGGGCCTTCTTCACGGTGTCGCAGTTGGGAATGCCGTAGACGTGGATCACCTGAAAAAACCCTTTTTAAATCAAGGCGTGGAACACATGGAACAGTGTCCTGGAGGGAAAAACCCTCCCCCTGCGCACGCCGATCAATTCCGGGCGGACCTTACCGGGCCGGAGGCGCGTAGGAAAGCGGCCTAGCCGCGCTCGGTTGCATCGAAATGACGGACCGCAGGGTTGTCGCAGGCAAAGGCTGTGTAGCTGGCGTAATAGTCGGTGCGCCCACGCTCCTGCACCGCCCGGTGTCCGGCATGCGCGCCCCAGGCCCGGGCGCTGGCGACATCGGCCCATTCGGAGATCGCCACCACTTCGCCATCTGCGGCAGCATAGCTCTTGAACGCAAGGAACCCCGGCTGGGCGCGCGCCAGCTGCTCCATTGCAGCAGCCTCGGCATCATAGGCGACCTGGTCGATGCCGGCGCGCTTGCGGTTGCGAAAGACCATAAGATACATCGCCTCAGTTCCTTCCACCAAGATGCGCATCGGCGATGGCGACCGCCAGCGCATCCGCCGCGTCGGCCCCGGCGATGGCAATGCCCGGCAGCAGCACCTTGAGCATGGCCTGCACCTGCACCTTTTCCGCCGCGCCGGTGCCGACCACCGCCTTCTTCACCAGCCGCGCCGCATGTTCGCGGACCTCCAGCCCGGCCGCCCCGCAAGCGGCCAGCACGCAGCCGCGCGCCTGTGCCAGCTTCAGGGTCGACTGCGGGTTCTTGTTGAGGAACACCTCCTCCGCCGCCCCACGATCAGGGCGGTGCAGGGCGATGACTTCGCCAATCCCGGCATGGAGCACGGCCAGCCGCGCTGCCATCGGCGCGGCGGGATCGGTCCTGATCTGGCCATGGGCGACATGCGCCAGCCTGCTCCCCTCGCTGCGCACGATCCCCCAGCCGGTGCAGCTGAGGGAGGGATCGAGGCCGAGGATCAGCAAAGCACAGGCTCCTGGTTTCGGTGCAGCCCGGCAATAACCGAAACTAGCCCAGCTTCTCCATCACCTCGTCGGCGATTTCATAATTGCCCCACACGGTCTGCACGTCATCATCGTCGTCCAGCATGTCGACCAGCTTGAGCAGCGTTGCCGCGTCCTTCTCGTCCAGCGCCACGGTGAGGTTTGGCTTCCATGCCAGCTTGACCGATTCCGCTTCGCCCAGCACGCCTTCCAGCGCCTTGGCCACTTCGTGCAGGGCTTCCATCGCGGTCCAGATGGAGTGGCCATCCTCGCCCGATTCCACGTCGTCGGCACCGGCCTCGATCGCGGCTTCGAGGACTTTCTCCTCGTCACCGGCAGCGGCGGGATATTCGATCAGGCCAAGCCGTTCGAACCCGTGGGCGACCGAGCCCGAAGCGCCCATGTTGCCGCCGTTCTTGGCAAAGGCGTTGCGCACGTTGGTGGCGGTGCGGTTGCGGTTGTCGGTCAGGGCTTCCACGATGATCGCGCTGCCGCCCGGGCCATAGCCTTCGTAGCGCACTTCCTCGTAATCCTCGCCGCCGGCCGCGCTCGCCTTGTCGATGGCGCGCTGGATATTGTCCTTGGGCATCGACTGCGCCTTGGCGGCATTGACCGCAAGGCGCAGGCGCGGGTTCATGTCCGGATCGGGCAGGCCCATCTTGGCCGCCACAGTGATTTCGCGGCTGAGCTTCGAAAACAGGTTCGAACGCTTTTTGTCCTGCGCACCCTTGCGGTGCATGATGTTCTTGAACTTGGAATGGCCTGCCATGGGTGTCGCACTTGTTTGCCGGAAAAGAGCCGTTGCCCTAGCGAATGGGGGCGCGGCGGGCAACCTGTGGCCACGGGTTACCGGCTAGACCCGCACCGCCGTGCCGGTGGCGCTGACCATCAGCATGGAACCTTGTGCCCCGATCACCTCGTAATCGAGGTCCACGCCGACCACGGCATTGCCGCCGCGTTCGCCGCACTGGGCCTGCAGTTCGGCAATCGCCTGCTCGCGCGCATCGGCCAGGATCCGCTCGTAACTGCCCGACCGGCCGCCGACGATGTCGCGGATGCCGGCGAACAGGTCGCGGAAGATGTTGGCCCCCACGATCACCTCGCCGGTGACAATGCCCAGGTATTCCTGGATCGGGCGGCCTTCGACGGTGTGGGTGGTGGTAACGATGATGCCGCGGGCATCCTTCCACGGGCTGGGCATGGCATTCCTCCTGCTTGGCGCCGGGACTGGCGTGTTATCAGTATAATACAGCAGGCCCGGCGATCAAGGGGTGAGCCCCTCAGCCTAGCCCAGGCCCAGCGCGTTCTTGTAGGTTTCCAGCACCAGTTCCATCTCGTTGCGGTCGTCAGGCTTCATTTTCCGCAAGCGCACGACCTGGCGCATGATCTTGGGATCATAGCCCACCGCCTTGGCCTCGGCATAGACGTCGCGGATGTCGTCGGCGATGCCCTTCTTCTCCTCCTCCAGGCGTTCGATACGCTCGATCAGCAGGCGCAGGCGGTCGTCGGTGGCATTGGCCATGAAATAGCTCCGGTGGGTCTAGAGAATCGGTATGGCCGGGGCGATAACGGCGGCAGGGGATTCGGGCAAAGGCAGGCTTGTGGAAATCCCATTCCCTGCCGCAAACCCTCTGCGCCTAGTGCGTGCCGCCGTTCTTCCTCAGGCTTTCCTCCATCCGGGCGAGTTGTTCGGGCGTCGCCTCGGTCTGGAACCTGCTCTTCCATTCGTCCTGCGCCATGCCGTGGATGACTTCGCGCGCGGCAGCCTTGTCGCCTTCGAAGCCGGCATCCCTGATCCAGTCGGCCAGGCAGTTGCGGCAGAAGCCCGCCAGCCCCATCAGATCGATGTTCTGCGCATCGTGTCGGTGCCTCAGATGGCGCACCAGCCGGCGAAAGGCAGCCGCGGCCACGTCGTCGGGCAGGTTTTCCAGCGGATCGGGGGATTCAGGCATGTTCCAGTCCTTGTCTTGTCTCCTGACCATGCCATAGGCTCTGGCCCATGACAAAGCTCAAGCCGTCAGGCCTTCAACGCAGGGCCCGCAAGATCAAGATCCTCGCCACACTCGGCCCTGCCAGCAGCGATCCGGACGTGCTGCGCCGGCTGTTCCGCGCCGGGGCCGATGCCTTCCGCTTCAACATGAGCCACGGCGACCACGCCATGCACGAGGCGAATTTCCGCAGCGTGCGCGCGCTGGAAAAGGAATTCGGCCGGCCCATCGCCATTCTGTGCGACCTGCAGGGGCCCAAGCTGCGCGTCGGCACCTTTGCCGATGGCAAGGCGCTGATCCCCCACGGAGCCCGCTTCACGCTCGATCGCGACCCTGCACCGGGCGATGCAGACCGCGTGTGCCTGCCACACCCGGAACTGTTCGCTGCGCTGGCAGTGGGCCAGCGGCTGCTGATCAACGACGGCAAGATCCGCCTGCGCGTGACCGCCATGGACGCAGCCTCCATCACCTGCGTGGCCGAGGTCGGCGGGGTGATATCGGACCGCAAGGGCGTCAACGTGCCGGATGCCGAGATCCCGATCCCGGCGCTGACCGAAAAGGACCGGCGGGACCTGGAATTCGCCATGCAGCAGGGGGCGGACTGGATCGGCCTCAGCTTCGTCCAGCGGCCCGACGACATTGCCGAGGCCAAGGCGCTGATGGCCGGGCGCGGGTTCCTGTGCGCAAAGATCGAGAAGCCGATGGCGGTCAGGCGGCTGGACGAGATCATCGCCGCGGCCGATGGCGTGATGGTCGCTCGCGGCGACCTGGGCGTGGAAATGCTGCCCGAGGAAGTGCCGCCGATCCAGAAGAAGATCGTCAACGCCACCCGCCTCACCGGCAAGCCGGTGATCGTGGCGACGCAGATGCTCGAATCGATGATCGAGAGCCCCACGCCCACCCGCGCCGAAGTGTCAGACGTCGCCAATGCCGTCTATGACGGGGCCGATGTGGTCATGCTCAGCGCCGAGACCGCCGCCGGCGCCTGGCCGGAAGAAGCCGTGCTGATGATGGATTCGATCGCCCGCCAGGTAGAGGCCGACGAGGCCTACAAGGCGCGGGTGCGGATGCTCGACACCCCGCCCGATGCCACCACGGCGGACGCGCTGGCCCATGCCTGCATGACCATCGGCGATACCATTGCCCTCAATGCCATCTGCGTGTTCACCGACAGCGGTTCCTCCGCCCGGCGCGTGGCGCGCGAGCGGCCGGCCGTGCCGCTGATGGTGCTCACCCCTTCGGTCCAGACGGCCCGGCGCATCTCCCTGCTGTGGGGCGCGCACCCGGTGGCCACCCGCGACATCGGCAGCTTCGAGGAGATGATCGCCAAGGGCAAGCGCATGGCCCTGCGCCACGGCTTTGGTGGCGCAGGCGCGCGGGTGGCGATGCTGGCGGGCGTCCCGTTCGGCAAGTCGGGCGCGACCAACCTGCTGCACATCGTGCGGCTGGCGGGCGACGAGCTCGACGAATACCGGGATGGCCGCGACTAACGCCGGAACCGGTCGAGTGGCGTTATGATCCGCCGCCCCACGCCCGGCAGGCGCTGGACGGGGTGGTCGCCATGGGCGGGGGCAGCTTCCCCCCAGGCGAACCACAGGTCGGGTTCGCGCGTATCGCCTTCCCGCCGCCACTGTCCGTCGACCTGCGGATTGGGAATGGGGCCAAGGTCGGGCATGCGCCCGCGCGGATCGGGCGTGAACACATACTTCTCGCCAAACACGCTCGCCTCGATCCCTTCCTGCCAGTATCCGTCGGCGGCAAAGCGGACCTTGCAATCGACATCGTAGGTGAAGCGCACGTCCCCGGCTTCGTTGGTCAGGATACCAAAGCCCATCAGGTCATTGCCGATCAGAAAGTGGCCGGCATCCAGCGTGCCATCCTTGTAGAGCGTGGCCCAGGTGTACCACATGATCTCCAGCTCCTGCTGGACGAGCGGGTCCTTCGACACATAGACCTCGCCGCCGGGATACATGTAGATCACGTCGAACCCGATCAGGCCGCGCACCTTGCGCCCCATGATCTCGCCTTCGACCTTCATGATGCAGGCGACATAGGCAATGGCCGATGACTTGCTGGGGATGTACCATTGCAGGCCCGGCTTGATCAGTGTCCCCCGGATATCCATGACCCCCTGTTCCACCCAGCGGCAGCCTTCCGGCGACCATTGCGCAAGGAACGGATTGCCGGGCGCTTCGGGATGGCTGCGCCAGACAACGTGGCCGTCTTCCACGCCGAAGAAATGACCATCGTTGGGCGCGGAATTGCGACCGGCCTTGTCGAGCCGGAAGTGTTCGCTGGCGACATTGTGCTGGAGATAGAAATAGCGCCGCGTGTCCTTCTTGGCTCCGGGAAGCGCGAAAGGGATGCGGCGCATCGGGCAGTACATGTTGCCCTCATCGTCGCGCAGCGTGCCCCACAGGTACAGGCCTTCCGGATTCATGCCCATCATCGGCTCGGTCGAGGACATCGATTCCAGCGTCGGCTCGAAAGCACCGACCACCGGCTGGAACGCAAACTCGCCCATCGCCGGGCGCTTGTGCTGATTGGTGCCCGAGGATGCCTGTATCATGATTTCGTCTCCCGCCCGGCCGTTGTCGCCATGAATTTGCCGGACTTTGGCAGATCGCGGGTGGCAGGAAACCGAAAACCCGCGCAGCGGCAGTGCCATCGGCATTGTTCGCCCATGCGATGGCAGGAAGGTCCTGCGGAAAGCATGTTCCTCCGGTCCTGCGCGATGCTAGCATGAAGGTATGGCGCGCATGGCAACCGGCAGCAGAACACATTGGTCCTCTCTTCCGGCTTCATGTCTGGCCGCGCCGCATGCCGTTGCAGGACCTGAAGCAGTCGCGCGATGACGGAACGGGTCGGAGCCATTGTCGTGGGCGCGGGCGTTGTCGGCCTTGCCGTGGGGCGAGCGCTGGCCTTGCGCGGCCATGCCCCGCTGGTGCTCGAAGGTGAGGACCATTTCGGATCTTGGACCAGCAGCCGCAATTCCGAAGTGATCCACGCGGGCATCTATTATCCGCCAGGCTCGCTGAAGGCCGAACTCTGCGTGGCCGGCAAGCAGCAGCTCTATGCCTTCTGCAAGGCGCACGGCGTGCCGCACAGGCGCATCGGCAAGCTGATCTTCGCCCATGACGAAGCGCAGCGCGCAGACCTGGAGGCCATTGTCCGGCGGGCGCAGCAGGCCGGGGTCACCGATCTGGAGCCGCTGGATCGCGCTGCCGTCCGGACGCTGGAGCCGGCACTGGATTGCGCCGCCGCCCTGCTTTCGCCTTCCACCGGCATCATCGACAGCCATGCCTTCATGCTGGCCCTGCTGGGCGAGGCAGAAGCGCATGACGCCCTGCTCGTCACCGCGTCACCGGTCGAGCGGATCACCCGGCGCGATGGCCTGTGGCATGTCTGGATGCACGGGATGGAGGCGGCCGTCGTCTCCGCCCCGATCCTCGTCAATGCCTGCGGCCTTGCCGCCCGGCGGCTGGCACTTGCCACCGAAGGGCTCGACCCTGCCCTGGTTCCACCCGCCTTCTATGCCCGCGGGGTCTATTTCACCTATTCGGGCAAGGTCCCCTTCTCACACCTGATCTACCCGGTGCCCGAGCCGGGTGGCCTCGGCACCCACCTGACGCTTGACCTTGCAGGGCAGGCGCGTTTCGGCCCCGATGTCGAATGGATAGACGGGATCGACTACACGGTGGACCCGGCGCGCCATGCGACCTTCGCTGCGGCAGCGCAGCGCATCTGGCCCGCGCTCGATCCCGACAGGCTGCAGCCCGGCTATGCCGGTATTCGGCCCAAGATCGCCGGCCCCGGCGAGCCGGCCGCCGATTTTGTCATCTCCGGCCCGCGCGACCACAGATGCGAGGGGCTGGTCAACCTTTTCGGCATCGAAAGCCCGGGCCTCACTGCCTCGCTGGCCATCGCCGACAAGGTGGCAGAGGCACTGGCGTGAGCTGGGATTACATCATCGTCGGCGGCGGCAGCGCCGGTTGCGTGCTGGCCGGGCGCCTGTCGCAAGACCCCGGGGTCCGCGTGCTGCTGCTGGAAGCCGGCCCGCGCGACCGCAATCCGTGGATCCATGTGCCGCTGGGCTATGGCAGGCTGTTCAACCACCCCAGGCTGAACTGGCGCTTCCAGAGCCAGCCGGAGCCGCACCTCGACAACCGGGTGATCAACCAGCCGCGCGGCAAGGTGCTTGGCGGTTCCTCGTCGATCAACGGCCTCCTTTACGTGCGAGGCCAGGCGCGGGATTTCGATGACTGGGCACGGATCGGCAATCGCGGCTGGGGCTGGGACGACATGCTGCCCTATTTCCGCAAGGCGGAGGACCAGCAGCATGGCGCAGACCCCTGGCACGGCACGGGCGGCCCGCTGGCGGTGTCCGATCCGAGCGAGCCGCATCCGCTGTGCGATGCCTGGATCGCCGCCGGGCAGCAGGCCGGCCATCCGCTGAACCCGGATTTCAACGGGGCGAACCAGGAAGGCGTCGGCTATTACCAGTCAACCATGCGCGCCGGGCGGCGATGCAGCGCGGCGGTGGCCTATCTCGATCCCGCCCGCTCGCGCGCCAACCTGAAGATCGAGACCGGGGCCATGGTCCGCCGCGTCATCATCGAGAATGGCCGCGCGGCGGGCGTGGAATATGATCGCGCCGGCACCCGCTCCACCGTCCGCACGGCGGGCGAGGTAATCCTTGCCGCCGGGGCGATCGGATCGCCGCACCTGCTGGAACTCTCGGGCGTGGGTGACGGGGAACGGCTGCGGGAACTCGGCATCCCGGTGCTCCATGCCAACAGCGAGGTGGGCGAGAATTTCCAGGACCACCTGCAGGTCCGTTTCGTCTACAAGGCGCGCCAGCCGGTCACCTTCAACGATGACATGGCCAGTCCCTTGCGGATGGCCGGCGTGGGCCTGAAGTACCTCTTGCAGCGGAAGGGCCCGCTGACGGTATCGGCAGGCTATGCCGGCGGGTTCTTCCGGTCGGACCTGGCGAGCGACGAACGGCCCGATGTCCAGTGCCTGTTCATTACCTTCAGCACGACCAGGATGGGCGACAGGCTGCACCCGTTCTCTGGCTTCACCGTATCGGCATGCCCCTTGCGCCCCACCAGCCGCGGGCATGTCCATGCGACCAGCCCCGATCCGGCAGTGCCGCCGGCGATACTTGCCAACTTCCTCGCCACCGAGCGTGACCGCAGCGAGATCGTTGCCGCCATGCGGACGGTGCGCAAGGTGATGGCGCAGCCCGCCATCGCCGACCATGTCACGGCGGAGCACCTGCCCGGCCCGGACACCGACGGCGAAGCGGCCATGCTGGCCTATGCCCGGGCGACCGCCGGGTCGATCTATCATGCCAGCTGCTCTGCCGCGATGGGCAAGGTCGTCGATGCCTCGCTGAAGGTCCTTGGGCTGGAGGGGCTTCGGGTGGTCGATGCCTCGATCATGCCCTCGGTCGTCTCGGGCAATACCAATGCGGCGGTCATCGCGATCGCGGAAAAGGCGGCAGACATGATCCGCGCGGACCGGAAGGCGTGAGGTACCGCGCATTCCGACCGCTTGGCGCCGTCGGCCCCGGTCATTACAGCACAGGCCACAAGCGGAGGTGAAGCAGGTGAGCGAAGCAGCAATTCTCTATCGTGAAGACTATCGCCACGCCTTGCAGATTCCGGTGCGCTGGGCCGATTGCGACGCCTATGGCCACGTCAACAATGCCGTCTATTACGAGATGATGGACCAGGTGGTGACGGTGTTCATCCTGGAGGCGGGCGTGATCGCCATGCATACCTCCCCTTCGATCGGCCTGTGCGTGTCGAGCGCCTGCGAATTCCACCAGAGCCTGGAATTCCCCGAGATCGTCGATGCCCGCCTGCGCGTGGGACGGATCGGCAGCAAGAGCGTCCGCTTCGAAGTGGGCCTGTTCAGGGACGGGATCAGCGAACCTGCCGCCACCGGGCATTTCGTGCACGTCTACGTCGACCGCCAGACCCGCAAGCCGGTTGCCCTGACCCCGGACCAACGGGCGGCACTGGAACCCCTCCTGGTCGAGACGGGGCCGGACATCCGGACAGGGTATTAAGCTGCTCCTGCCGGCAGGGCGTACACGGGTGACCGCAAGGCTCACCCCCGGGATGCGGCGCGCACCTGCTCCAGTTCCGCGTCGAGGTCATCCGGCAGTTCGTAGTACCCGCCCGACAGCTCGTCATAGGCCCCGCTCGCGAGGTCCACGCAGCGCCGGGCGCAACGGTCGAGGTCGCCGCTGGCGGCAGGATCATCGCACCGCTCCTTCAGCCGTTCGACCATGCCGCCGAGGTATCTCTGCGCGGCAGCGTCGTCGATCGTGTCGCGGGCGAGCTGTGTGGGGACGAAACCGGGGTCGATGGCAAATGTGGTGACCCCGGTCCCCGCCAGTTCGGCCGCCGCCTCCGCAACCAGCCGGTTCTGCGCGATCTTGCCGGTGCAATAGGCCGACAGGTAAGGTGCCACGATGCGCGCCGCCTTGGCCGAAACGCAGATCACCCGGCCCCGCCCGCGCGCGATCATGCCCGGCAGCACGCCCTGCATCAGCAGGAACGGTGCCCGGATGTGGACTTCCTGCGCCCGCCACCAGTCCTGCGGGTCCACTTCCCACAAGGGGCCGAACGGACCCGGCACCCCGGCGTTTGAGACCAGCAGGTCGACCGGGCCAAGCGCGTCTTCCGCCGTCCGCAGGGCCGAGGCGATGCTGGCCGGGTCGGCCACGTCGCAGGTAACCGCATGCGCCGTGCCGCCCCTTTTCCGGATGGCATCGGCCACTTCGCCCAGCTGGTCCGCAGAGCGCGCCGCCAGCGCCACCGCGGCCCCTTCGTCCGCCAGCCGTTCGGCAATCGCCCGGCCAAATCCGCGCCCCGCGCCGGTGACAAAGGCCACCTGCCCTGCCAGCTTGCGTTCCACCTCGACCATGTTGCGGCCTCCTCTCCCGCGACACTGGCTAGGCTGCCGGCACAGCCGTGTCGAGAGATGGCAAGGCCCGGACTGCCCTTGCATCCCCCGGCACTGGCATTGGCATCGGCATCGCATGAACGATGATGCCTTGCCTGCGAGCCGGTGCATTGTGCTGGAATCGGGCTGCCATTAGTCTATGCGCGGGAGTGCAGGATGAACATGACCGCCAGATATCCGCCACAGCAGACAGGCCCTTGCGAGAGTTGCCGATGACAGCACAGCACGCATCCCGGGTCCTGCTCGAACAGAGCCCTGTCCCCCTTTACTACCAGCTCGAGCAAAGCCTGCGTGAGCGCATCAATGATGACGAGTTCCGGCCCGGGCTTCCGCTCCCGACAGAAGACCAGATCTGCAACGAGTACCAGGTCAGCCGGATTACCGTCCGGCGCGCGCTGGAGAGCCTGCAGCGCCAGGGCCTGATAGAACGGCGCCGTGGGGTCGGCTCGTTCGTTTCGGACAAGCCGCGCGGCATCCACAGCCGCCTGACCGGCTCGCTGAGCGAGTTCATTGCGGTTGCCGGAACACTCAGCCTGGCCTGCATCGGCCTGGAGGAGTGCGAGCCGCCGGCCGACGTGCGCAAGACCCTTGCCCTTGGCGGAGACGAGACTGCGGTCCTCCTGCGCACCACCGGCTCGCTCGACGGCAAGCCGGTCGGCTATTTCGAAATCTGGTTCCCGGCAGAGATCGGGCGCCATATCAAGGTGGACCAGATCGCCGAGAACACGCCGATCATCCGGCTGGTCGAAAAGATGGCGCAGGTGCGGATAACCCGGGCAGAACAGACAATCGCCCCCGATCATGCCGGAAGTCCTGCCGCAAGCTATCTGCAGATCGATGAAGACACCCCGATCCTGAGCGTGGAGCGCGTCTACTTTGCCGGCGACAGGCCGATCGAAGTGGCCAAGGTCCGCTACCACCCTGACCGCTATCGCTACGCCATCGAGTTCAAGAGCTAGCAGCCGGGCCCATGGTCAGCCGGGACTTGCGGCCTCAGCCCTTTATGCACCGTTCCATCGCCGCGCGGGCCAGAGCCGCAAGCCGCGGGAAGTTGGCTGCCATGGCCTGCGAGTGTGCCGATGCGGCCGTTCCGCGCAGGGACCGCCCCTTGATGCCATGGAAGATCGCCGCCAGCCGGAAGAAGCTGAAGGCGATGTAGAAATCCCAGTCGGCAATTTCGCTGCGACCGGTGCGGGCACAGTAGGCCGCGACATATTCGGCCTCGGTGGGAATGTTGAGAGCAGCAAGGTCCATCCCGCTCAGGCCGGCGATGATATCGGGCGGCATGCGGTACATCATCGCATTGTAGGCAAAGTCGGCGAGCGGATGGCCCAGCGTCGACAGCTCCCAGTCGAGGACCGCAAGGACGACGGGCCTGGTCGGGTGGAAGATCATGTTGTCGCAGCGGAAATCCCCGTGGACGATGGCGCTTTCCTCGCCTGCGGGTATGCTGGCCGGCAACCACTCCACCAGAGCGTCCATGTTCGGGTCACGCCCCGCCACCTCGTCGTCCAGATACTGGCCGGACCAGCGCCCGATCTGCCGCGCGAAGTAATTGCCGGGCCTGCCGTAGTCTTCAAGGCCAAGGGCGCGGTAATCGAGCGAATGCAGCCGGGCGATGGTCGCGTTCATGGCATCGAAATAGGCCGGGCGTTCGGACTGGCTGACTTGCGGGAAGGACGCATCCCAGAAGATCCGCCCCTCGACCATGTCCATCACGTAGAACCAGCTGCCGATGACGCTCTCGTCGGTGCACAGGCCGTGCACATGGGCGACGGGAAAGCCGCTGGCACCAAGGGCCTGCAACACCCGCGCCTCGCGGTCCACCGCATGGGCACCCTTCAGGGTCGGCCCGGATGGCTTGCGACGCACCACGTACGTGCGGGACGGGGTCATCACCTTGTAGGTGGGGTTGGACTGCCCGCCGCGGAACTGTTCCACCCAAAGCGGCCCGGCGAACCCCTCTACATGCTCGCCCATCCAGCGCGCCAGGGCCGCCTCGTCGATGGCATAGCCCTCGCGCACGGCGGTCGTGTCCGAAGGCTGCTGGTCCGGGTTCCCGCTCATTTCCCTGCTGCCGTCCAGTCGCGCTTGATCTTCTTGGCCAGGCTCCACTTGTGGACCTCGGTAGGCCCGTCATAGATGCGGAAGGCGCGGATTTCGCGGAACACCTGCTCCACGATCGTCTTGTCGGTAACGCCAGTCCCCCCCATCACCTGTACGCAGCGATCGGCCACCCGCATCAGCGCTTCCGAGACAGCGACCTTCGTCATGGAGCTTTCGACCGTGCCCAGCGAGCCTGTGTCCAACACCCCGGCGCACCAGTCGATCATCAGTTCGCACTGCTTGAGGTCGATCATGTTGTCGGCCAGCATGAAGCCCACCCCTTCGTGATCGATCAGGGTCTTGCCAAAGGCCGTGCGGCGGTTGGCATAGTCGGTGGCGATCTCGTTTGCCCGGATGCAGCAACCCAGCCAGCGCATGCAGTGGGAAAGGCGCGCGGGGCTGAGGCGGATCTGGGCATATTTGAACCCCTCGCCCGGATCGCCCAGCATCTGGTCGGCCGGGAGCCGCAGGTTATCGATCGTGATCGTGGCATGGCCCCCGGGCATCGAATTGTCGATCGTGTTGGGCACATGCTCGATGCGGATCGCGGGATGCGGCAGGTCGACCAGGAACATGCAGGCCCCCTGGTCAGCCTTGGCCATCACGATCCCGACGCCCGCCCCATCGGCCCCGGTGATGAAGGCCTTGCGCCCGTTGATCACCCAGTGGTTGCCATCGGGCTGGCATGTGGTCTGCATCATGGAGGGATCGGACCCCGCCCCCCCTGTTTCCGCCGGCTCGGTCATGAAGAAGGCCGAGCGGCAGCGCCCTTCTACCAGGGGCTTGAGGAACCGTTCCCTGATCTGCGGGCTGCCCACCTTGCCCAGCAGGTACATGTTGCCTTCGTCGGGCGCGGAGGTGTTGCACGCCAGTGGCCCCAGCGGGGACAGCCCGCTGCGCTGGAGCACCACGGCCGTCTCGCGCTGGGTCAGGTGGCTGCCGTCGGGCAGGATGTGCGGCGTCATGACACCGGCCTGCCGGGCCTTGTCGCGCAACTCGTCGACCAGTTCGGCTGTAGGGGCGCCATGGTGATCGCGCCGCGGGTCGTGCTCGTAAGGCGCGACCACTTCGCGCACGAATTGCTCGACCCTGGCCGCGATCCTGGCCGTTTCTTCCGGGCCGGCCCCACTCATGCCGCTGCTCCGGGGAAGTTGTGTCCGTTCATTTGCGCACCTTCACTGCCATCTGTTTCACACCCCCTAAGGCGATAACACACCCGGCTGCACCACCGGCGCGCAAACATCGCAAGGGTGATCGCTTCGATCCATCATACCTGCGATGCATTGTGGATGGCCTTCCGGTCGCCGGGAAGAGACCATAATCTTCGCCGGGAAACCGGGGCAGCCGGCAGGAAAAGGGGAGAGCCGGGATGGACAAGTCAGGTGTGCCGCAACGTGGGGATTTCCAGTGGCTCGGGCTTTCGGGCGCGTTCGAGCCATCGCTTGAAGGTGCGGCAGGCTCGCGTGGCTATTTCGGCCTTGTCCCCGAGGCGACATATGTCTGGGGGACTTTCCGTGACGAGGCCGGCGGTGTCTATATCTTCATGCGCCGGCTGCCGTTCGACGGCCTGACCGAACCGCCCATGGAAAGCGGCACGCGCAGCACGATCGGTCGCCGCGCCGTCCTGTTCAGCCAGGACGCGGACGGAAACCTGCAGGTGCACCCGGCCTCGATGACCACGGGGTACAACACCAGCACGATCACGACCCTGCATGACGACTGCCTGGTCTGGGAGGCACCCGAAGCGGGCGAGCGGCGTCGCGGGTTCGAGGGGACTTACCGGCCCGACCGGCTGGAGTACCGCGAGGACGGCCTGATCGACGTTGCCGGCCCCTCGCTCAGGCCCGGCCTGCAATGGTACCTCCCGGGTCGCGACAACGGCCTGTTCTACACCTCGCAGACCTTCCCCTGCGATGGCACGGTGCTGGGCACGCCGGTCAAGGGCTTCCTGTTTGTCGAACAGGCCTACATGAAGCCCGACAGCGTGCTCTACATGGTCAACGACGTGCTGGTGGGCGCGGAAACGCACCTCACCTGGTACAGCTTTGCCACCGAGTACGAAGGTGGCGAGTTCGAATTCGGCCACTTCATCGTCGGCCACGACAGGCTGGGCATCGGCATCGTCTCCAACCAGGATGGCCTGCTGGTGCAGTCTTCGACGGTTGCGGCCCGGATTACCCGCACTGCCGATGGCTGGTCCGAACGCGTCGACCTAGATGTGGATGGCGTGGCATGGGAAATCATCCAGCCGACAGAGCTTCGCATCCTGCCCACCGCCCACACACCCAATCGCCAGCAGGAAGGCATTGTCCGCCGCGTGGGCGAACAGCGCAAGCCGGTGCGCTGGCAGGCCTGGGGTGAGACTGCCCACGGTACCGAGCGGACCTTCCGGTTCGAACAGCTATACCGCCCGCTGGCCGCCGGGAAAAAATGACCGGTCCCGCGGCGCCCCCCTCTGCCGGCGCTGCACCTATGCAGGATCTGGCGCCAAGGGCCTGACCCGTTCGCTCCCTCGGCACCTCTTGCTGCGGGCATGGCAACCACATCCGAGGCAGCCTGCCGCTCAGGAATATCCCGCGCGGCTCATGCTGCGGGGGCTGCTATCCTGCGATCGGCACAAACCCCACCAATTAAATGTACTGAATACAATAATTTATCAGGACCTGGCGCGCGCAGCGGATACAGGCTCTTGCCAGATTGTACGGAGAGGTTATTATGACAACATAATAACTGGCTCGATGCTTCGGCACCCCGGATGGAGAGAGTGGATGACAGCTGCCCTTCAGGGAAAGATGATCAAGTCG
>CAZTED010000007.1:0-1750 GCA_964612175.1 uncultured Sphingomonadaceae bacterium
GCATGGACAAGAGGGCCTATTGGGTGATGCGGGCGCATGGCCTTGGCGACGACCTGTCGACCGAGGAATGGGCGCTGCTGGCCGAACTTGCCGAAGTGCTGGACTGCTGGCCGGCGCGCAACGCCGTGGTCCGCCGCGCGCTCGACCATGCGGCAGAGCGGCTGCAGCAGCTCGCGGCAGAACAGGCCGGCCTCTAGCAGCGCGTCCTAGAAGGCGGAAATCCCGGTGATCGCACGGCCCAGGATCAGGGCGTGGACATCGTGCGTGCCTTCATAGGTGTTGACCGTCTCCAGGTTCAGCATGTGGCGGATCACCTGGTATTCCCCGGAAATGCCGTTGCCGCCGTGCATGTCGCGCGCCAGCCGCGCCACGTCGAGCGCCTTGCCCACGTTGTTGCGCTTGACGATGGAGATCATGTCGGGGGCAAACCGGCCCTCGTCCATCAGGCGGCCGACGCGCAAGGACCCCTGCAGGCCCAGCGCGATCTCGGTCAGCATGTCGGCGAGCTTCTTCTGGTAGAGCTGGTTGGCGGCGAGCGGGCGGCCGAACTGCTTGCGGTCGAGGCCATACTGGCGGGCGGCGGCAAGGCAGAACTCGGCCGCCCCCAGCGCGCCCCACGAAATGCCGTAGCGCGCCCGGTTGAGGCAGCCGAACGGGCCGGCCATGCCTTCCACACCGGGCAACAGGGCTTCGGCGGGCAGAACCACGTCGTCCATCATGATCATGCCGGTGGTGCTGGCGCGCAAGGAAAGCTTGCCGGCGATCTTGGGTGCATCAAGGCCCTTCATGCCCTTTTCCAGCACGAAGCCGCGCACCTTGCCGCCATGCGCCTCGGACTTGGCCCAGACCACGAAGACATCGGCGAAGGGGGCGTTGGAAATCCACGTCTTGGTGCCGGAAATGCGGAAGCCGTCGCCGTCCTTCTTCGCCACGGTGCGCATGCCCGAGGGGTCGGAACCGGCATCGGGCTCGGTCAGGCCGAAGCAGCCGATCAGCGATCCGCTGGCAAGGCCGGGCAGGTATTTCCGGCGCTGCTCCTCCGAACCGTAGGCATGGATCGGGTACATCACCAGGCTCGACTGCACGCTGGCCATCGAGCGATAGCCGGAATCGACCCGCTCGATCTCGCGCGCGACCAGGCCATAGGCGACATAGGATGCGCCCGAACCGCCGTATTCGACGGGAATCGTCACGCCCAGCATGCCTGCCTCGCCCATCTGCGGGAACAGTTCGCGGGCATCGGCTTCCTGCGCGAAATCCTCGATCACGCGCGGTTGCAGCACGCCTTGCGCAAAGCCGTTGGCGGCCTCGCGGATCATGTGTTCGTCCTCGGTCAGCTGGTCATCGAGGTTCAACGGATCGGCCCAGTCGAAGGGTGCCATCCGGGTCATTGCGGCGCGGCCATCAAACAAGTCTCCTTTGAAACCGCCCTTAGCGGCCTTGCAGCAGGAAGCCAATGCCTTCGAAATGACGGGGTAAGGTGGGGGTCACTTGTTGCCGAAACGGGCGGCATATCCGGTGGCGTCACCCGCTGCCAGCAGCCTCGCCTGTTCGACCCACTGGTCGCGCCGGATGCGGCCCTGGAAGCGGCCCATCTGCGCATCGACACGGTCGATCTCGGCATCGTCCCATGCGGCGATCTGGGCGAAAGTGGTAATGCCCATGTCGGCCAGCTGGACCATGATCTTCGGCCCCAGGCCCTTGATCTGCAGCAGGTCGTCGGCACCGCCCGCTGGTGCCGCTGGTGCCG
>CAZTED010000007.1:1850-5550 GCA_964612175.1 uncultured Sphingomonadaceae bacterium
AAGCCGCGGGTCCAGATGATCCAGGCATAGACCGCGATGATCGCCGGAACGCCGAGCGCCAGCTCCATCCATTCGGGCAGCATGATCGCCACCTGGCCCACCACCACGGCGGCGGCCGATGCCCAGACCAGCGGCCAGCGCCAGTTGTTGATCGGATGGCCCAGGATGCGGCTCAGCATTACCGCCTTCACCACCGATGCCACGGCCAGGGCCAGCATCAGCGCAGCGGCGGCGGCAGCGGCCTGGAAATAGTCCTCGCGCGCCTCGTCGGCGAACTGCAACTGCTCCACTGCCAGCATCAGCGCCACGGTCAGCAGGCCCTGCAGGACGATGGTCCCGATCGATACCCACAGGTTGCGGACGCGGGCCATGTAGACCAGTGCCGCTTCTGCAACCACGGCGGTGGCGGCTACCACTTCGGCCGCCAGCAGGAAGGCGAGCGCCCCGGTACCCGGCACGAATTCGCCGCCCTGGCCGAACAGGCCCATCAGCGCCTCGCCCGGGATACCCAGCGCCAGCGCGATCCCGGCTTGCGCGGCAACGATCCAGAACCCCACCTGGCACACCTGCCGGGCAATGGCGGCGTAGTCCTTCTCCTTCAGCCGGGCGGTGATCACCGGGCCAAGCACCGGCTCGAAGCTGGTCTTGAGCTTCTGCGGCAGGCTGGCGACCTGTTGCGCCATGTAATAGATGCCCACCGCGCTGGGCCCGGCGAACAGGCCGAGGATGAACACGTCTAGCCGCCGCGTGCCCCATTCGATCGCATCGGCCACGGCCAGCGGCGCGGCGCGCACGACCATGCGCCAGATCCGCAAGGGACTGGGGTTCCAGCGGCGGGGCAGGCCGTAAGTGCGGAAATAGGGCCACAGGGCCGCCGCCAGCCCGGCATAGATCGAGGCGAGGTAGGCCATGGTCAGGCCCGACTCGCTGAGCGCGGGGAGGAAGAAGAAAACGCCCGCCAGGATCGAGATGGTCCACGGCTCCACCACCGCGCGGGCCCGCACCGTGGTGGCAATGTCGAACCGGTAGGCCTGGGCCGCCAGCACGATCTCGGTCAGGGCATAGGCCGGGATGGCCAGCACCACCAGCCGGTCTAGCTCGGTATAGATGCCGGAAGGGAACATCGGGGCGGGGACGAGGTAGAGCACGGCCGCTGCCGCGCAGGACAGGACCAGCGCCACCAGCATGGCATCGGCGATGAGGCTGGCCGGGTCTTCCCTGCTATCCGCCAGCCGCTGGGCCAGCCCGCGCTTTTCCCCGATCGAGCAGATCAGCGCCAGCAGTTCAACGATCACCAGCGCCGAGGCGAAGCGCCCGACCGCCGCCGAGCCATAGAGCTGGCCGGCGATGAACAGGAACGGCAGCCGCGCCAGCAGGCGCAGCAGGAAGCCCATGAAATTGGTGCGCCCGCCCTTGGCGAGGGCGGCGATGTCGCCGGACTGTTCCGGCTGGCCCTTTGCCTCGGTCAAGTCGCCGGGCCCCTGGCCCGCGGCGTTTCGCTTGTCAGCGGGCGGGTGAGCATGTCCTGCGCCACTTCGGCGGCCCTTGCCCCTTCAAGCAGGGCGCAGACCGCCTCGACGATGGGCATGGATACGCCGTGGCGGGCGGCAAGGTCGCGCAGCACCGGGGCGGTGTGCGCACCTTCGGCCACGGTGCGCCGGTCCTGCATCAGGGTGGCGGCACTGTGCCCTTCGCCAAGTGCCAGGCCGAGCGAGAAATTGCGGCTGGAGGTGGACGAGCAGGTCAGGACAAGGTCGCCGAGGCCGCAAAGCCCCGCCAGCGTCGCTGCCCGCGCGCCCAGCGCCTCGCCAAAGCGCAGCATCTCGGCATAGCCGCGGCTGATGAGGGCTGCACGGGCGTTCTGGCCCAGCCGCAGCCCTTCGACCACGCCACAGGCGATGGCGAGCACGTTCTTGACCGACCCGCCGACTTCGGCACCCACCAGGTCGTCCGAGTAGTAGGGGCGGAAGGCGGGCCGTGCGATGGCCGGAGCCA
Source organism: uncultured Sphingomonadaceae bacterium (assembly GCA_964612175.1). Taxonomy (GTDB): domain Bacteria; phylum Pseudomonadota; class Alphaproteobacteria; order Sphingomonadales; family Sphingomonadaceae; genus Alteraurantiacibacter. Next base: position 3,846 of record CAZTED010000007.1, read on the forward strand.
GCCGTTCCCACTGCGCCTGCCCGCCGCCACAGGCGAGCGTGACAGCAGTGGGTAGGCCGGCGGCAACCTCGTGCGCGAAAGTGGGGCCGGACAGGACCGCCACATCGCTGCCGGGTGCAATCGCGCGGGCGACTTCGTTCATCATCCGGCCGGTGCCTTGCTCGATCCCCTTGGAGCAGAGCACCAGGTCCTGCGGGAACCGGGGCAATTGGCCCAGCACGCTGCCCAGGTGCTGCGCCGGGGTGACGACCAGGAGGATCTCGCAGGTGGCAAGGTCCGCCAGTGTGCCGGTGGCGCGGATCGATGGCGAAAGCGCGGCAGACGGCAGGTACAGATCGTTACGGTGGTCGCGGTTGATGCCGTCCGCCAGCCCGGCCTCCAGCGCCCACAGCAGCACTTCGCTGCCGTGGCCCGCCAGCATCTGCGCCAGCGCCGTGCCCCAGGCGCCTGCGCCGACAACGCCGATTATCGGCCCCTTCATGCCTTCACCCCCGCACCGCGCACCACTTCGGCGGCGGGATCCAGCGGCCAGCGCGGGCGGGCCGAAACATCCAGTGCATCGGGCTGCGCGCCTGCTGCCAGCAGTTCGATCCCGGCCCAGGCGATCATCGCCGCATTGTCGGTGCACAGCGCCATGGGCGGCGCGGTGAAGGGCAGGCCGTGATCGGCGGCCAGTTGCTCAAGCGCGGCACGGATCGTGGCATTGGCGGCCACGCCGCCGGCCACCACCAGCGCATTGACCGGTCCCATTGCCCGCAGCGCGATGCCGGTGCGGTCGAGGATGCAGTCGACCGCGGCCTGCTGGAAACTGGCGGCGATGTCCTCCGGCTTGTGCTGCCCGCTTTCCACCGCACGCAGGACTGCGCTCTTGAGGCCGGCAAAGGAGAAGTGGACCTCGCCGCTGCCCACCAGCGGGCGGGGCAGGGGAACGGCGCGGGGATCGCCAGCCTTCGCCAGCCGCTCCACCGCCGGGCCGCCGGGATAGCCCAGGCCAAGGATCTTGGCGGTCTTGTCGAACGCCTCGCCCAGCGCATCATCGATGGTGGTAGCAAGCCGGCGGTAGCGGCCCGGGCCCTCCACCCGCAGGATCTGGCAATGGCCGCCGGATACCAGCAGCAGGGCATAGGGGAACTGCAGCGCGGGGTCGGCCAGCCGCGGGCTCAGCGCGTGGCCTTCCAGGTGGTTGACCGCCAGCAATGGCACGTTGCTGGCCATGGCGAGCGCCTTGGCCGTGACAAGGCCCACCATGACCCCGCCGATCAACCCCGGTCCTGCCGTCGCCGCGATCGCGTCGAGCTCGCTCAGGTCCTTGTGTGCCTCTTTCAGCACCTTCTCGATCAGCGGGACAAGCCGTTCGGCGTGGGCGCGGGCAGCGATTTCGGGGACCACGCCGCCATAGGGCGCGTGTTCGGCTTCCTGGCTGGCAATGGCCTGCGCCAGCACGCGCCGCTCGCCATGCGGACCTGAGGCCACCAGCGCCGCCGCCGTCTCGTCGCAGGAGCTTTCTATGCCGAGTACAAGCACCATCCTGCGGCTTCCACTGGACGCAAATGCCATCTAGGGCAAGCGCCACGCTTATGGCCACCGATGTGAAACTCAAGCTGGGAACGCGCGCCTCGCCGCTGGCGATGGCGCAGGCGAGGGAAACGCAGGCCCGCCTGTGCGCGGCGCATGGCTGGGATGAAGGGGCGGTGGAACTGGTCCC
>CAZTED010000007.1:5650-9169 GCA_964612175.1 uncultured Sphingomonadaceae bacterium
CGGCCAGCCATGATCCCGGTGATCAGCATCAGGCCCGGCGCAGGGGCCGGGCGCAGCGTGGAGCGGGCACGAGGGATGGGGATCGACCTGGCCTCGTTCCCGCTGTCCGAACTGCGCACCCTTGCATGGACCGGGCCTGACCCGGACGAGGTCGATGCCCTGCTGGTCGGCAGCGCCAATGCCTTCCTGCACGGCGGGGAGGAGCTGAAGCGGTACCTCGCCAAGCCGGTGTTCGCGGTAGGCCCGGCAACGGCGCAGGCGGCCCGGCGTCACGGCTTTGCCGTGCAGATGGCCGGTGATGGCGGATTGCAGGCGCTGCTGGACATGGTCGGCGAGCGACCGGCGCGGTTGCTGCGGCTGGCAGGCACGCGCCACGTCCCGGTGGAGCCGCCGGCCGGGACAACCATCGTCCATCGCGAGGTCTATACCCTCGACATGCTGCCGATGCCGGAAGACCTGGCCAGCATCCTGCGGGGTGGGGCGGTGGTGCTGCTGCATTCGGCGGGTGCGGCCGAACACCTTGGCGCCGAGTGCGATCGCCTGGCCATAGACCGGGGGCGGGTGCGGCTTGCAGCACTGGGGCCGCGCATTGCCGATGCCGCCGGGCCGGGCTGGGGCGAGGTCCGCTGGGTCGAGCAGCCGGACCAAGCAGCCCTCTTGGCCTTGGCCGCCGACATGTGCCATTAGGGGCAGATGGACCAGACGTCCTCCCTCGAAACCGCCCCACAGGCGCTCCCCCCTGCCCGCAGCGGACCGGGCCTCGGCACGATCCTTGTCGCGATGCTGTTCGCCTTTGCGCTGGGTGCCGGGCTGGTCTTCTACCTCTCGCGCGATGCAGGCTGGCTGGGGAACCATATGTTCAGCGTCCGCAGTGCGGCACCCGTGGCGACAGGACCGCTCGCCGCCACCAGCCGCGGCGGCATCGCCGAGCCGCCTGCGGTGCTGCCCGATCAGGCCGATGTCCGCGCCACTGCCGCACGCGTGGAGCAGGTGGAGGAGCAGACCGGCGGGATCGACCAGCGCGTGGCCGCAATGGAGCAGCGCCTGACCCGGCTTGACCTGCAATCGCAGGCCGCCGCCGGCAATGCCGCCCGGGCCGAAGGCATGCTGATCGCCTTTGCCGCAAGGCGCGCGATCGAACGCGGCCAGCCCCTCGGTTTCCTTGAAGACCAGTTGCGCCTGCGGTTCGGGGATGCCCGGCCCAATGCCGTGCAGACGGTCATCGATGCCGCCCGTGACCAGGTGACGCTGGATGGCTTGCTGGTGCAGCTTGACGGCATGAGTGCAGACCTGGGCGAAGTGCCCGAGAGCGAAGGCTTGCTGAGCCGCCTTGGCCATGGCCTTTCGCAGCTGTTCTCTGTCCGGCGGGCGGATACCCCTTCGCCCTTCGCCGAACGCCGGCTGGCGCGGGCGCGCACCAACCTCGAGAATGGCCAGATCGAGCGCGCCATTGCCGAAATCCGCGCCATGCCCAATGCCGAACTCGCTGCCGAATGGCTGGAACGGGCAGAACGCTATGCCGCCGCGCAGCGGGCGCTGGAAGTGCTTGAAACCGCCGCGATCATGGAGCCGCGCGACCTGCGCGACGCCGAAGGGCAGCGGGTGGAGCAGCCCGGGCTCGCCAACTGAGACAGGCAGGCCAGACCGGCCTCAGCCCTTCAGCAGTTCAGGCAGGTCGCCCGTCACGCCGCGGGCTTCGTCCATGAAGAAGCGCTTGAGCACCGGTGTGCGCTGGACCATCCCCATGCCGAGGCGGCGGATCGCGCTGGGCAGGCGGCCGGGAATCCCGAACAGGCGATTAAGGCCGTCGGTGGCCGACATCACCATCAGCGAATCGAGAGCGCGCCATTCCTGGTAGCGCTTGAGCATCTGGGCATCGGCAGGATCGAGCCCCAGCCGCGCCCCTTCCACCAGCACTTCGACCAGAGCGCCGACATCGCGCAGGCCCAGGTTGAGGCCTTGCCCTGCGATCGGGTGCATCCCGTGGGCGGCATCGCCCACCAGCGCCAGCCGGTGCGCGGTGATGGTGACGGTGTGCTGGAACGACAGCGGGTAGGAACTGATCGGGCCTTCCACCGCGATATCTCCCAGCACCCCGTGCATCCGTTTGGCGGCTTCGGCGGTGAAGGTCTCGCGCGGCATGGCGAGTACGCCGGCAGCATCCTTTTCCGCCACGGTCCACACCAGAGCGCTACGGTGGCGACCCTGATCGTCATCCAGCAGCGGGAGGAGGGCGAACGGCCCTTCGGGATAGAAGATCTCCCAGGCCACGTTGTCGTGCGGCTTGCCATGCACCAGCCCGGCGATCAGGGCGCGGTGGGAGTAGTCCCAGTGGGCCATGGCGATGCCGGCTTCCTCGCGGGTGGGGGACATGCGCCCTTCCGCGCCGACCATCAGGCTGGCTTCGAGCACGGTGCCATCGGCAAGCGTGGCGGACACGCGGTGCTCGCCCCGGTCGCGGGCGACCACTTCGGCCCGGGCATGCCAGGCGATCAGCGGCTCTGCCCGCGCCGCTTCGAACAGGGCGAGGCGCAGCTGGCGGTTGTGGAACATCCGGCCCAGCGAACCTTCATCGGGCCCCGGCTGGAAGTCGATGCGGCCCGGCTTCATCCCGTCGGTCACCGCGATCGAGGCGATCGGACAGCCGAAAGGCTCCAGTACATTGGCCAGGCCGATGTTGCCGAACAGGTTCCAGCTGGCGGTGGAAATGGCCGAGGCGCGTCCGTCGAACCCTTCCGCCGTCAGCTCTGCCGGGTCCGCCCGGTCGACCACGTGGCTGGAGAAACCCTTGCGGGCGGCGGCAAGGGCCAGGGTCATGCCCACCAGCCCGCCGCCAAGGATCAGGAGATCGCGCTTGTCGCTCATACCGTTGGCTCCTAGATCGTGCTCCATGCTGCGCGCAAGTGTCCTGCCCCTTTTCCGGTATCTGCTTGCCATGCTGGTTCTGGCCCTGCTGGTTGTGGGACCGGCTGCGGGACCGGTTGCCGCGCAGGTTGCCCCGCAGGTCCGGGGTGAGAACAACATCGCGGCAGACCTTGTGGCGGAAGGCGATCCCGTCCCCGGCGAAACGCTGACCGTGGCATTGCATTTCCGGCCGAAGGAAGGCTGGCACGGCTACTGGTCCAACCCCGGCGATGCAGGGCTGGGGATGCGGCTGGACTGGCGGTTGCCCGCAGGCTGGACTGCGGGAGAGCCGCAATACCCGGTGCCCACGCGGCTGGTGCTGGCGGGCCTGATGAACCATGTGTTCAAGGGCGATTATGCCGTGCTGGTGCCCATCACGGTTCCCGATAATGCCAATGTTGCCAAATGGATGCCGGTCACTCTTGCGGCGGAATGGCTTGCCTGCACCGACCAGATCTGCGTACCCGAAGGCGCCGAGCTGACCCTGCGGGTGCAGCAGGTGGGCAGCGGCGACAACCCGTTTGATGCCTGGCGCGCGGCCCTGCCGCCGATGATCGATACCCAGGCGCGCTTTGCCGTGACGGGCGATGCCCTGCGCATCGCGATCCCGCTGCC
>CAZTED010000007.1:9269-10528 GCA_964612175.1 uncultured Sphingomonadaceae bacterium
TTCGAGGCCGTGCCGGGCGCGGTGCCGACCGGGGGTGAGCGGATCGCCACCGGTGAACAGGCCGGCATTGCGACGCCGCTGTGGACGCTGGTGCTTGCCGCGCTGGCGGGTGGGCTGCTGCTCAACCTGATGCCGTGCGTGTTCCCGATCCTCAGCCTCAAGGCGATGACGCTCGCCCGTGCCGGCGAAAGCGAGGCGCAGGCGCGGCGCGATGGCCTTGCCTATACTGCAGGCGTGGTGCTGGCCTGCATGGCTATCGGCGCGCTGTTGCTGGTGCTGCGTGCCGGGGGCGAGGAAGTGGGCTGGGCCTTCCAGTTGCAGGAGCCGGGCGTTGTGGTGGCGCTGCTGGTGCTGGCGGTGGCGATCACGGCCAACTTCGCGGGCCTGTTCGAGGTGCCCTCGCTGTCGCTTGCCGGGAAAGGTGGCGGCGGATCGTCGTTCGCCACCGGCCTCTTGGCAGCCTTCGTGGCAACGCCGTGCACCGGGCCGTTCATGGCCGCGGCTCTGGGCGCGGCGCTGTTGCTGCCACCGCTGCCGGCCATGCTGCTGTTTGCAATGCTGGGACTTGGGCTGGCCCTGCCATTCCTGCTGCTGGGCTTCGTGCCGGCCTTGCGCAGACGCCTGCCAAGGCCGGGGCCATGGATGAACACCTTCCGCCGGGTGATGGCGATCCCGATGGGGCTGACGGCGCTGGCGCTCCTGTGGCTGCTTACGCGGCTGGGCGGGCAGCAGTTTGCCGGTTTGGCCCTGCTGGTCACCTTTGGCGTGCTCGTGGCGCTGGCGGTGACCGGACGCCTGCAGAAGCGCGGCAAGCTGGCCTGGCCGGCCTTTGCCATGATCGTGGCCCCCTTCGCCGTGTTCGGCGCCTTTGCGCTGCCGGCAAGCTACGACCAGTCTGCTGTCGGCAGTGCGGAATCGATCCACGATCCGGTGCCGTTTGACGACTTCGTGCTGGCCGAAACGGTCCAATCACAGGGCAAGCCCGTGTTCCTGTGGTTCACGGCGGATTGGTGCGTGACCTGCAAGGTCAACGAGAGCGTCGCCATCGAGCGCGAGGAGGTGCGCGAGGCGTTCGAGGAGGCGGGCGTCGTCGCCATGCGGGGCGACTGGACCCTGCGTGACGAGGCGATCACCCGCTACCTGACAGAACAAGGCGCGGCGGGCGTGCCGCTTTACATGTGGTACGTGCCGGGCCGCGAACCGCAGCAATTGCCGCAGGTGCTGACGGCGGACATGCTGGTGGACCTCGCCGAAGCTAG
>CAZTED010000007.1:10628-12084 GCA_964612175.1 uncultured Sphingomonadaceae bacterium
CTGCCCGCCCGCGCGGCACCAGGTCACGAATTCTCCCGGGATCCGGCTTGCCCCGATCTCAAGCATGCCGCCACCGGGCAGGGTGGCGATCAATTCGCGCGGGCCGGTGAAGACGTCCAGCATGGGATCGCTTGCGGCGAGTTTCGCCTCCCACCGCCATTCGCCATCGGCCAGCGTGGCATCGACCAGGAAGCGGCTGCGCATCCCGTTACCGATCACCGGGAACAGCGCCCCTTGCCCCGGCAGGGCTGGTGCATGGCGGATCACGCTCATTTCCGGCGGCAGGGCGGACGGGCGGCAGGCCAGCGTCATCAGCGGTTCCCCGCCCGGATTGCCGAACTGGATCGCCTGTCCGCTGTCCGCCACGCGCCATGTGGCGAGCGTGGTATCGGGCGACTGCTCCATCACCTGCGGCATGGTGGCCCGCGCCTCGGACAGATCGACCCGCTGCACCGGCTCTGCCCCCCTGTCGCAAGCGGCGAGGGCGAGGATCAGGGAAAGGGCGATCGGCCTCACTTGCCCCACTTCTTCTGCACCTTGCCAAAGCGCGTCTTGCGCGTACCCGGCCGACCTTCGTTCGAACGGCCCACAAGCGGGGCCTTCTTCTGGTCGTCGGGCAGGCCCAGTTCCTCGTTTTCCAGCCGGCGGATCTCGTCGCGCAGGCGACCGGCTTCCTCGAATTCCAGATCGGCGGCCGCTGCGCGCATCTTCTTTTCGAGGTCCTCGATATAGGCCCTGAGGTTGTGGCCGACCAGGTTGTTGGCCCCTTCGGCATCGATCTCCACCAGCACGCCGTCCTTGCTGGCGGTGTGGGCGACGATGTCCTGGATCTGGCGCTTGATGGTGGTGGGCGTGATGCCGTGTTCTTCGTTGTACTGGCGCTGTTTCTCGCGGCGGCGGTCGGTTTCGGCCATGGCCCGTTCCATGCTGCCGGTTATCCGGTCGGCATAGAGGATCACCTTGCCGTCGATGTTGCGCGCGGCACGACCGATGGTCTGGATCAGGCTCGTCTCCGAACGCAGGAAGCCTTCCTTGTCGGCATCGAGGATGGCAACCAGCCCGCATTCGGGGATGTCGAGCCCTTCGCGCAAGAGGTTGATGCCGATCAGCACGTCATAGACCCCCATGCGCAGGTCACGGATGAGTTCGATGCGTTCCAGCGTCTCCACGTCGGAGTGCATGTAGCGCACGCGCACGCCCTGTTCGTGCATGAATTCGGTCAGGTCTTCGGCCATGCGTTTGGTCAGCGTGGTGACCAGCGTGCGATAGCCATTGGCGGCGGTGGCCTTGGCCTCGGCAATGCAGTCCTGCACCTGGTCTTCCACCGGGCGCACTTCCACCGGCGGGTCGATCAGGCCGGTCGGGCGGATGACCTGCTCGGCAAAGGCCCCGCCGGTCTGCTCCATCTCCCAGTTGCCCGGCGTGGCCGAGACGGCAAAGGTCTGCGGGCGCATCG